>JBEPUZ010000144.1:0-11707 GCA_041691275.1 Actinomycetota bacterium | reverse complement strand
GGACGATCCAGAACGACATCCTCAAAGAGTTCATGGTCCGCAACACCTACATCTATCCGCCCGAGCCCAGCATGCGGATCGTCGGCGACATCATCGATCACACCGCGAACTACATGCCGCGGTTCAACTCGATCTCGATCTCCGGCTACCACATGCAAGAAGCGGGCGCGACCGCGGTGCAGGAGCTCGGCTTCACGCTCGCGGACGGCCTCGAGTACGCGCGCTTTGCCGCGTCGCGCGGTCTGTCGGTTGACGAGTTCGCGGGTCGGTTGTCGTTCTTCTTCGCGATCGGCATGAATTTGTTCATGGAGGTTGCGAAGCTGCGCGCGGCGCGCTTGTTGTGGGCGCGCATCATGACCGACCTCGGCGCGCAGAAGCCGGGCTCCAAGATGCTGCGTACGCACTGCCAGACCTCGGGCGTGTCGCTCATGGAGCAGGACCCGTACAACAACGTCGTGCGCACTGCGTACGAAGCGTTGGCCGCGGTGCTCGGCGGTACGCAGAGCCTGCACACCAACGGCTTCGACGAGGCGATCGCGTTGCCCTCCGACTTCGCGGCCCGCATCGCGCGGAACACGCAGCTGATCCTCGCGGAGGAGACCGGCGTCACCCATGTGATCGATCCGCTCGGCGGCTCGTATTACGTCGAGGCGTTGACGCAGTCGCTCGCCAACGAAGCGTGGGAGTTGATCCAAGAGGTCGAAGGCCTGGGTGGGATGACCAGGGCCGTGGAATCGGGGATGCCGAAGCTCCGCATCGAAGAGGCGGCGGCGAGGCGCCAGGCGCGCGTCGACAGGGGCGAGGAAGTGCTCGTCGGCGTGAACAAGTACCGGCTCGACAAGGAGTCGGCGATCGACACCCGCACGATCGACAACACCGAAGTACGCCGTCAACAGATCGTGCGACTCGAGCGCATCAAGGCGGAGCGCGATCCGGCCGGGGTCAAGGCTGCGCTTGCGGCGCTGACCGAGGGTGCGAAGGCCGACGGCAACCTGCTCGCACTGTCGATCGAAGCGTCGCGGGCGAGGGCGACGGTCGGCGAGATCTCCGACGCGCTCGAGGAGGTGTTCGGCCGTTACCGCGCCAACATCCGTACGATCTCGGGTGTGTACGGCGGCGCCTACTCCGACGACGAGGAGTTCCAGCGGATCCGCAAGGAGGTCGCGGCGTTCGCGACCGAAGAAGGTCGTCGGCCCCGTATCCTCGTGGCCAAGCTCGGCCAGGACGGGCACGACCGCGGCGCGCACGTGATCTCGACCGCGTTCGCCGACCTCGGCTTCGACGTCGATGTGGGCCCGCTGTTCCAGACGCCGGAGGAAGCTGCTCGCGAGGCGATCGAGAACGACGTGCACGTCGTCGGCATCTCGAGCCAGGCCGCCGGTCACAAGACCCTCGTGCCCCAGCTCATCGACGCGTTGCGAGCCCAGGGCGCCAACGAGATCATCGTGGTCGTCGGCGGTGTCATCCCGGCCTCCGACTACGGGTTCCTGCACGACGCGGGGGTCGCGGCGGTGTTCGGTCCCGGCAGCAACATCTTGCAGGCGGCCGCCGACGTGTTGACGCTGATCCGGCGCAATCCCGCCGCGTGAGTCCTCTCGCCGACGCGGTGCGCGCCGGCGATCGTCGGTCGCTCGCTCGCGCGATCACGCTCGCGGAGTCGACGCGCGCCGATCACCGCGACGAGGCCGCGGGCTTGCTCGACGAGCTCATGGCGTTCACCGGGGGCTCGACCCGAGTGGGCATCAGTGGCGCGCCGGGCGCGGGGAAGTCGACGTTCATCGAAGCGCTGGGGCTGAACCTCGTCGGGGCCGGACACGAGGTGGCGGTGCTCGCCGTCGACCCGTCGAGCACGCGCGGCGGCGGCTCGATCCTGGGCGACAAGACCCGTATGGAGCAGCTGTCGCGCTCGGAGCACGCGTTCATCCGCCCGTCGCCGTCGAAAGGGACGCTCGGGGGCGTCGCCCGGCGCACGCGCGAAGCGATGCTGCTCTGCGAAGCGGCCGGATTCGACGTGGTGCTCGTCGAGACGGTCGGGGTCGGTCAGTCCGAGGTTGCGGTCGCGGGGATGGTCGACGTCTTCGCGCTGCTGCTCGCGCCCGGCGCCGGCGACGAGCTGCAAGGGGTCAAGCGGGGCATCGTCGAGCTCGCCGATCTCGTCGTCGTCAACAAGGCCGACGGCGCGCTCGCCGATCTGGCCCGTCACACCGTGAGCGACTACGGCCACGCGCTCCATCTCCTGCGGGCCCGCCCCGACGGTTGGGTCGCGCGCGTCGTGTCGTGCTCGGCACTCCTCGGCGAGGGCATCGGCGAGGTCTGGTCGGTGGTCGAGGAGTACATCGCGAAGGCGAAGTCATCGGGAAGCCTCGCGACCCGCCGGGGCGAGCAGGCCCGGGAGTGGATGTGGTCAGAGGTCTCCGAGACCCTCCTGGAGCGCCTTCGCGCGGCTCCCCGGGTCGGCGCCGACCTGGAGACGCTCGAAGCCGACGTGGTCGCGGGCCGAACGTCGCCGACGGCCGCGGCACGACACCTGCTCGACCGCTTCTCCGGCTGAGACCGGAGAGGTGCTAGCTGGCTTTGCGGACCGGCTGGGGCAGCTTTGGTTCGGGCGGACGCGCTTGACGGAGGACTTCGCGGGCCTGGGCGACCCCGATGCGTCCGACCGATCGTGTGCGCTCGTCGAGCTGCCAATCGGGTCGTTTCGTGACCGACCCTCCGGGCAGCAACCGAAGCTGGCTGTCGCCGATCTCCTTGGTGGCTGTGCTCCGCTCGCTCATGATCGAAGTATCTCCTTCGGGTGTGACAACTACACCCGCATCAGGTGAACCGACACCCACACCCAGGTGAACGCCTGGGGCAGGGACTGTGTTCCCCGGGCTCCGCCGTAGCCTGGACGGGTGCCGATCCCGCCCGCCTCCGATCCGGCTTCGGCGTCCCCCGGGACGGCCTATCTCGATCACGCGGCGTCCACTCCGATGCGGCCGGAGGCCATCGCGGCGATGTTGCCGTTCCTGGCCGAGCATGCGGGGAATCCGTCCGGCGCGCATGGTGCGTCTCGCACGACGAAGACCGCGCTCGAAGAGGCCCGGGAGTCGGTCGCCGAAGTATGCGGTTGCCGGCCGGCTGAGGTCGTGTTCACGGGCGGCGGCAGTGAGAGCGACAACCTGGCCGTGAAGGGCGCGGCCGCGGCCGCCCGGGCGCTCGATCCCGGCCTCGACGGCGTGGTCACCTCCGGCATCGAGCACAAGGCGGTGCTGGGCGCCGCCGCCCGGCTCGAGGCCGACGGCTTTCGGGTCGCGCGCATCGGTGCCGGGGCCGGCGGCGTGGTCGATGTCGACGCACTGACGGCGCAGCTCGACGACCGCACCGCGATCGTGTCGGTGATGCTCGTCAACAACGAGACCGGCGTGCGCCAGCCCGTTGCAGAGATCGTCCGGCAGGTGCGCACGCACGCACCTCGGGCCGTGATGCACACCGACGCGGTCCAGGCTCCCCAGTGGCTCGACTTCGGGCCACTCACCGCCGGGGTCGACCTCGTCGCTATCTCGGGCCACAAGTTCGGCGGACCCAAGGGAGTCGGGGCGCTCGTGGTGCGCGACGGCACCTCGCTCGTTCCTCTGGTCGAAGGCGGCGGCCACGAGCAGGGTCGGCGCGCGGGCACCCAGAACGTCGCCGGCATCGTCGCGTTCGCGACCGCGCTGCGGATCACGCACGAGCGCCGGACCGAGGAGACCGCGCGCATCGCCGTGCTCCGCGACGAGCTCGAACGCGGACTCGCCGCCCAGATCGCCGGGTTCCACCGGAACGGCGATCCGCAGGCGCGGGTCGCCGGGCTTTTGCACTGTGCGATCGACGGTGTGGAGGCAGAAACGTTGCTGGTCGCGCTCGATCAGCAAGGTGTGATGGCCGCTTCCGGTTCGGCGTGCAGTTCCGGCGCGGTCGATCCGTCCCACGTGCTCCTCGCGATGGGGATGCTCCGCACCCGAGCCCTCTCGTCGGTGCGTTTCTCGCTGGGCTACGCATCAACGGCAGCCGACGTCGAGACCGCGCTCGCGATCGTGCCCGATGTCGTCGCCAAGCTGCGGGTGTCGTGATGGCGCGGGTCATGGTCATGATGAGCGGCGGTGTCGATTCCTCGGTGGCGGCGGCTCTGCTGCACGAACAGGGACACGCCGTCACCGGTGTGACGCTCAAGCTCTGGGGCGGAGAGAGTGACAGCGGCTGTTGCAGCGTCTCCGACGTCGAAGACGCGCGCCGGGTCGCGGCGCAGATAGGCATCCCGCACTACGTGTTCAACTTCGCCGATGCCTTCGAAGCCGCCGTGGTCGAGCCCTATGTCGACGCGTACGCCGCGGGCGAGACGCCGAACCCGTGCGTGGAATGCAATCGCACCATGAAGTTCGGCCGCGTGCTCGAACGGGCCCGTCAACTCGACTTCGAGTTCGTCGCCACCGGTCATCACGCACGCATCGTCGCCACCGACGACGGTCCCGCGCTCGCTCGTGCGGCCGATCCCGCCAAGGATCAGTCGTACGTGCTGTACATGCTCGGTCCGGCGGAGCTCGCGCGGGTCATGCTGCCGGTGGGGGAGATGACGAAGGCCGAAGTGCGCGACCGCGCCCGCGCCCTCGAGCTCCGTACGGCGGAGAAGCGCGAAAGTATGGATGTGTGCTTCATCAAGCGCGGCGGCCGGGAGGCGTTCCTCGGCGCACGCATACCGAGACGATCGGGAAGTATCGTCGACGAGCATGGTGCAGTCGTGGGTGCCCACGACGGGATCGACGCGTTCACCATCGGTCAGCGCCGCGGACTCGGCGTCGCGGTCGGCGAACGGCGCTATGTCACCGACATCACGGTCGGTACGGCGACCGTGACGGTCGGGCCGCGCGACGCGCTGCTGCAGGATCGCATCGTGCTGCGCGACGTCCTGCTCTCACGCGCGCTCCCCGACGAGATGCAGGCGCAGGCACGTGCACACGGAACGCCGTTCCCCGCGACGCTTGCCGGTGACGTACTCGAGTTCGCGTCACCACAGCCGCGGATCTCGCCCGGGCAGGTGGTCGCGTTCTACGACGGCAATGTTTGTTGCGGCGGAGGCATCGTCGCCCGCTGAGTCGCGCGTTTAGGCGTTGATACGCCGGCCGCGCGCGTGTGCGATCGCAGTATCCGCCCGTGCGACCGCGACCGTGACGAGCTGTGTACTGAGGATCTCCGCGTTCGCCCGTCCGCGCCGGCGCCCGAATTCGACGGGCTCGGTGAGCTCGATGCGCACACTGCCGGCGAGCGTTCCCAGCCGCAGGTCGAGCGCACTGGCCGGGAGTGCGGTGGTCGTCGTCCTGCGCACCGACTCGATGTGCTCGCGGCGTACGAGCACGGGCTCGGTGAGCGTGAGCGGATCGGCGATCGCGATCCCGGCGGGGACCAACACGAACCACCGGCACGACAACGGGTGCAACGCGCGCACGATGAGCGCGGCGACCGGGACCCCGACGATCGTCGCGATCGCGCCGACCGCGTAACGCTCGTCGGCCAACAGGAGCGGTCCGGCCACGGCACCGAATCCGGTGACGAGGATCGCGATCGGGATCGGCGCGAGCAGGAGCGGCATTGGTATGCGGAGGACGAATCGTTCCTCGTCGCCGTACGCGAGCGCGTTCGCGGTGGCCATCGCGATCGGCGCCGACAACGCGAGGATTGCGGCAAACCCGCTGCCAAGCAGAGCCAGCGCGGCGGACGCTCCTGACGTCGACGTCAGCGACAGCACCACGCAGAGGAACCCGCACGGCGCGACGACGCGCAACAACGTGAGGCCCCACGGGCGCGGCGCGAACAGTGCGAGCAATCCCGCGGCCCAGACAAGCCAGAGGATGACCGCCGTGGCGCGCGCGGGCGCGGTCGACCAACTGACGGTCGCGTCAGCCAACGCGGTGCCCGCGGTCACGGGCAAAAGCGCCCACATCACCCGTGTGCACCACAGCCAAATCAACGTGCACTCCGCTTCGTCGAGTGTGTCGGCGTCGCCCTATCCTACGAATCTTCATGGCTGAATCACTGCTTGGCGGAGCGATCAGCGCGGGCACGGCGACCGCAATCGGGAGCCTTCCGCACCTGGATGCGCATGCGGCCGCGGCCCTTACGCTGCGCTGCCTGCCGGAGCTGCCCGCGGCCCCGCAGCTGCCTCTGCGTTCCCGGCGCGAAGGCGTCGTCGCGCAGTCGGCGGGCGCGGTCCCCGGAGTCGTGGTGCACGACGACGGCACTATCGAGCTGACCTCCGAGGTCGATCCCGTCGGTCGGCTCAAGACCATTTTCGACGACGAGACGCACGCCGGACTGTTGACGTTCCTCGAGGTCGCGCAACGGCAGCCGAAACCGCCGAAGCAGATCAAGGTGCAAGTCGCGGGTCCGTTGACGCTCGGCGTCGCCTTCGTCGACGCGGGCATGGACGGCGGACACGCGTTCCCGCTCGGCGCGCGTGTCGCGCGCGCCTGGGCCGCGGCGATCGCCGAGCTGGTCTCGACGAGCCTTCCCGACGCCGGCCTCGTCTGTTTCTTCGACGAGCCCGCGCTGGTGTGCTGGCGCGACTCCGAGGGCCCGATCGATCGCGAGGTCGCCACCGACCTGCTGTCGAGCGCGCTGGCCGCGTGCAGTGGCGTCTCCGGCGTGCACGTCTGCGGTCGCGGTGACCTGCGCCTCGCCCTCGATGCAGGACCGCAGGTGATCCACTTCGACGTCGACGCGCTCCACCTCGACGACGCCACGTCGCTGTCGCGGTTCCTCGACGGTGGCGGCTGGATCGCGTGGGGAGCCATCCCGACGCACCGTCCGGTCGGCGAGCAGCCCCAACCGTTGTGGAAGGCGCTGCTCGACGCCTGGTGCGAGCTGACCCGCCGGGGCTGCGATCCCGTCCAGCTGCGCGGGCAGGCGTTGGTCACGCCCGCGTGCGGCCTGGCCGGGCATGGAGTGAGTCAGGCCGAGCACGCGCTGCTGCTCGCACGCGAGATCGGCGACCGCGTGCACGACCAGGCGGCCGCGACCAAGCTCGCCGTCGGCGCCTAGATTCCCGGCGTGGCCACACGCCGTTCGAAAGAACCGAGGCAAGAGCCGGCCCGAGATCCCGTCGAGCGCGTCGCGCAACTGCGCGAGGTCATCGAGTACAACAACGAGCGGTACTTCGTGTTCGACGAGCCCGAGCTTGCCGACGCCGAGTTCGACGCGTTGGTACGGGAGCTGCGCGAACTCGAGGCGCAATACCCCTCGCTGGTCACCGCCGACTCGCCTACGCAACGTCCCGGAGGGCGTCCTGCATCGACGTTCGCGCCCGTCGTGCACCGCGTGCGCATGCTTTCGCTCGACAACGCGTTCTCACGCGACGAGCTGCTCGCGTGGGGCGTGCGCATCCAGCGCCTGATCACGGAGCCGATCCGTTTCGTCGCCGAGCCGAAGCTCGACGGGCTCGCGATCTCGCTGCAGTACGTCGACGGGGTCTTCACGGTCGGCGCGACGCGCGGCGACGGCGTGACGGGCGAAGACGTCACCGAGAACCTGCGCACCATCGGTGCGGTGCCCCAGAAGCTCAAAGGGAAGGCGAAGGATCTCCCCGCACTGCTCGAGGTGCGCGGCGAGGTGTTCATGCCGTTGTCGGCGTTCGAGGCGTTGAACCAGCGCCAGGGCGAGGCCGGGGAGCGTCTGTTCACGAGTCCGCGCAACGCCGCCGCGGGCAGCTTGCGCCAGAAGGATCCGGGCATCACCGCGACGCGTGACCTCACGCTCTACGCCTACCAACTTGGCGCGAAGGAGGGCGGTCCCCGCCTGCGCAGCCATCAGGAGACGCTCGACTGGCTCCGGACGCTCGGCTTCCCCGTCAACGATCGCATCGAAGCGATCGACGACCTCGAACGCGTATACGGGTTCTGCGAACGCATGGAAGCGAACCGGCATTCACTCGGCTACGAGATCGACGGTGTCGTGGTGAAGGTCGACGATCTCGGCCAACGGACCGAGATGGGCATGACGTCACGCGCTCCGCGCTGGGCGATCGCGTACAAGTTCCCGCCCGAAGAGAAGACCACCGTGCTCCGCGACATCATGGTCAGCATCGGCCGCACCGGGCGCGCGACCCCGTTCGCCGTGCTCGAGCCCGTATTCGTCGGGGGCGCGAACGTCGGCATGGCGACACTGCACAACGAGGACGATGTCGCCCGCAAGGATGTACGTCCGGGTGACACCGTGGTGGTGCGGCGCGCGGGCGACGTGATCCCCGAGGTCGTCGGTCCGGTGTTGTCGAAGCGGCCGCCGTCGACGAAGCCGTGGAAGTTCCCGAAGAAGTGCCCCGAGTGCGGTCAGCCCCTCGTGCGGGTCGAGGGTGAGGCGAATCACCACTGCGTGAACGTCGACTGCCCCGCGCAGCGCGTGCAGCGACTCGTGCATTGGGCCGGTCGGGGCGCGATGGACATCGAAGGGCTCGGCGAAGAGCACGTGCGGCAGTTCGTCGAGGCGGATCTGCTCGAGGACGCGGCCGACGTGTACGCGCTCACGGTCGAGCGGCTCGTTCCGCTCGAACGTATCGGCACGAAGTCGGCGCAACTCATCGTCGATGGCGTCGAGACCTCGAAGGCGCGGCCGTTGTGGCGTGCGCTCGTCGGACTGGGCATCAACCACGTCGGACCCACCGCCGCGCAGGCGCTTGCCCGCTCGTTCGCCGACCTCGACGCGATCATGGCGGCCGGGGTCGACGAGCTCACCACGATCGACGGGGTCGGACCCACGATCGCGCAGAGCATCGGCACGTGGTTCTCGATCGATCGCAATCGGCGCCTCGTCGAGAGGCTCGCGGCCGCCGGCGTGAACCTCGAAGGTGATCGCGGTCAGCAGCGTGAGATCGTCGACGCATCGTTCGCCGGACTCACGTTCGTGCTCACCGGCTCACTCGAGGACCGTACGCGCGACGAGGCCGCGGCCGAGATCGAGGCGCGCGGGGGGAAGGTCACCACCAGCGTCTCGAAGAAGACGAGCTACGTCGTCGCGGGCGAGAGCCCGGGATCGAAGCTGGCCAAGGCGGAGGAGCTCGGCGTCACTGTGCTCGACGGGGCGGGTTTCGAAGCCCTGCTCGCGAGCGGTCAGCCGACGTTGAACGACCAGGTGTAGCTGCGCAGCTCGTGCTTGGCCTTGGCCGCCTCGGCGGTCGCGAACGTGATCGGCCACCACTGGAGCACGGCGGTGTGGCCGCCCTTGGCGAACTCCTGGATGTCCTTGCCTGGGCCGGGGTCGAAACTGATCGTTCCGAGACTCGGTGTCGACTGGATCTGGTCCTGCGGGATGATCTTTCCGTCGATCGCGATCTGACCGGTGAGGTTGGCGCGGAGCTGAGCACCCACCTCACCCTGGGGGAGGAGTTGGTCGCTCTCGTTCGGTTCGAGGACGACGATCTCGGCCGGGCGCTGGATCGTGGCGGGCCCGTTCACCTGCGAGCGGCCACCCCAGATCAGTACGTTGACGCCGACGATCAGCACGCCTGCGACGATGGCGACGCGCACGGGGTTGCGGGGTCGGGTGAGCGACACGGAAGTGAACCTACCGTTGCCACGACCGCATCGGGGAACGGGCTCGACCGCTTCGTGACGCGGCTCGCGCGCACCTTGCCGGTACCGTTGATCCCATGGCCGGCAATGCGGTGAGCGACCTCGCAGGCCGGGTTCTCGCAGGTCGGTACCTGCTGCAGGCGGCCATCGGTACCGGCGCCAGCGGCCGGGTCTATGTGGCCGAGGACACCCGGCTGAAGCGCCGGGTCGCGGTCAAGGTGCTCCACGCGGCGCTGGCCGAGGACGCCGCGTTCCTGCGCCGGTTCCGGGCCGAGGCCCAGCTCGCGGCCTCGTTGCACCATCCGCACATCGTCACCGTGCATGACTGGGGCGACGACGACGTTCCGTTCATGGTCCTGGAGCTGCTCGAGGGCGGCTCACTCCGGTCGATCCTCGACCAGGAGACGTTCCTCACCGTTCCCCAGGCCGCGCGTGTGGGTCGCGACGTCGCCTCCGCGCTCGAGTACGCCCACACGCGGGGCGTGCTGCACCGCGACATCAAGCCCGCGAACCTCTTGTTCGACGAGCACGGCATCGTCCGGGTCGCCGACTTCGGGCTCGCGCGCGCTCTCGCGGAAGCCAGTTGGACCGAGCCCGCCGGCGCGGTGTTCGGGACGGCTCGCTACGCGTCGCCGGAGCAGGCGCGGGGTTCACAGCTCGATGCCCGCTCCGATCTGTATTCGCTTGCGCTCGTCCTCGTCGAGAGCGTCACTGGTCGATTGCCGTTCGCGGCCGACACCACGCTCGGCATGCTCGCGGCGCGCACGCTCGAGCCGCTCGTCGCGACCGAAGCGCTCGGGCCGCTCGAATCGATCATCGACCGCGTCGGCGCCATCGATCCCGACGATCGCTATCCCGACGCGGGCACGCTGCGCCAGGCCATCTCCGACGCGGCCGACAAGCTGCCGCCGCCCGCCCCGCTCACGCTCGCGGGCATGGTCGACCGGGCCGATCCGCACCCGACCCGGGCGGTGCCCGAACGCTCGACCGCGCCGTTCTTCGACCAGGACGCGGCCGACTCCGGCCGGGTCGATGCCGCGATTGTCGCGGTCCAGACCGAGACCAAGACGGAGCGCAAGGCCCGGGTTCCCGGGCAGCGCCGCTTGGTGCCATGGATCGTGTCGGCGGTGTTGATCCTGATCGTCGCGCTGGCGGGTGTTGCGCTCGCGCAGGTGAGCGGCGGTACTCAGCTGTTGATCCCGGGCCTCCGGGGGCTCACGATCGAGCAGGCGACCGCGGCGGCGAAGCAGAAGGGTTTCGTCGTCTCGTCCACCACGCAGTCGGCGCCCGATCCGAAGGGCACCGTGATCCGTCAGAGCCCGGCGGCAGGCGGGTCGACGTCGGCGCACAGGATCACGCTGGTCGTGTCGGGGGGACCGGCTCCGGTCCTGGTGCCGAAGGTCGTGAACACGCCGTGGGCGGCCGCCAAGAAAGCGCTCGACGCGGCCGGTCTCATCGCGCCCGCCGCGCCTCCGTCCGCCACCAACGAGACGATCCCGACCGGCTACGTGATCTCGGTCGACCCGCCGGGCGGTACGAGCGTCGCGCCGGACGGCTCGGTGAAGGTGCTGCTCAGCTCTGGTCACGCGCCCGTGAAGATCCCCGACGTCTCGGGTCAGTTGTTCCCGGATGCGTCGAAGGCGCTCGTCGCCGCGAAGTTCAAGGTGGTGCGCGCCCCGGACGACGTCTTCTCCCCGACCATCACGATCGGGCGCGTCGTCAAGGCGACCCCGGCCGTGAACACGACGGCGCCGTTCGGGGCGACGGTGACCCTCTTCATCTCGAAGGGCCCCGACCTGGTCGGGGTCCCGGATGTCCGCTTCGAGACGTACGCGCAGGCGAGAAGCGATCTCGCCGCACGCGGCCTCGTCCACGGGGCGCTCAAGGACTTCAACTCTGACGCGAGTGTCGTCATAGGCCAGAACCCATTGGGTGGCGAGCTCGCGCGGGGTTCGTCGGTCGACCTGACCTTCAATCCCCGGACGGGTTGAGCCTCGGCCGCCGGGGCTGCCTACGATCTGCTCCTTCCTCGACAAGGAGCGATACATGGGTGCACTCGATGGGCGCGTCGCGATCATCACCGGCGCAGGACGCGGTCTCGGCCGCGAGCACGCGCTCCTGTTTGCGAGCGA
>JBEPUZ010000143.1:0-11814 GCA_041691275.1 Actinomycetota bacterium | reverse complement strand
CGCGCCCGCCCCCGCCGCCCCCCCCGCCCCCGCCCCCCGCTCGCGGCCCTCCTCCACAGGGCGCTATCCCGGTCGGCGGCCGGAACCCGACCCGTAGACTCCCGGTTTCATGACCAGGCACTTCTACGTACGCACCTACGGGTGCCAAATGAACGAGCACGATTCCGAGCGCATCGCGGGGGTGCTCGCCGCGGACGGCATGGAGCCAACCGACGATCTGGCCCAGGCCGACGTCGTGGTGCTCAACACCTGCTGCATCCGTGAGAATGCGGACAACAAGCTGTACGCCCATCTCGGCGATCTCAAGGTGTTGAAGACAGCGCGACCCGATCTTCAGATCGCGGTCGGCGGGTGCCTGGCCCAAAAGGATCGAGAAGGAGTCCGGGAACGGGCGCCCTTCGTCGACGTCGTGTTCGGCACCCACAATCTCGCCCACGCGCCCGCACTCCTACGCGACGCTCGCGCCAACGGCCCCGTCGTCGAAATTCTCGACGAGCACGAGGCGTACCCGTCGGCGCTGCCGGCCCGGCGCGACGACGACCATTCGGCTTGGGTCACGATCCAGATCGGCTGCGACAACTCGTGCGCGTTCTGCATCGTGCCGTCGGTGCGGGGCAAAGAGGTCAGCCGGCGTACCGGTGACATCGTGCACGAGGTCGAGGATCTCGCCCGCGATGGCGTGCTCGAGATCACGCTTCTGGGTCAGAACGTCAACTCGTACGGTCGCGATCTCGGGGCGGGACAGTTCCGGCCGCAGTTCGCCGACCTGTTGCGCACGCTTAACGCGGTCGACGGCATCGAGCGGATCCGCTTCACCTCGCCGCACCCGAAAGATCTTCGACCCGAGACGATCGCGGCGATGGGGGAGTGCGCGCACGTGTGCGAGCACCTGCATCTTCCGCTGCAATCGGGCAGCGATGACACATTGGCGCGCATGCATCGCGGCTACACCGCCGAGCGCTACATGAAGCGCCTGCGCTCGGCCCGCGCCTCGATCGCCGATCTCGCGGTCACGACCGACATCATCGTGGGATTCCCGGGCGAGACCGAGGCCGACTTCGCCCGCACGCTCGAGATCGCCGACGAAGCCGAGTACGACGCCGCCTACACGTTCGTGTTCTCGCCCCGGCCCGGCACCGAAGCGGCGCTCATGACCGACGATTTCGTCGACCCCGCGGTCGTGCAGGACCGGATGTCACGCCTGGTCGAGATCGTGGAGGGCCACGCGCTCCGTAAGCATGAAGGCCGGATCGGCCGCGACGAAGAGGTGCTGGTCGTCGGCCCGTCGAGGAAGGACCCGGCGTTCTGGTCGGGGCGCACCCGTCAGAACAAGCTCGTCCACTTCGCGCCGTTGCCGACGACCAGGGCCGGGGAGCTCGTCTCCGTCCGCATCGCGAGCGCCGCCCCGCACTTCCTACGCGGCGATCTGGTCGGACTCGTCCGCTTGGCGCCCCGTCGCCTCGTGCGCATCCCGGTCGCGGTGGTGTGACCCGCCACCTCGCGATCGTCGGTCCGACCGCGTCGGGCAAATCCGCGGTCGCGCTCGCAGTGGCGCAGGCGTTCAGCGATGTCGAGATCGTGTCGCTCGACTCGATGCAGGTGTACCGCGGACTCGACATCGGGACCGCCAAGCCGACTGTGTCCGAGCGGGCGTCGGTGCCGCATCATCTCGTCGACGTGGCCGACCCGTCCGAGGAATGGTCGGTGCGCGCGACCCAGTGCGCGGCCCGGACCGCGATCGACGCGATCGAAGCACGTGGCCATCGGGCCCTGCTCGTTGGCGGCACGGGTCTGTACGTCCGGGCCGTGGTCGACGGTCTCGATGTGCCACCCCGTGATCTCGGCGTGCGGGCCCGGCTCGAACAGGAGACCGCGACGCCGTCCGGTCTCGGTCGTGCCTACGAGCGACTCGCGGCGGCCGACCCAGTCGCGGTGACGCGTATCGAGCCCGGCAACGAACGCCGGATCGTGCGCGCGCTCGAGGTACTCGAGATCACCGGGCGCACGTTCTCCTCCTTCGGGTCCGGCCTCACCGAATACGGCCCGCCCGTGATCGACATCGCGCTCGTGGGGATCTGGCTTCCTCGCGCCGAGCTCGCTCGTCGTATCGCGGCCCGCTTCGCCGCCATGCGGTCCGGTGGGCTGGAAGCTGAGGTCCGTGCCCTCGCCGCGCTCCGTTCCGGGGAATCCTCGGAGGAATCCCCGACACGGGTTGGGGGGACACGCGCCGGGGAAACACGGCGTGGGGGACTTTCACGCACGGCCGCGCAGGCGATCGGATACAAGGAGCTCTTGGCCCACTTCGACGGTGAGATCGCCACGCCGGCCGAGGCGTTCGAGCTGGCCGTCCGCCGCACCCGGCAGTTCGCCCGGCGCCAGCGCATGTGGTTCCGCCGCGATCCGCGCATTCAATGGCTCGGGACCGCCGGAAATCCCGACGCCCTGGCCGACGTTGTCATGGCACTCTGGGAGCCGGCACCCGCGACCCTCGCAGCTGATCACTCATGACCACGGTTCACCTCGCCAAACTGCACGCCACCGGCAATGACTTCATCGTGCGCCTCGCGCTCGATGGTGAGGGGCCGCTCGCGCCCGGAGCGGTCGCTCGCCTCTGTGACCGCCACTTCGGCGTCGGCGCCGACGGTCTGATCACGATCGGTCCCGGCGACGCGACCAGCGGTTTCGATTGCACCATGCGGCTGCAGAACGCCGACGGTGGAGACGCCGAGATGAGCGGCAACGGGATCCGCTGCCTCGCGTGGGTCGCGGCCCGGGCCGGCCTCGGAACCGAGAGTGCGTTGTCGGTCGAGACCGCGGCCGGTCGCCGCGAGGTATCGCTCATCCGGGACGACGCAGGCGCGGTCATTGCGGCCGATGTCGAAATGGGTCCCGTCACGCTGGGCGAGGAAGACGTCGAGATCGTCCTCGACGGCGTCGACTACTGGGGCGACGTCGCCAGCGTCGGCAATCCGCACCTCGTGTGCTTCGTCATCGACCCGGCCGCGGTCCCGGTCTCGGCGCACGGACCGCGGATCGAGATGGATGTGCGGTTCCCCCATCGCACGAACGTCGAGTTCGTCCGGGTCCACCCGCCTGACGTCATCGACATGCGGGTGTGGGAGCGCGGTGTCGGTGAGACGCTCTCGTGCGGAACCGGTGCGTGTGCCGCGGCCGCGGTCGCGCGCAACCGCGGGGTGGTCGAGGAGCGGGTGCGGGTTTGCGTTCCGGGCGGCGACCTGTTGGTCGTGCTCGGACCGACGGTTCGCCTGGGCGGCCCGGTCGAACACATCTTCGACCTCGACCTCGACATCGACGTCAACCTCGACCTCAACTCCGATGCCGCCGTGAAGCTGCGTTCGTGACCGATCGGTCGCGCCGCCACCAAAGTCGTCAAGGCCGCCGCCTCACCGCGACCGAGGTCGATCTCGAACGCGTTCTCCAACGGGCGTTGCTCGTCGGCACCACCTACGGCGCCGCCACGGTCGAAGAAGCGGAGGCCTCCCTCGTCGAGCTCGCGCTGCTCGCGCAGACCGCCGGCGCCGAACCCGTGCACACCGAGCTCCAGCGGCGCCGTACCCCCGACCCGGCGACCTACATCGGCAAGGGGAAGGCCGAGGAACTGCGGGAGATCGGTCAGGCACTCGACATTGACGTCGTGATCTTCGACGATGAGCTCACGCCGGCCCAGCAACGCAATCTCGAGAAGCTGTTCGCGGTCGACGTCGTCGACCGCGTCGCGCTGATCCTGGACATCTTCGCCCAGCACGCGACCAGCCAGGAGGGTTCCGTCCAGGTCGAGCTCGCGCAACTTCGCTATCGCCTGCCGCGACTGCGCGGCCGGGGTCTGCAACTCAGCCAGCAGGGCGCCGGTATCGGGACGCGCGGACCGGGCGAGACGCAGCTCGAGGTCGATCGGCGGCGGCTGCTGCGCCGGATGCAGAAGCTCGAACGGGATCTCGTCGGCCTCGCCGCGACCCGGGCGACGCAACGCAAGTCGCGCAAGCGCCGCGACATTCCCCACGTCGCCCTCGTCGGCTACACGAACGCGGGGAAGTCGACGCTCCTCAACCGGCTCACCCACGCCGGGGTACTCGTCGAGAACCAGTTGTTCTCGACGCTCGATCCCACCGTGCGGCGACTGCATCTACCTGGTGGAGAGACGGTGGTGCTGTCCGACACGGTCGGGTTCGTGCGCCGGCTCCCGCACCAACTCGTCGAGGCCTTCCGGTCGACGCTCGAAGAGGTCGTCGACGCCGATCTGCTCGTGCACCTCGTCGATGCGAGTGCGGTCGACGTGCAGGTGTTGATCCACGCGGTCGACACCGTCCTTCACGAGATCGAAGCCGACGAGGTTCCCCGGCTCCTCGTCTGGAACAAGACCGACCTCGCCGATCCCGACGACGTCAAAGTCCTCCTCGTCGCGTATCCGGGCTCTGTCGCGATCTCGGCCGCGACCGGCGCCGGGATCCCGGATCTCCTCGTCGCTGTCGGCGATCGGCTCCGCGCGCTCGCACGGATCAGCGAGTTCGTCGTTCCGTACGACCGCGGCGACGTACTCGCGGCGCTGCACCGAGCTGGAGAGGTGCTCATCGAGGTGCACGGCGACCGAGCCACGCGGGTACGCGCTCGCCTCCCGGAAGCGGTGGCGGGTCGCTTCTCGGAGTACGCGAGCGCGCCCGATTAGTGTCGCGATGGATGGCGGCCACCGGAGGATTCGTTCCGCCCCCGTACCCCTACGAGCGGCTCGACGCGCTGAAGCGGCTCGCCGACTCCCTGCCGGGGGGAGTGGTCGACTGTTCGATCGGCACGCCGTGCGATCCCGTTCCGGACGTTGCGAGCCGCGCCGCGAGCGACGCGCTCGCGGCGTCGAACGGCTATCCGCCGTCGGCGGGCACGCCCGCACTCCGAGCCGCGGCGGCCGCGTGGATCGAGCGCCGGTTCGGAGTCGTGGTCGAGAGCGTGCACGTCGGCGCGTGCGTGGGCACCAAGGAGCTCGTCGCCTCGCTGCCGCATCTCCTGCGGCTGCGCAACCCGGCCCGCGACACGGTGCTGTACCCGGCGATCGCGTATCCCAGCTACGAGATGGGAGCGACCCTCGCCGGTTGTCGCGCGGTTCCGGTGCCGCTCGACGCGCAGTGGCACCTCGACCTCGACGCCATCAGCGACGCCGACGCGGCGCGTGCGCTCGTGCTCTGGATCAACGAACCGGGCAACCCGTCGGCATCGACTGCCGGCGCCGACTACTTCGCGCGGGCCGCGGCGTGGGGTCGGGCGCACGACGTGGTCGTCGCGAGCGACGAGTGCTACTGCGAATTCTCACCGGATCCGATCACGATTCTGTCGACCGGACTCGACGGCGTGCTCGCAATGCACAGCGTCTCCAAGCGCTCGAACCTCGCGGGCATGCGTGTCGGCTTCTACGCGGGCGATCCCGATCTGGTCTCGTACCTCGTCGAGACCCGCAAGCACGCCGGGCTCATGGCACCCACGATGGTGCAGGCCGCGGCATCCGCCGCGCTCGGCGACGATGCGCACGTCGATGTGCAGCGGGGCCGGTATTCCGGACGCCGGCAGCTGATGCGCGAGGCCCTCGCGCCGCACGGCCTGATCCACGACGGGGGCGAGGCGACGTTCTACCTGTGGATGCGCTCGGCCGACGGAGCCGACGACGGCTGGGAGATCGCATCCCGCCTCGCGCACTCGGCCGGTCTGCTCGTAGCGCCCGGCGATCTGTACGGTCCGCTGGGCGCCGACCACGTGCGCATCGCGCTCGTGCAACCGAATGAGCGACTCGAACTCGCGCTCGATCGCCTCGGGCATTCTGCGAACCTCGAATCCTGACTGAGGAGTGAAGTGGACTACGCCAAGCAGGTCACACAACTGTTCGAGGCGGGTGACGAGTGGCGCGACGTCATGCCGTTGGCCGATGCGCACGAGCTCGTCGGATCCGTCATTGGGATGCTCGATCGGGGCGAGATCCGGGTGGCCGAGGTCGTCGACGGCGAGGTGGTCGTCAACGAAGCGGCCAAGCACGCGATCCTCATGTGGTTCCGGGTGAACAACATGGGCGTCATCGAAGCGGGCCCCTTCGAATACGTCGACAAGCTGCCGCTGAAGCACGGGTACGAAGCGGCCGGTGTCCGGGTCGTTCCGGGAGCGTCGGCGCGCTTCGGTTCGTATCTCGCGCCCAGCGTCGTCCTGATGCCGTGCTACGTCAACATCGGCGCCTACGTCGACCGCGGCACGATGGTCGACACGTGGGCCACGGTCGCGTCGTGCGCGCAGATCGGGAAGAATGTCCACTTGTCGGGCGGCGTCGGCATCGGCGGCGTACTCGAGCCGCCGGAAGCGGTGCCGGTCGTGGTCGAAGACGACTGCTTCATCGGATCGCGCTGCATGATTGTCGGCGGCGCGCGCGTCAGGCGGGGCGCCAAGCTCGGCGCCGGGCTCATCCTCACGTCGACGACGCCCGTCATCGAGGCCGACACCGGCACCGAGATCGCACGCGGGATCATCCCGGAGAACGCGGTCGTGGTGCAGGGCACGCGCATGAAGGAATTCGCGGGCGGGACCTTCGGGCTGCCGTGCGCGCTCGTGTTGCGCTACCTGCCCGAAGGTGCCGGCCACGACAAGCTCCAGTTGAACGCGATCCTGCGAGAGCACGGCATCGTTTCGTGAGCCACGATCTGCTCGCGCTCACCGAGACCCTGTGCGAGATCCCCTCGGTGAGCGGTACCGAGGCGGCGCTGGCCGACGTGGTGGAAGCGCGGTTGCGGGCGGGGAGGGCGGCGCTTCGGATCGAACGGATCGGTGCGAACGTCGTCGCCCGAACCGAATTTGGTCGCGAGCGCCGGGTGGTGCTCGGCGGTCACATCGACACCGTGCCTGCCAACGGCAACGCCGCGCCCCGCCGTGACGGCGACGTGCTGCACGGGCTCGGCACCGCCGACATGAAGGGTGGGCTCGCGGTAATGCTCGCGCTCGCCGACGACCTCGCCAACGAGAAGGCGCGCTTCGACGTCACGATCGTCCTCTACGACGGGGAAGAGGTCGCCGACGAGCACAACGGGCTGCGGCGCCTGTTCGAGGAGGCGCCCGAGCTCGTGCAGGGCGACCTCGCGATCCTGCTCGAGCCGACCGGGGGCTGGGTCGAGGCCGGCTGCCAGGGAACGATCAGTGTGCGCGCCGGTTTCGACGGAGTCCGCGCGCACTCGGCGCGGCCGTGGATGGGCGCGAACGCCATCCACCGGGCATCCACGCTGCTCGAGCGGTGCGCCAACTTCGCCGCGGCGACGGTCGACGTCGATTCGCTCGAGTACCGCGAATCGCTGCAGGTCGTGCGGATCGACGGCGGCGTCGCGAACAACGTGGTGCCCGACCGGTGCACCGTTGTGGTGAATCGTCGCTACGCGCCGTCGCGTTCGTTGGATGATGCCGTGCAGGAGGTCGTGTCGTTCTGCACGAGCGCCGGTGCGGACGACGTCGAGGTCCTGAACGCGTCGATGGCCGCGCCGCCGAACCTGATGAATCCGCTCATCGCGGAGATGACCGGCGTGTACGACCTCGCGGTGCGACCCAAGCTGGGCTGGACCGACGTGGCCCGGTTCGCCTCGCACGGGATTCCCGCGTGCAACTTCGGACCCGGAGACCCTGAGCTCGCGCACACCGCGGAGGAGCGCGTGGAACGCGCCCAGCTCGACGCATGCCTGGCACTGCTGGAGAAGTTCCTCGGCGTTGCCTGAGTCGCGAGCCGCTGGATCACGTGTGCCGCATCACATCCGCCGAAGCAGGGTGACGAGCTTGCCGTAGATCTGCACGTCGAGCGGCTCGTAGACGAGATCGTCCATCAGGCGGTTCGCCGGTCGCAGGATGACCTTGTGCCGCTTGCGGATGAAGGTCTTGACGGTCGCCTCTTCGCCGGGGATGCCGGCTACCACGATGTCGCCGTTCTCGGCAGTGGGCTGGGAACGGGCGACGATGTAGTCGCCGTCGAAGATGCCGGCCTCGATCATCGACTCGCCCCGGACCCGGAGCATGAACAGGTCGCCGTCGCCGCAGAGATCGGTGGGGACGGGGATGACCTCCTCGACGTTCTCGGCGGCGAGCACCCCGGTACCGGCGGCGACATCGCCCAGGAGCGGGACGTTGCGTACCGGGCGCCGATCGATCACCGTGCCGGTGCTCGGTTCGAGTGCTACCTCGATGGCGCGTGGCTTGCTCGGATCACGACGCAGGTAGCCCTTGTCCTGCAGCGCAGCCAGATGCGCGTGCACGGTCGACGGGGATGACAGACCGACCGCCTCGCCGATCTCCCTGACGCTGGGCGGATAGCCCTGCTCGCGCGTCTGCGCATCGATGAATTCGAGCACCTGGCGCTGCCGGGCGGTGAGCCGGGCCGGCGTTTCGACGGCGACGTCCACTGCGCGATTCATAGGGCGGTCCGATGAGTTCGAAGTAGGAGGCTTGGGCATGGAACCACGGTAACACGATCACGCGTTCGGGGCAAACACCCGTTCGCATTTTCTCTTGACAACGAACAGGCGTTCGACCACCGTGGTCCTCCCGAGAAGCGAGCGAGCGCCGGGTCCCGGCGTAGCTGTCTCACCTCTCTGCTTCGATCACCTCGTCAGCCTCCAGCGTCGGCGTTCAGACCTCAGGAGCCAACACCATGGCCGCAGTTCTCCAGCTCGAGCCCCGTTTCGCAGATCCCCGTTTCCCAGACCCCCGTTTCCCAGACCCCGGTTTTGTCGACCACCGTTTTGTCGACCACCGTTTTGTCGACCACCGTTTTGTCGATCACGGCGCGCCCCGTCCCGCTCCGGTGCGGCGACTCCGCGTCGCCGACCCCGATCTTCGTCAGTACCGCCCCCGACCGGCGCGCAGCCATCAGCGTGCCGTCTATCGACGCCGGCGCGTCCTCGCCGCGCTGGTCGGCTTGGGCCTCGTGCTGGCGATGGTGCGTGCGGGGGTGATGCTCGGAGGGTCGTCTCTCGCCACCCCCGAGCGTCTCCCGCACGTGCAGCTTCTCGTCGCCCAGCCCGGCGACACACTCTGGTCGTTGGCGGAGCGGGCCGCTCCCGGCCACGACGTGCGCCCGATCGTCGACGCCATGGCCAAGTCGCGGGGGACGACCACGGTGAACGCCGAGGAGCTCGTCTCCGTGCCCACGCCCTGATCGTCCCACGGTCGTTCGCGCTGCTGCCGGGCCGCATCTCACGATCGAACGGATTACCGTGGTTTTTCGTGCGCTGTCCCTACTGCCGGTCGAACGACGACAAGGTCGTCGATTCGCGCGAGGCCTCGGAGTCGATGGCGATACGCCGGCGGCGGGAGTGCCTCTCGTGTGGGCGCCGATTCACGACGTACGAGCGGGTCGAAGAAGCGCCCCTTGTCATCCTCAAACGGGCGGGCGCGACCGAGCCGTTCCTCGCGGCCAAGCTGCGCTACGGCATCCAGCGTTCGGCGGCCGGGCGCCTCGACGACTCCGCGGTCGACCAGCTGGTCGCAGACGTCGAGGAAGAGCTGCGGGCGATCGGGGGCGAGGTGCCGAGCGACCGCGTCGGTATGGCGGTGCTCGAACGGCTCCGAGGGCTCGATCACGTGGCGTATCTGCGCTTCGCGTCGGTCTACAAGGGTTTCGAGGACCTCGCCGATTTCGAGCGTGAGGTCGGCGAGCTCCAAAAGACCACCGACCCCAAGCCGCGCTGAGCGATACAAAGGCGCTGAGCAGCGCCGGGCCGGTACTCGTGTCCGGATCGTCCCGGAAACTGTTGACACGGGTGGAATTACAGTGTTGTAATGCACCCCCATCTCGCGGTCAGGATGGGAAGCAACCACAACATCTAGTGGTTTGTAGGTTGACCGCTTCGTTAGGGCGACCTGGGACCGGATGCGGGCCCGGAGGGAGATCGAAGACATGGCGATGGCGC
Source organism: Actinomycetota bacterium (assembly GCA_041691275.1). Taxonomy (GTDB): domain Bacteria; phylum Actinomycetota; class Acidimicrobiia; order IMCC26256; family PALSA-610; genus PALSA-610. The sequence goes on along the minus strand of JBEPUZ010000143.1, from coordinate 1,885 downwards.
CGCAACAGCTCGGAATCGGTATCCAGCGGCGCTTCACGCGCCCCGGCACCGACCCGTACGACACGGTCGAGTGGGAGCGGCGCGATGCGCGCATCCAGAACTACAAGGACGGCGGCGACGCCTTCTTCCAGCCCGGGGTGGAGTTCCCGACCACCTGGTCGTTGAATGCCACGAACATCGTCGCCCAGAAGTACTTCCGGGGCACGATCGGCACCCCGGAGCGCGAGTGGTCGCTGCGCCAGGTCATCGACCGGGTCGCCGACACGATCGCCGACTGGGGTACGAAGGACGGCTACTTCGTCGACGAGCGTGAGGCCGACGCGTTCCGGGACGAGCTCAAGTTCGTGCTCGTGCACCAGTACGCCGCGTTCAACTCGCCGGTGTGGTTCAACATCGGGGTCAAGGGCGTCCCGCAACAGGCGTCGGCGTGCTTCATCCTCGCTGTCGACGACCAGATGGACGCGATCCTCAACTGGTACCGCGAAGAGGGGACGATCTTCAAGGGTGGTTCGGGTGCGGGCATCAACCTCTCGCGCATCCGCTCCTCGCACGAGCACCTGAAGGGCGGTGGTACCGCTTCGGGGCCGGTGTCCTTCATGCGCGGCGCCGACGCGTCGGCCGGCACCATCAAGTCGGGTGGCAAGACCCGCCGGGCCGCCAAGATGGTGATCCTCGACGTCGATCATCCCGACATCGAAGACTTCGTGTGGTGCAAAGCCGTCGAGGAGCGCAAGGCCCGGGCGTTACGCGACGCCGGCTTCGACATGGATCTCGACGGCAAGGACAGCCACTCGATCCAGTACCAGAACGCCAACAACTCCGTGCGCGTCAACGACGCGTTCATGGAAGCCGTCGTCGACGACCGCGACTGGAACCTGACCGCGGTCACGACCGGCGAGACTGTGAAGACGCTGCGGGCGCGCGACCTCATGCGTCAGATCAGCCGGTCGGCGTGGGAGTGCGCCGACCCGGGCATGCAGTTCGACACGACGATCAACCGCTGGCACACCGCGTCGAAGACGGGCCGGATCAACGCGTCGAATCCGTGCTCGGAGTACATGCACCTCGACAACTCCGCGTGCAACCTCGCGAGCATCAACCTCCTGCACTACCTCGACACCGAGGGCAACTTCGACGTCGACAGCTTCAAGCACACGGTCGAGGTGATGTTCACCGCCCAGGAGATCTTGGTCGGCAACGCCGACTACCCGACCGAGCGGATCGCGGAGACGAGCCGGGTGTTCCGTCAGCTCGGTCTCGGATACGCCAACCTCGGTGCCCTGCTGATGGCCGAGGGCATGCCGTATGACTCCGACGGCGGTCGTGCGTGGGCGGCGGCGATCACGTCACTCATGACCGGACACGCGTACGCGACGAGCGCGAAGACGGCAGCCCGGATGGGTCCGCACGCCGGATACGCACAGAACGAGGAGCCGATGCTCAACGTGCTGCGGATGCACCGGGCGGAAGCGGCCAAGATCGACGAGGATCTCGTCCCGCCGGAGCTGCTCGGCGCCGCGCAAGAAGCGTGGGACGACGCGGTCGAGCTCGGCGAACGTCACGGTGTGCGGAACTCGCAGGCCACCGTCCTCGCGCCGACCGGGACCATTGGATTGATGATGGACTGCGACACCACCGGCATCGAGCCCGACCTCGCGCTCACGAAGGCGAAGAAGCTCGTCGGCGGCGGCACGATGTTCATCGTCAACCAGACGATCCCGCGTGCGCTGACCAAGCTCGGGTACAGCGGTGAAGAGATCGACCGGATCACCGACTACATCGACGAGCACAAGACGATCATCGGTGCGCCGGTCTTCAAGGCCGAGCACATGCCGGTGTTCGCGTGCTCGATGGGCGACAACACGATCCACTACATGGGTCACGT
>JBEPUZ010000142.1:0-11839 GCA_041691275.1 Actinomycetota bacterium | reverse complement strand
AGTCGTCGACCTTGTTGACGTGCGCCTCGTGCGTCTTGATCTCTTTGCCGTGCTTCTCGAGCGCGACGGTCAGCCCGTCACCGATCAGGTGCTTGTCGGTGATGGCGCCCCGCTCGCCCTTGAAATCGCCTTCGGTGATGATGACTTTGTCGCCAACCTTGTAGTGCGTCATGCTGAGATCCTTCCACGGTCTGGCGCCGGTTGCGCGGACGTGCGGCTGCCCTTGAGTGTCACCCGGTGCATCACGCGGCGCTCGTCGCCGTAGTCGTAGATGCCGTAGTGCATGGTGGTGCGGTTGTCCCAGAACGCGAGCGCGCTCGGGCGCCAGCGGTAGCGGACGATGAACTGGTACTGGGTCATGTGGTCATAAAGCATGCGGAGGAACGCGTTGCCCTGCGGCCCGTCGAACCCTTTGAGGCCGACGGTGAACTGCGGATTCACGAACAGGTTCTTGCGCCCCGTCTCCGGGTGCACGCGCACCACGGGATGCTCAACCGGCCTCAGTTGCTTCACCGGCCGGCCTTCCCATTCCTTTCCGGCGCCCTGCGCGATCTCCTGCGCGTAGTACGGATCGAAATGGATCGCCACGAGATCGTTGCACATGCGCTTCATCGGTTCCGCAAGCGCGTCGTAGGCGGCACGGGTGTTCGCCCACATCGTGTCGCCCCCCGATTCTGGCAGCGTCACCGCGTAGAGGAACGAGCCCGTCGGCGGTCTCGACATGAACGTCACGTCGGTGTGCCAGAAGTTGGTGCGGTCCTTCACGCTGTCGATCGGCAGCACGTTCGGGTTCGCCGCGAGCGACGGCTCGACCGGATGACCCTCGGTGATCTCGCCGAACTGCTCCGCGAACGATGTCTGGGTCTCGGGCGTGAGGCGCTGATCGGGAAAGAATACGACCAGGTGCTCGAGCCACGCGGCGCGCACCGCGGCGCGTGTCTCGTCGTCGAAGGGCTGCGAGCAATCGAGCCCGCGGATCTCGGCACCGATCGTCGGCGTCAAAGGCCGGATGTCGAGCTTCACGTCCATCGTCACTGCGCAACCTCGCACGTTCGGGGCAATGCGAAGCGTACGTCGAGCCGTGCAGCGCGGCCTAACGTGCGTCCGTGGCGGAAACTGGATCGCAGCTGACGTGCTCGTTCTGTGGCATCACGACGGGCCTGGTCGTCGCGGGCCCGAACGGCGCCGGCATCTGTCGCGAGTGTCTCAACGTGGTCACGCAACTCAAAGACGACGGCGACCGTCCGGCGGTGCGCACCAGCGAACCCGGCGCCGAGACGTAGGGGCCCCGTAGTGATTCGGGTCCTGGCCCTCGGCCTCGTCGTGATTGCGCTCGGCTCCTGTGGGTCGTCGGCGCAGCGCGTCGTGATTCCGACACCGGTGTCTGCGGCGCTGTGCAAGCTCACCGGCAACCGGCCCGCAGCCGTGTGAACGACACCTGCGATCACCGCGCTGCAGGCGAAGCTCGGCTGAAGCCACTTAGCCACTCAGCCACTTAAACACTCAGCTCGCGTCGGCCTCCCGGACCGCGGCGGCGAGATGGGCGCGAGCCCGCGCGACCCGGGACCGGATCGTCCCGATCGGGCAGTCGCACACGACCGCGGCTTCCTCGTACGACATCCCGAGCACCTGCGTGAGCACGAACGCCGTTCGCTTCTCGGGTTCGAGGGTGTCGACGAGCTCGCCGAGCTCGATGTCGGCGACGTCGAGCTCGGCGTGCGACGCCGAGGCGACCTTGCGTTCGAGCGGAGCGCGGCGCACCTTCCGGCGTATGTGATCCGCGCACACGTGGCGGGCGATGCCGAACAGCCACGCGCGCACCGGCGCCTCGAAGCGAAAACGGGGCAGCGCCTGCAAGGCTCGGAGGTAGGTCTCCTGGGTGAGATCCTCGGCCTCGCCCGGCGACGACAGATACGAGCACAGCCGGTAGACCGGATCCTGGGTCGCGTCCACGATCTCGCGGAGCGCGGCATCGTCGCCGTTGACCGCTGCGTGCGTCAGATGCACGAGGTCGTCCTCGCTCATACGGGCATTCTGGCCGAGGACGACCCGGCCCGAGATGCACCCCGGCGCGGGATCGCTGATGCACGGGCTGATGGAACTCGATGGCGCCGCCGTTCGACCGGACCCACATGGACTGTGAAAACGTGCAGGGGGCGCTGTCGGCGCGCGCCGACGGAGAGGCGGCCGGCATGCCCGAGACCGTCATCGCCTGGCATCTGCGCACGTGTCCCGACTGTGCTGCGTTCGAGACCGCGATCGCGGGAATCGGCCGGCCCGCCGGTACCGGGAAGAGCGTCGATCTCTCGGGCCGAGTCGTCGCGATGGCCGGCGGCGTCGACCGGGGCGGGGTGTGGTGGGGCATGCGGGCCGCGCTGTTCGTGATCGCGGTCGGGGAGCTCGGTCTCGCGGTGCCCGACCTCGTCGCCCGGGCGTCGGGTGTGACCGGTGACGTCCACATTCAACGCCACCTGGGCGCGTTCCAGATCGCGTACGCGGTCGGGCTCATCGTCGTCGCGCTCCGCCCGGCCAAGGCGCGCGCGCTGGTGCCGCTGACCGCGGCGCTGGCTGCGGCGATGGTCGGCGCAGCGATCGTCGACATCGCCCAGGGTGTCGCGCCCGCGCTCGGCGAGGCCCAGCACACCCTCGAGATCGCAGGCCTGCTGCTCGTATGGATGCTCGCGGCGCGCCGCGGATGGCCGGGCCACGCGCGTGCTGCCGGAGGCGTGGACTCGAGCGGCAGATACGAAGCCTCCCGACCGCTGCGGCCACACGCCGTGCGCAGTGGGGAATCGCGGCGCGGCGTCCGCGATCGTCACTCGGCGTAACCCGCACCTTGAGCACATCGTCGCTCTCGCTCTTCTTCGCGCTGCTCGCCGTCGCGGCCTGGGCGGCGACGCTCATCGTGTGGGCGGCCGCGGTCGCGCACCGGCGGGCACCCGACTCGGCGTTGGGAACGCTGTTCGACGACATCGGGCGGCTCTCGTTGTGGATCGCGGCGCTCGTCGCGATCGTGACCACCTGCGGCAGCCTGTACTACTCCGAGGTCGCCCACTTCGTCTCGCTCCCGCTCATGGCCCTGTCCGCGTTCACACTCGTCGTCACGTTGGTGCTCACCGCACGGGCAACGGCCCACCATCCGATACCGATCCAAGGAGCCCTCTCATGCTCGTAACGCCCGTCTCGACATGTGCGATCGCCCTCGCCCTGCTCGCCGGTGCGTGCGGCAGCGGTGGTGGGTCGTCGTCGGCCACCACCGCAACGACGACGGTGCCCCTCGAGGTCGCGGGCCCCACCCCGTCGGCATCGGCGTCGATGATCTGCGGGGCCGTGGTGAAAGAGGAGATCGCATCGTCGGTCGGTGTCGACGCGGTCGCGGTGACGAAGCCGGCGTGGAACGTCGCCCAGCACGTACTGAGTTGCGACTACGAGTATGCACGTGGCGCCAAGATGAACCTGGCGGTCAAGGAGATGTCGAGCGCCGCGGAGACGACCGCGTACTTCGACGCCGAGGCCACGCGTCTCGGCAAGACGCAGACCTTCACGATCGCCCAGGGTTCGTTTCGCACGACCAACGGGTCGCTCGTGGTGCGCAAGGACTACAAGGTGCTCGTGATCGACGTCTCGCACCTACCGGCGAAGCTCGGCGCTCCGCCCGCCGATCGGGCCAGCATCGCGGTGAGCATCGCCGCGGTGATCATGGAGTGCTGGACGGGTGCCTAGGTCGGCGCCGCGGACGCGATGATCACGGGCCCGACGTGATCGCGATCGTCGCCTGGGCGCAGTACGCGCCCGCGAGCGTGCGCGAGGGAACGAGGAGCTGTAGCCGTTCGGGCGCGACGTCGTAGGTGCCGGCGCCGTCGCCCGCGGTCGCGTCGACAATGGTGCGCGCAGTCGTGAAGTCACTGAAGCCTGAGGCGCTGATACCGGTCATGCTCGCCTGCGCATCGGCCGCGCTCACGTCGGGCGCGTTCATCGAGAGGTTCGCGCCGTCGATCGATCCGGTCGCGCCCGTCGAGCAGTCGGCGCCGGAGCCGTTGCGGAAATCGGGGACGAGCAGGGTGACGTGCCAACCGGCGAGCGCGCCCGAGTCGTCGGTGATGACGAACGGCGCCATGGTCGCAGTCGTGAGTTGGTCGTTGCCGTTCAGCGTCAGCGGGCTGAAATTGCCGATGGTCGGGAATCCGGCGGCACCGTCGAAGCTCGGAGGTGCGGCCGTCGCCGGCGTCGCCCCCGAGATCGCGAGGACGACGGCCGCGGCCGCCACCCCGACGATCCTCACTCGCATGCGCACTCACTCGGCGCCCGTCCCGGTCGGATGAGCGATCTGAGGACTTCGACCCTTTCGACACGAGGTACTTTCAGCGTCATGGCCAGCACCGCAGACGAACAGATCGCCGCCCTCCAGGAGTCGGTCGACCGGCTCCGAAGCCTCGTCGAGGGTCTCGACGCGGCCCAGCTGCGGACCCTGGCGTACCCGACGGAGTGGAACGTCGCCGAGGTGCTCTCGCATCTGGGTTCGGGCGCTGAGATCATGCGGCTCCGCCTCGATGTGACCCTCGGGGTGGAGAACATCACCGACGACTTCGCCCAACTCGTCTGGGACACCTGGGACGCCAAGAGTCCCGAAGACAAGGCCGCCGACGCGGTCGTCGTCGACCGCGACCTCATGGAACAACTTGGCGCGCTCGACGCCCGGGAGCGGGCGACCGAGATCCCGTTCGGTCCGATCACCGTCGACTTCGCCGGGTTCGTCGGTCTGCGGCTCAACGAGCATGCGTTGCACACCTGGGATATCGAGGTGGCGTTCGATCCGGGCGCGACGGTTCCGCCGTCGGAGGCGGGCGCGATCCTCGAGAACCTGCCGACGATCGTGCAGTGGGCCGGAAAGCCGACGGGAAGTGTGCGCGATCTCCACGTGCGCACGTCCGAACCCACCCAGGACTTCACCCTGGGCCTGGGCGCCGACGGGGTCACGCTCGCGCCATGCGCCGACGCGCACACACCCGATCTCGAGCTGCCCGCCGAAGCGTTCGCGCGGCTCGTGTACGGCCGGCTCGATGCCGCCCACACACCGAGCGGGGTGTCGGACACCGACCTCGACGAGTTGCGCCGCGCGTTTCCCGGCCTCTGATCCGGTGGCCGTCGCGTTCGTGCTCTCGGGAGGCGCAAGCCTCGGCGCGGTCGAGGTCGGCATGCTCGCGGCCCTCCGGGAGCGCGACATCCGGCCCGACGTGATCGTCGGCACGTCGGTGGGCGCGCTCAACGGCGCGTGGCTCGCCGGGCATCCCGACAATCGGATCGACGACCTCGCCACAGTGTGGAACGGGCTCCACCGCAACGACGTCTTTCCCACCGATGCCCGGCGCGGCCTGCTCGCGCTGACCGGACGGCGGCGCAGCCTCTTCGACTCCGATCCGCTCCGGGCGTTGATCGACCGCCATGTGACCTTCGAACAGCTGGAGGATGCGCCGACGCCGCTCCATGTCGTGGTGGTCGAGGTGCTCACCGGCCGAGAGGTGCTGCTCTCCGCGGGCGGTGCGGTCGACGCTGTGCTCGCCAGCGCCGCGCTTCCCGCGCTCTTCGATCCCGTCGAGATCGGGGGCGTCGCCTACATGGACGGTGGCGTCGGGAACAACACGCCGATTTCTCCTGCCGTGGGTCTGGCCGACGTCGACGAGGTCTGGGTGTTGTGCGCGGGCCACGCCTGCGCGCTCACGGAACCGCCCGACAGCGCGCTGGCGATGGCGCTGCACGCGCTCAGCCTGCTGTTGCACAAGCAGCTCGTCGTCGACGTCGAGCGGTACGAGAAGACCGTCGAGTTGCACGTGCTCCCGCCGCTGTGCCCGTTGACGGTCTCGCCGATCGACTTCTCCCACTCGGCCGAGCTCATCGACCGTAGTTACGAGGCGTCGACACGCTGGTTGGAGGAGGACCACCCGCCGACCGGTCAGGCCGCGTACCTAGGCGCGCACGGCCACGCGACCGACTGATCATCTCGCAGCTCAGGTCGACGCGACCTGCTGCTCGAAGCGCACCCGTTCGTCGCTCGCCGTCATCGCTCGCCACTTCCCGCTCGACGCGCGCCACTCCTGTCCGTGGAACGACACCGTCGTGATCCGGAACTGCTGGGCGTGGGCGACGAGCCAGGTCGCGACTGTCCAGCCGCGAGGTTGCGCGAACGTGCCGTCGAGTGACGACACGCCGAGCTCGTTCGCCATCGTCGGCGTCACGATCGGGGCGGCCGCGGTCGTGCGCGGCAGCGAGAACCGGCAGGTGAGCGCGGCGGCGGCCTCGCCCGTCGTCGCGATCGCGATCGTGCGGGCCTCGGTTTCCCACTGGGCGTAGGCAGTCGGTGCGCCGCTCAGCTGCACCTTCTGCGCGGCCTCGGTGATCGGCAGCGTCGCCCACGACGGGATCTTGATCAGCGCGCGGTAGAACGCGGCTGCGGAGTAGCTCGGCGTGAGGATCTCGGTCCGGGTGCCCCAGCCCTGCGACGGGCGCTGCTGGAACAGACCGAGCGAATCGCGGTCGCCGTAGTCGAGGTTGCGCAGCTTCGATTCCTGCAACGACGTCGCCAACGCGATCGTCACCGCGTGGTCGGGGAGGCCCAGCCGCTTGCCGACCGCGGCGATCGTCGCGGCGTTGGCGGCCTGTTCGACGTCGAGCGTGTAGGTCGAACCGCCTGCACTCACCAGGCACGACGGCACCGCCGCGCCGTGATGGCGCACTGCAATGGTGATGGCGACGCCCGCCGCGATGACCGCAATGGCGACGAGGGCAGCGCCTACGCGGCGCAGCGCGGTCGTGACGGCCATCAGTCGACGCTACCGCGACACGTGTGCATCAAGGGCGCGTGGGACGACTGCGCGCCGATCAGGCGGCGGGAGGCTCCGACGCGCGCGAACGCGCCGTCCAGGCAGCCGGCACTGCGAGTCGCAACACGTCCGCGCTCTGCGCGATACGGCCCCGACGGCGGTACTCCTCGATCGCGATGCGCAGGTCGGTACGGATCCACGCCCGCGCCGGCCGCCAGGCAATCGCGATGGCGAGCACGCTGAGCACGACGACCGCACCCATGAGGACGACGTCGGGCATCGACGAACCGGAGGGTTGCACGGTGATCGAGAGCACCACCGACGCGAAGATGGCGTAGCCCCGTTCGATACGGCGACCGACCGCGGCAAGCGGCACGAGTCCCCACAGCGCGTACCACGGGAGCGCGACCGGGCCGAGCGCGACGATGAGCGCGAGCGCGATACCGCACGCGCGCAGGGTGCCGATCCTCGGCGCGCGCCAGAGCAGATACCCGATTCCGGCCGCGGTGCCGCCCGCGGCTGCGAAGCGCACGAGGCTCAGCACCGTCGACTCGTGGCCGACGATCTCCGAGATCCAGTGTGCGAGGAACGTCGTAGGGGTGAGCAGCGTGCGGTTCGTGCCGGGGATGCCGAGCGCGCCGATCCAACCCCAGCCGAGCCCGCATGCCCACGACACACCGATGAACGAGGCGCCGCCGATCCCGGAGAGCCTGGCGAAGGTCGGCACCTTGCGCTCGGCAGGGGCATCGCGGACCGCGTCGAAGAGGATAAACGCGGCGGGAATGACCGCGGGCGCCTTGATGGTCGCGGCGACCATGCAGATGAGGATGCCGAGGACGGGGCGCTTGTGCACGACGCCGACCGCGAGCCCGGCGACGATCAGGCCGATCATCAGCGCGTCGTTGTGCCCGCCGCCGATGAAGTGGAAAAGGATCAGCGGGTTGCACACGCCGAGCCACACGGCGCGGGCGGGGTCCTTCGACGCGGCGCGCGCCAACGTCGGCAACGACACCGCGATGAGCACGACGCCCGCGACCTCGAAGAGGCGCAGGATCATGATCGCGCTGACGACACTTCCGCCCGACAGCTTCGCAGCCACGTTCGCGAGCCGGAGGAAGAGCGGCCCGTACGGCGACGGCGTGTTGAGCCACACGTGGCTGACCGGGGAGAGGAACTTCGACGCGCCGAGTGCGGCAGGCCCGTGCGCGTACGGGTTGATGTGGCGGACGACCATCATCCCGTCGGCCGCGTAGCTGTAGAGGTCGCGGCTGAAGATCGGCGGTCCGATGAGCAGCGGCGCCGCCCACACACACGTCATGCGGTAGAGCGGACGCACCTCGGCGCCGCGACGCAAGAGGAGGCCGAGCACGATCCAGGCGCCGAGCACGAGCGCGAGCCCGAGCGTCATGGTGATGGCGCCGAGCGCGGTGCCCGCGGTGCCCTTCGGCGTCAGCGCGAGGATCGCCCGTTCGACCGACGAACCCGTCGGACCGGTCGGACCGACCGCGACACCGGAAATGGTGATGAGAAGCATCCCGATCGCACCGGCCGCGCCGAGGGCGACGGTGGTGCCTCGCGGCCACCCGTTACCGGCGCGTTCGGACGCGACTGGAGACTCCGTACCGTCGATCACCTGCACTCATTATGGCCCGGAAGGCCGCTCCGTAACCGGTCTGGCCCCCCGGACCTGCACCGGGGCCTGCGATTGCGAGTTCGCAGGTCCCGGAGAACCGGGGAACGCTCGACCCGGCCGAGCGGCCCGCCCGCGGACTCGGCCGGGTCGAGGAACAGGTACCTCAGGCGATCACGTCGGAGAGCGGGCGGGCGCCGTCCATCTTCGTGAAGGAGTCGGGGACCGGGTACTTGCCGAGCACGAAGTTCAGGATCGCGGCGTGCTGGAGCTCGACGGGCTCGATGGTGGCCGCGGTCTTGATGCCGGCGGGAGCCGTCACCACGCTGATGGCCTCGAGGTAGGTCGCGGCGGCGACGTTCTCCAACGTGAGCGCGAGGGTCGCCAGGCCGCCCACATCCTTCACCTTCATGAGCGCGGGATCGGTCACGGCGTCCTTGACCGTCTTGTCGACGCCGGTGATCGGCGTCTTGCCGGCTCCGCTGAGTACCGCGTTCCATGCCGACGCGTGCTCGGTGTGATGCGCCTTCGCGGTCTGCGCGAACGTCACGACCGCGGGTGGAACCGCACCGAGCTTGCCGGCCTGCGCCGCACTGATCCCGGCGCCGTAGACCGCTACCGCGAGGTTCTCGAGCGACGCCGCCAACGCGACGACGGCGAGGTCACCGGTGAGTGCGCCGCCCGTGGTGGTCGCGGAGCCGGCGGTCGACGGGGTCGTGGTGCTCGCACCGGACGACGACGACTTGCTGCTGCTTCCGCACGCGGCGAGCGCCAACCCGCCGAGCGTCACACCTGCTCCCATGAGGAAACCGCGCCGGCTCGGGACGACCTTGGCGATTCCCGAACGCATCTGCTGGTGCAGCTCCGACCACTCGGCCAGTGCTTCTCGCATCACCGGCACTGTGGCGTGGTGCATCTCGTCCATGTCGGAGGTCATCGAGCGAAGCTCGCCCTCGCTGATCCCGATCGGCTCGTGCTTGTCGGCGCTCATTTGACGGCTCCTTCAGCGGCCGGACGGGCCATGTCGTAGGGGTAGAACGAGTTCGGGAAGCCGACGCTGCCCGCGGCTGCCGGCAACTTGTCGGCCGGCGGAGGAAGCACGATGTACTCGGGGTGACCGGCGGCGACGAGCGCCTTCACCGCGTTCAACACCGCGACGTGCTGCGCCTCGACGCCCATGATGCTGGCCGTCGTGTTGCGGGCGTTCTTGTCGGAGAGCGTCGTCACGAATGCGACGTACGTCTCGGCCGCGCCCATCTCGAGCGTGATCGCGAGCTCGACGAGCGGCACCGGACCGGTGAGCCCGGGCTTCGCCTTGTTGACGACGTCGAGTAGGACCGGGTCGGGGTTCGTCTGCGCGGTCCCGCCGAGCGCCTTGACCGCGGCGGTGAAGGCCGCCATGTGGTCCATGTGCTGTTGTTTCGTCGTGGTCGCAAACGTCTGTACGACCTTCGGCAACGAACCCGCGAACGGCAGACCGAGGGCGGCGGTGTAGGTGGCGATCGCGATGATCTCGATCGACGTGGCCGTCTGCAACATCTGTACGTCGGCCGACTGGTCGGCAAACGCGGGGCGCGCCATCAGCGCGAGCAGTGCGCCGCCGGCCCCAACCGCGGCGAGTGCCCTGCCACCGCCGATGCCGTGTCGGAGCAAGGTGTTGCGCTCCTCGGACGACGGGTGCCGCTCGGCCCGGTCGGTCGCGTCTTCGTGACCCACCTCCACCAACTCCTGCAGCGAGGTGCGCGTCGTGTGCATCGAATCGCTGTGTAGGTCTTGCGACTGCTCGATCAGCGAGCCGATGGCTCGTTCGTCGACACTCATAGATTCCTCCGGCTCGCGCGGAACTCGAACGGCTGTAGTTCGGATCTGCGTTCGGACGCGGATGGGCCAGTTCGGCAATCAATTCTTCCGGGACCGAATAATCGCCGGGCATGCGGGCGCTCGGGTCCTTACGCTCTTCCCGTGGAGGAGCTCCTCGAAAGTGTCCGAAGCCAGCTGCGCACTGTGTTCTCGGGTCGGGCGGTGGTGCTCGCGGGCGGGGTCGCCGCCTTCGCGATGTCGCCGATCGAGGAGCTCCGGCGGCTCGGCGCCGAGCGCTTTTTGGTCCTCGCGACTGGCCCCGGAACCGGAAGCCAGCCCCAGGGTGACGACACCGAGGTGATGACGGCGTTCGCGCACCCCGAAGCCGCCGAGGACGCGATCGCCGGATTCCGGGACGAGGAGCGGATGATCACCTCGCCAACGCAGGACGTAGAGGCCGCTCTCGCCCGTTTCGATCCGGGTCGCGAGGCCATCGTGTTGTCGCCGGCCTTCCTCGACGTACGGATGCTCGGAGACCGCCCGATCTTCGGGGCCCGGCGTTCGGAGTGGGTCGCGCTCGAGGACAAGACGATCGCCGACGAGATGTTCGACGCAGTCGGCGTTCCGCGTCCGCCTTCCGCCGTCGTTCCGGTGGACGCGGATGCGATCGTGCACGCAGCCGCGACCCTCGACCGGGGCGCGGGGACGGTGTGGGCGGCCGACGCGCGCGGCGGTTTCAACGGCGGGGGCGAATACGTGCGCTGGGTCCGCGACGACGCCGATCGCCGCGACGCGCTCGCGCTCCTCCTGCCGAAGTGCGATCGGGTGCGCGTGGCTGCGTTCGCAGAAGGAGTGCCGTGCAGCATCCACGGATTCGTAGTCGCGGACGGCGTGGCGGTGTTGCGTCCGGTCGAGCTCGTGACCTTGCGGGCGCCGATCGCACCGCGGTTGCGCTATTGCGGCTGCGCGACCTTCTTCGATCCGTCTGCGGCCCAGCTCGCGACGATGCGCGACGCCGCCCGGCGGATGGGCGAGCACTTGCGGGCGCGCGTCGGGTTCCGGGGAGCGTTCACGCTCGACGGGATCGCGGGGGCCGACGGCTGGGTCGCGACCGAGTGCAACCCCCGCTTCGGAGCCGGTCTGGGATACGTGAGCGCGGCTGTGCCCGACCTCTACTTCACCAGACTTCACTACGCGGTGGTCGCGGGCGTCGTCGACGTGGCGAGCGCGGAGCTCGAACGGATCGTGGTCGAGGCGTCAGCGCGCACGCGGTGGGGTGGCGCGTGGACCGGGGTCGAGTGCGAGCTCGACCGGACATCGGCGCAGAATCTCGTGGGCGACGCCGACGGGTTCCGGATCGCGCGCGAAGACGAACCGGCCGACGCCGTTCTCGAGATCGGGCCCGCCCGTACGGGCGGTTTCGTGCGCATCTCGTTCGCGGTCGACCGCACGCCGAGCGGCCCGTCGATCGCGCCTCGGGCCGTCGCCGGATTTTCCTACGCCGATGCCGCGCTCGAACTCGGACTGGGTCCGCTCACCGCCGCCGTTTCCTCTTCTTGAAGCTCGGGAGTGGTCAGGTGAGCCCGGCGCC
>JBEPUZ010000141.1:0-11888 GCA_041691275.1 Actinomycetota bacterium | reverse complement strand
GCCGCGACGACCTGGGGGAGCAGCCACTGTGATTCGAGTGCCGCCGCGGTTGGTGTGAAGTGGCGTCCGTCGGGCCGCGTGCGGATCCCGTCGACGGTCTCCGGGCAGGGCGGACCGCTCGGGCACAGGTGGTGCGCGAGGTCGACCAACGTCACCTGATCGGGATGCATGCTCACAAACTTCGTGTTGATGGCGTCGAGGCGTGCGTAGCTCGCGTCGTCGATCGACTTGTTGACGTCGTTCGTCGTCTCGGCGTCGTTGGGAGCGGGCGCGGCAATGGAGACGAGCACGACCTTGGCGCCGTACGCGGTCACCCGGGCGAGGGCGGCGTTCATGCGCCGAAGCATCTCGGCATCGCCGGCGGGTGTGCCCGACACGAGCGTCCTTCCGTTCGCGACCATGTCGGATTTCTCCCAGAGGCTCATCCAGATCACGACGTCGGGCCGCATCTGGGCGAGCGCCGGAACCTGCGCCGCTTCGACCATCTGCGGGCAGCGTTCGCTGTGCGGCGTGATTTGCTCCCCACGCGTGGTCGTGATGTGGCCGCTCGCCATGCCGCAGCCGAACACCGCGGCCTGCGCGACCGACTCGCCCGCCTCGACGCCCACTGCCTTCATCCCCGGGAAGAGGCTGCACGCGGTCGAGTCGCCGAGGATGAGGATCTTGAGGTTCGGAGCCGACGACGGCACCGCCGGCGGTCCGAGCTTGCGGGCCTCGGTGACGGCCTCCTTGGTTTCGCTCGACCGGGGCGTGCCGCAGAACAGCGGATCGCCGATCGCCCAGATGAAGTTCGGCTTGGGCGGTGTGAACGAGACGGTCGGGAGCTTCGCCTTCGGCGTTGTAGGACCGGGCGCGGCGGGGACCGAGCTGGGCGGAGTCGCCGGAGGGCCCGCGTAGTCGAACGCCGGCGTCTGGCTGCCGCTGAGATAGCTGGGGGCAGCAGTCGCGCCCGTGCTCGACGCGAGCACGATGACCAGCGTGAACGCGACGGAGGGGAGGGCGAGCCAGCGCGCAACGTTGCGTTGCGACCGGGCTCGCTTCTCGAGCGACCACAGGTGCCACGGCCAGGTCGGGCGTCGACGCTCCCGGATAGGAGCCTCGATCAGATAGAAGCAGAGTGTCGCCACCGTGAACGTGAGCGCGAGGCGCAAGCCGTTCAGAGGAAGTCCGCTCAGGTGCACGCGGCTCGGCACGAGCCACACGATGATCGGCCAATGGAAGAGGTAGAGGCCGTACGAGAGCCGGCCGATCCACGCGAGCGGACGGAAGCTGAGCACCGACCGCAGGACGCCAGGCTGTAGAGCGCCAGCGATCACGACACAGGCGAGCACCGCGTAGAGGGCCGAGCCGCCGTGGTAGTAGCGCGAGCTGGTGCCGGTGGCGACGTTCCAGGCGTACATCATCACGACGAACGCGATCGCGCCCGCGATCACGAGTCGTCGTTTCGCAGCTGCGCTCGGCGTCCACACGGCGAGAAGGATGGCGAGGAGCGCGCCGATGAGGATCGTGTGGGCGCGGGCGTCGGTGCCGTAGTACGCGCGCAGGGGATCCCCGGGTCCGTACGTGATCGCCATGACCACGATCGAAGCGATCACGCCCACGCCGCAGACACCCGCGAGTGCGCGCAGTGACCCGCGACTCACCTTCATGATCGCGAATACGACCAGCGGCCAGACGAGATAGAACTGCTCTTCGATGGCAAGCGTCCACATGTGCCGCAACGGCGACGCAGCCGAGAACAGCTCGAAGTACCCCTGCTTGTCGGCGATGAACCGCCAGTTCGCGACGTAGAACAGGCTCGCGATCCCGTCGCCGCGGATCGCGGCGCGGTTCCACGGGTCGATCTCGAAGCGCGTGAAGAATGCGACGAAGATCAGCAGTACGAGGAGCGCGGGGAGGAGACGGCGCGCCCGCCGTCCCCAGAACGCGACCAATGCGATCGTGTCGGTCCGGCGCCACTCCATGATGAGCAGCGTGGTGATGAGGAAGCCGGAGAGGATGAAGAAGAGGTCGACGGAGAGGTACGCGCCCCTGGCCCACGTGTAGTTGAAGTGGAACGCGATGATGGCGAGCACGGCGAGCGCCCGGAGCCCGTCGAGCGCCGGTTCGTACCGGAATCTGTGCGAGTCGGCAACGGCGCGCGACGGTGCGTCATCGGTGTCGAGCACGCTGCCAGCATAGAGAGCGGTGGTGCTCGTCCCCGACGATCGTGCCTCAGTCGGTGGCGGAGCCTCGGGTCGGGTCGAGTGACTGGAGCTCGACCTCGATGGCGCCGATCGCGGTGCGTTCCGGCGGGGTCGTGAACTCTTGCTCACGGCGGGATGCAGCCAGGCGCCGCCACTGGTCGTCGGTGACCCGGTGCAGCCGTAATGCCATGGCACTCAGCGTATTTCGTGCCGCGTAAACCGGCGCGGATGGCGGTCAGCTCTCGAGCAAGAACGGGCCCCGACCCATCTGCTCGCGAATGGTGACCACGGGCGGGTTCGTCATCGAGCGGCGCTGCCAGTTCGCACCGTCGACCACGAGCGTGTGCCCGGAGATGAAGCGTGCGTACGGCGAGGCGAGGAATGTCGCCGCCCAGCCGAGCTCCTGGCGCTGACCGACGCGCAGCGCGGGTTGGCACACATCCTTGTCGGACGTGCGATCGAGGCTGCCGCGGATGTCGGCGGTCATGTCCTCGTGTGGGAAGAGCCCCGGCACCAATGAGTTCACCTGAATCCCGTACGGACCCCACTCGACTGCGAGTGACTCGGTGAGGTTCTTGGTGCCGGCCTTGGCCGCCGCCGAGTGCACGAAGCCGGGCCCACCGGTCCACGCGTACGACGCGCCCACGTTGATGATCGAACCGGGTGTGTGGGTCGCGATGTGCCGGCGCCCGAATTCCCGACAACACAGAAACGTGCCGTTCAACGTGATGTCGACGACGGTGCGCCACGCATTCGGCGACATGTCTTCCGCGGGGACGGGGAAGTTGGCGGCCGCGTTGTTCACGAGCACGCCCGGTAGTCCGAAGCGCTCCTCGGCGGCGTCGAACGCGGCGGCGATCTCCTCCGCGTCGCGGATGTCGCAGCCGACCGTGAGCACCGGCGCGCCCAGGGCCTCGATCGCGGCGCGACCCGCGTCGAGGTGCTCGGGCTTGCGGCTCGCGATCACGATCGACGCGCCGGTGCGCGCGAACTCGGTCGCGATCGCCTTGCCGAGCCCGGTGCCGGCGCCGGTGACGAAGACGGTGACACCGGCGAAGGTGTCGCCCGGCAACGCGCTCGCGCCCAACGCAGGCGGTTGTGGGAGCCCGATGAGTTCATCCCCGTCCACGGAATCGGCCATGTCAGCTCCCGGTGTAGTTCGGCGGGCGTTCGGCCTCGCGTGCGGCGCGCATCTCTGCGAAGTCGTCGCTGCGGTTGATGAAGGTCTGGTAGATCATCTCGTCGTTCATCGAGCTGCGGATCTGCGGCTGCGCGAGATGGCGGATCACCTCGCGGGCCATCTTCACGGTCACCGCGGGCGACTTGGCGATCTGCTCGGCCATCTCCTTGGCCATCGCGTCGAGCTGATCCTCGGGCACCACGCGCGACACGATGCCGTGTGCGAGTGCTTCTTCGGCCGACACCACGCGGCCGGTCAGCACCATGTCGCTCACGAGTCCGTGACCGCACATCTCGTACAGCACGGCGACCCCGCCGGTGTCGGGGATCACGCCGTACGTCGTCTCCGGTAGGCGAAAACGGGTGCCCTCGGCCGCGATGCGGATGTCGCACAGCAGCGCGCGCTGGAACGAGCCGCCCATCACCCATCCCTTGCAGGCGACGATGACGGGCGCATCGACGTCCCAGATCCGTTGCACGCCGCGATGACCGCGGCGCATCAACTCGTGATGCGAGAGCGGAACCTGCAGCGTGCCGATCGAGCCGACGTCGCGACCGGACGAGAACGACTTGCCCACGCCCTTCCAGATCACCGCGCGGATGTCGCGCCGTTGCGCGAGCTCGTCGAGGATGGCGAACAGCTGCATGTCCATGTCGTCGTCGAAGGCGTTGTGCTTCTCCGGGTTGTCGTTGACGATCGTTGCGATCGCGCCGTTGACCTCGAGCCCTACCGTGCCTGCCATAGGGGCCTCAACATAGGCTGCCCGCCGACCCTCCCACCAAGGAGCACTGCGAATGACCAACCCCATGGGCGGCGGCGTGAACCAGCGTGGCCTCATCAAGATGACGGCCGACGAGGTCGAAGCGTTTCTCGCCGAGCGTCGATCGATGACGATGTCGACGATCGCGGGCGACGGAAGTATCCATTCGGTGGCCATGTGGTACGGATTTCTCGAAGGCGCGGTGGCGTTCGAGACCAAGGCCAAGGCGCAAAAGGTCGTCAACCTCCGGCGCGATCCGCGCCTCACCTGTCTGGTCGAGGCGGGGGAGTCCTACGACCAGCTCCGGGGCGTGTCGCTCGTCGGAACCGGCGAGATCGTCGAAGAGCCCGACCGGATCTGGGAGCTCGGCGTCAGTGTCTTCTCGCGTTACAACGCGCCGTACACCGAGGACATGAAACCGTTCGTCGAAGTCATGCTCAACAAGCGCGTCGTAGTGAAGCTGAACGTGGTCAAGACCGTCACCTGGGACCACCGCAAGCTGCCCCCGATGGGCGGCTAGTCACACGCACTATCCGAGCAGGCTGTTCAGGCGATCGGTGTACGCACGTCTCAATCTCCTGTGAGTGCGGCGGCGGCGTTGGTGATCGGGATCACCGTGACGGCGTCGGCCATCATGTCGGCCTGGAGTCCGTTCTTGACGAACGAGAACGAGATGCCGGTGGCCGGATCCGCCCACGCCACCTGGCAGTGGGCGCCGGCGTGACCGAAGGATCCCGGCGAGTTGCCCGCGCCGAACATCCCGTACCGGAACTGGTGCAATCCGTCGTCGCCGGCGAGCACGAGGCCCAGGGTGCGGTTCGCGCTCACGTTCATGATCGGGTCGGCGAAGGTGCAGCGGATGTTGGTCTTCGCGTCGTCGAGCACACCGCTGTCCCAAACGTGGTTCGGGTCGTGCAGGAGCGCTTGATAGAAGCGGGCCATCGTCGCCGCGGTCATGATCGCGCCGCCGCCGGGAACACCGGCCGCGCGGACCTCGGGCCGATCGAACGCGGCAGTGGTGACGGCGGGCACGGGTGTCTCCTCCGGCGGGGTGCCGAGGGGAACGAGGGTTGCGATGTCGTCCTGTTCTTCGGGCAGCAGGCCGAGCAGGCGGGGGAGTCCGTTCGGTGTGCACACGCGCGCTTCGATGTAGTCGCGGAAGTCGGCCCCGCCGAGGCGTTCGATGAGCTCGGCGAGTACCCAGTGCGCGGCGAGCGCGTGGTACTCGAAACGCGAGCCCGGCTCCCATTCGAGCTGCCACTGGGTGAAGCGCTTGACCCTCGTGACCGCGTCGCCGCCTTCGACGGGATCCATCGGCGCATTCGGGAAGCCCGCGGTATGGAGCATCACCTGTTCGACCGTGACGACCTCTTTGCCGTTCGTCGCGAACTCGGGGATGTAGTGGGCGACCGGCTTGCTCGGATCGAGGAGCTCTTCGCCGATCATCAGCCACACCGCCGACGCCACGATCGGTTTGGTCGCCGAGAACACACAGAACCGGGTCTCGTTCGTCGCCTCACCGAACGTCTCGAAGCACACGACCTCGTTGTCGAGGGCCACGGCGAGTTGGCAGGCAGGCGTGGCGCCGTCGTCGACCAGCTTGCGGGCGGCCTCCAGCACCGGGTCGAAGTCCATCCGCGGAGTCTCCTATGGTGCCGTCGCTCGCGTCCAGCTCCCGGGGAGGTTCCCGTGCCGTATCCGCTCGAGGTCGGCGGGGTCGACGACTATCGGATGAAGGTCGGCAGCATGCTGCTGACACTCGTCGATCCGAACCGTGGTTTCGAAGCCGCGTACAACCGTTGGTACGAACGCGATCATTTCTACGCGGGCTGCATGATCGGTCCGTTCCTCTTCGCCGGGAGCCGCTGGGTCGCGACGCGCGTGCTCAAGGACGCGCGCTGGCCCGTCGACGACGAGACGGTCGCGTCGCCGCCCGATTCGGGCTCGTACGTCGCGATCTACTGGGTCGAGAAGGGCCATCACGTCGATCACTTCGACATCTGGGCGCGCGACCAGGTGCGCCAGCTCTACGCGGAGGGGCGCGGGTTCGCGGAACGCAAGCACACCCACACGGTGTTGTACGACCATCTGAGCGCGGCGTACCGCGAGGCCGATCCGGTCCCGATCGATCTCGCGCTCGATCACGGATACGACGGGTTGGTCATCGTGTGGTTCGACGCGCGCGGCGGCCACGACGCGGCCAAGTTGAGCGTCGACCTCGAGCGCACCTACGTGCCCGACCTCGTCGGCGATTCCGGAGGTGCAGGTGCGACGATCGACATCGTCAGCTCGTGGACGCCGTCGGCCGGCGAGAACGATCCGCGCGACGTGCCGATGGATCTCGGTAGCAAGGCCGGTGGCCCCGAACGGCTGTGTCAGTTGCTGTTCGTGTCGGGCGACGTGCAGGCGGTCCTCCCCGCGCTGCGCCGCTACACCGACGCGATCGAAGCGGCCGACCTCGCGACCGTGCACCTCGTCGCGCCGTTCTTCCGGACTGTCGTCGGCACCGACAGGTACGTCGACCAGCTCTGGTGAGCTGACACTCTTCAGGCACAAGGGCAAGGGCGGTTACGAGCGAGGCGGGAACACGGGCAGGTTGTCGCACGCGCCGCAACTCGCCGCGTCGATCATTCCCGCGTGCGAGTGCATCGCGTAATTGTCCTGCTAGCTAGCAACCCTTTTTCGACCGTGCCGGCGCGGGCATGGCGATTTCGGTGGATGTCACCGGTGGTATCCCCGGGGCTGTCATATGGGCTGTCACCGGTGGTAGCCACACTTTTCGCGTGGTGCCCCACCGCCGGGTAACGCCCGCGCTCCGAGGCGCCCCGCCACACCCCGTCGTGAAAGCCGCCCTTGTTCTGGTCTGGGAGCCCGCAGATGCGCTGCGGAAGGCGCGTAGATAGTGTCCGCGCCATGACCAAGTTCCCCGAGGAATCGTCCACGTCGATCGAGATCGATGCGGCACCGGACGTTGTATGGCAGCTCGTCGCCGACATCACGCGCATGGGTGAGTGGAGCCCGGAGTGCTGGAAGGCCGAGTGGGAACACGGCGCGAGTGGGCCCGAGGTGGGCGCGTACTTTCACGGTTGGAATCGGGCCGGCACGTACGAGTGGGACGCGCCGTGCGTCGTCACCGATTGTGAGCCGGGCCGGGTGTTCCAATTCCAGGTTCCGGTGGAAGGCGACGTCGTCACGGTCTGGAGGTTCGAGTTCGAGCCGAACGGCAAGGGGACCACGCTCACCGAGTCGTTCGTCGCGCCGATGATCAATGTCGTCGGCGCGGCATCGAACTTCGAAGGTCGCTTCGAGATGCTCGATGGCGCCATCAAGAAGACGATCGCCAACATCAAGGCCGCGGCCGAGGCCTGACGTCGGCCGACCAACCACCCAGGCCCGGAAAAGTGGCCACCTTCTGACCGGTTCTCCTGGGATGATGGACCCATGCGCGCCGACCGTCTCGTGGCCGTCCTGATGCTGCTCCAGACCCGGGGGCGGGTCACCGCGGCCGAGGTGGCCAAGGAACTCGAGATCTCCGAGCGCACGGCCCGGCGCGACCTCGACGCGCTCGCGATGGCCGGCCTGCCTGTGTACTCGCAACCAGGGCGCAACGGCGGCTGGCAGCTGCTCGGCGGTGCCCGCACCGACCTCAGTGGATTGAACGCGGCCGAGGCGCGTGCCCTGTTCCTCGTGGCCGGGCCGTCGCCGGCTTCACCGGAGCTGAAGGCCGCGTTGCGCAAGCTCGTGCGGGCGCTGCCCGAACCGTTCCGGGCCGATGCGCAGGCGGCCTCGGCCGCGGTCGTCGTCGACCCCAACGAGTGGGGCCGGGTGAAGCCGACGCGTCCGCCGCCGCAGCATCTCGACGCGTTGCAACGCGCCGTCATCGAAGGCGAGCAGATCACGCTCGGCTACGTCGCTCGCGATCGGGCGTCGACGACGCGCGTCGTGCACCCGTTGGGGCTCGCGGCGAAGGGGAGCGCCTGGTACCTCGTCGCCGACACCGACGCGGGGCAACGCACCTTCCGTGTGGATCGCGTGACCTCGGTCGAAGGAACCGGCGAGGCGGCGGTGCGTCCGGACGGGTTCGACCTCGCGGAGTCGTGGAAGCTCATCCGCGAAGAGGTCGACCAGCTCCGGGCGCCGATCCAGGTGCGGGTGGCGGCGGCGCCGAGCATCATCCCGATCCTGCGCTGGGTCTTCGACACGAAGGTGCGGGTCGGTCCGGCCCGACCCGACGGACGGATCGACGTCGAGATCGCGGGAGGGTTCATCGACGCGCTCGCGGGTCAGCTCGGGGGGTTCGGCGCGAGCGTCGAAGTCTTCGAACCGCTCGAGCTGCGCGAGCAGCTGGCGCGGATCGGTGGCGAGCTGTCGGAGCTCTACGGTGCCCACGCCGGATCGCGGCCGTAGAACGCGACGAGCCGCGTCGACGGCGGCGCGTCGGGTCCGGCATCCACCTCGGGCCCGATCATCCCCTCGGCCCGTACGAACGGTGCCGCGCGAGCCGCGGCATACGCGCGCGCAGAGCTCTTCGTCGAGGTGGGCCGGTCGCCCCAAGGCGCGCGCGAGGTCCCAGGTGTGGACGAGCACGTCCGTGGTGAGCGCGCCGATCATCGTTCGGGGCGTGCTCGATCCACCACCGGGCAGCTCCGTTTGCTGATCGAGGACGCCGTCGTTCCCGAGCGCGCCGAAGAGTGCTCCGAACGTCGCGTCGACCCGCGCCGCGGGATCCTCGCGGGGTCGCAGCGCGCGCACGCCCAACGGTCGGAGCAACAAGAAGTCATGGAAGCCAATGATGTGTTCCACGAGGTCCCGCGCGTCCCAGTCGGGGCACGGGGTGGGTGCGTTCCACGTCTCGGCCGGCACGGTGTGCGCGACCCGGGCAAACCCGGCGCAGACCCGCCGATGCCGTTCGACCAGATCGTCCACGACCTGATCATTCAGACCCGGCGAGCGAAACGCAACCTCCGCTGGACCCCGGCGCGTGCGAGGCGGTAGGACACACGGCGTGACCGACGACCTGCACCCCGACGACCTCCACCGGGCCTCGTTCCTGCCCGACCTGCTGGTGGCCGCGCTCGACCGGCATCCCGATCGGCCCGCCGTCTACCTGGGCGATCAGGTTCTGACCGGCCGCGAGGTCGCGGCCCAGATGAGCTGTTACGCGCAGGCCTACGCCGCGCAGGGGCTGACCAAGGGGAGCCCGGTGTCGATCCTCGCCCCCAATCGGCCCGAGGTGCTGTTCGCGCTCGGGGCGAACATGGTCACGGGGTGCAGGGCCAGCGCGCTCCACCCACTCGGCTCGCTCGACGACCACGCGTACGTGATCGACGACGCCGAGATCGAGACGCTCGTGTTCGACCCGAGCTTCGGCGAGCGGGCCCGCCAACTCCAGGAACGCTGCCCGAAGCTGACCCGGCTGTTGTCGTTCGGTCCGTGCGAGGTGGGCGAGGACCTGCTCGCGCTCGCGACGAAGTTCGATCCGCAGCGACTCGTCGCGCCGAACGTCGAGGCGGAAGACGTGGCCGGCTTCGCGTACACGGGCGGTACGACGGGCAAGCCCAAGGGTGTCATGGGCACGTACCGCAGCGGCGCCACGATGACGATGATCCAGATGGCCGAGTGGGAGTGGCCGGAGGACACGCGCTTTTTGATCTGCACGCCGCTCTCGCACGCGGGCGCCGCGTTCTTCATCCCGACGCTGCTCACGGGCGGTGCCATCGTCGTGCTTCCGCACTTCGAGCCCGAACTCGTGCTCGCGACGATCGAGAAGTACAAGATCACCGCCACGATGATCGTGCCGACGATGCTCTACGTGTTGCTCGACAGCCCCAAGCTCGACGAGACCGACGTATCCAGCCTGCAGACGGTGTACTACGGCGCAGCTGCGTGTTCGCCGACGCGCTTGCAGGAAGCGATCCGCCGGCTCGGTCCGATCTTCTTCCAGTACTACGGGCAGGCCGAGTGCCCGATGGCGATCACGTCGTTGAAGAAGGAAGACCACGACGTCGACGATCTCGAGCGACTCGCCTCGTGCGGTCGGCCCACGCCGTGGGTGAAGGTGCGGCTCCTCGACGACGATCTCAACGAAGTGAAGCGTGGCGAGCCCGGCGAGATCTGCGTGCAGGGTCCGCTCGTGATGGCGGGCTACTGGAAGAAGCCGGCCGAGACCGAAGAGGCGCTGAAGGGCGGCTGGCTGCATACGGGCGACATCGCGCGTGAAGACGCGCACGGCTTCTACACGATCGTCGACCGCAAGAAGGACATGATCGTGAGCGGCGGGTTCAACGTGTTCCCGCGTGAGATCGAGGACGTGCTCGCATTGCATCCGGCGGTGTCGCAGTGCGCGGTGATCGGTGTTCCCGACGAGAAGTGGGGTGAGGCGGTGAAGGCGATCGTCGTTTTGCGCCCGGGGGAGAGCGGCGATCGCGACGATCTCACCAACGACCTGGTCGCGTTGGTGAAGGAGCACAAGGGCGCGCACCACCAACCGAAGTCGATCGAGTACGCCGACGCGATTCCAGTGAGCCCACTGGGTAAACCCGACAAAAAGGCCCTGCGTGCGCAGTACTGGGGCGATACCGGAAGGCAGGTCCACTGATGCGCACCGTTTGCATCACAGGTTCGGCGAGCGGTCTCGGCGCGGCGACGCGGGCCCGGCTCGAACGAGACGGCCAGCGCGTGATCGGCGTGGACCTGCACGACACCGAGGTGGTCGCCGACCTCTCGACGCCCGAAGGCCGCGAGGCGATGGTCGCCGGTGTGACCGAGGCGTCCGACGGTGTGCTCGACGGACTGGTCGCGGCCGCGGGCATCATGGGCAACCAGCCGCGCGTCGTCGCCGTCAACTATTTCGGCGCGGTCGCGACGCTCGCCGGGCTCCGCGCGCTGCTGGAACGCGGCACCGACCCGTCGGCGGTGGCAATCAGCTCGAACTCGACCACCACGACTCCCGGGCTGCCGATGGATCTCGTCGACACGATCCGGGCGGGTGACGAAGTCGCCGCCCTCGAAGCCACCAGCCACGCGCCCGGTGTGTTCGCGTACCCGGCTTCGAAGCTCGCGCTCGCCCGCTACGTGCGCCACCGCGCGATCACGCCCGAGTGGATCAGGGCGGGCATCCGGCTCAATGCGATCGCGCCTGGTGTGATCGAGACCCCGATGACGAAGAACGATCTCGAGTTCATCTTCAGCATCCCCGAGGTGTTCCCGATCCCGATCGGGCGGGCGGGGAAGCCCGAGGAGATCGCGAGCCTGCTCGCGTTCCTGCTCTCGCCCGACGCCGCGTTCTTCTGCGGCTCGGTGGTGTTCTGCGACGGCGGCACCGATGCCGCCGTTCGGGCCGACGACTTCCCGACGGCTCGATCCGACAATGTGTTGTAGGAGAAGGCCGTCGCGTTGCGTGGCAGGATGTGACGATGCCGCCTGAAAAAGAAGCTGCGATGGAGATCGAGACTCCGTGGCGGCGCGACCTCACCGAGGTCGGGCCGTCGATGGAGAAGTGGGCCCGGGCCAAGCTCGGCCCCGACGCCGCGGTGTCGAGCGCGTCGTCGCCCGGCAACGGCATGTCGAGCGAGACGGTGCTGTTCGAGATGACGCTCGACGGCGAGCACGCGCGCTACGCGGCCCGGCTCGCGCCGATGCCCGACGTGTTCCCGGTCTTCATGGAGTACGACATCGAACTCCAGGCCAAGTGCATGAACCTCGTGCGCGAGCGGACCGACGTTCCCGCGCCCGAGGTGAGGTGGGTCGCTGTCTCTTATAC
>JBEPUZ010000140.1:0-11985 GCA_041691275.1 Actinomycetota bacterium | reverse complement strand
CGCGCCCTGGAACTGCTCCTCGACGAGATCAACGCAGACCCGCCCGCCATCCCCCCCGACACCCCCCCCAAAAACCCGCCACACTGTTGGTAAGTGCAGACGCCGATCAGCGGGGGCTTCCGCTGATCACGGGTTCGGGCATCTCCGGGGGCTCGATGTCGGCCGAGGTCAGCTGCGGTCCCTCCACGTCGAGATGGGGGAGTATCCGATCCAGCCAACCCGGTAGCCACCAGTTGGCGTCGCCGAGCAGCTCCATCGTCGACGGGACGATCACGAGTCGGATGAGCGTGGCGTCGATGAAGATCGAGGCTGCGAATCCGATCCCGAACAGCTTGATGATGATGTTGTCGCCGAGGACGAACGAGAGGAAGAACGTGCACATGATCGCGGCGGCCGCGGTGATGACCCGAGCCGTCGCCGACAGGCCGTCGGCGACCGCGAGCGCGTTGTCGCCGGTCTTCAGGTACTCCTCTCGGATGCGAGAGAGTAGGAACACCTCGTAGTCCATGGACAGCCCGAACAGGATGGCGAACATCATGATCGGTAAGAAGGCCTGGATCGGGCCTTCCTTGCTCACTCCGACGAGTTCTTTCCCCCAGCCGTACTGGAAAATCATCACCACGACGCCGTACGCGGCTCCGATCGACAGCAGGTTCATGATCGCGGCCTTGAGCGGCACGAGGATCGAACGGAAGACGGCCATCAAGAGCAGGAAGCTCAACAGGATCACGACCGCGATGAAGAGCGGCAGTCGTCGGCCGAGCAGGTTGGCGAAGTCGTCGGTGAGCGCGTTGAACCCGCCGACATAGACCTTCACGCCAGTGCCGGCGATCGCCTCCGGAATCACGTGGTTGCGCAGATTGTGCAACAGAGTGCTCGTGGCCTTGTCCTGCGGTGAGGTCGTTGGATACATGCGGATCACCGCGGTCGTCCCCGCGGGATTGCTGACCGCGGGCAAGACGGTCGCGACGCCCTTGGTGGAGACGAGGGAGTCGTGCAAGCGTGCCAAATCGGCGGTCTTGTCGGCGCCGGCGGGAAGCTGGACGGCGAGCAGGAACTGCCCGTTGAAGCCCGGGCCGAAGCCTTCGGCCAACAGGTCGTACGCCTGGCGAGTCTGCGTGCCCTTGGCGTCGTTGCCGGCGTCGACGAATCCGAGCCGGAGCGACAGCACCGGCGTCGCGAGCGCGAGCACGATCGCGAGGCCGGCGATCGTCAACAGCCACGGACGCCGTTGCACGAACCGGCTCCAGCGGTGCCACACCGTCTCCTTGGTGCCGTCGCCCTCGTTGTGCACCCACGGGAGGCGCAGCTTGTCGATGTTGGTGCCGACGAATCCGAGCACCGCGGGGAGCAACGTCACCGCGGCCGCGACGGTCAGCGCGACCACGGCTGCGGCGCCGATGCCGAGACCACTGATGAACGACAGGCCGATCGCCAACATCCCGAGGAGGGCGATGATGACGGTGAGCCCGGCGAACAGCACCGCGCGCCCGGAGGTGTCGATCGCGGTGACGACCGCGTCTTCCGGATCGAGCCCGGCCTGCAGTCCCTGGCGATAGCGCGTGACGACGAACAGCGCGTAGTCGATGCCGACGCCGATGCCGATCATGGTCGCCAACGTCGTGGCAAAGCTCTGCAACGGATAGACGTGCGTGAGCAAGCCGATGACCGGCAACCCGACCGCGATGCCCGCGAGCGCCACGATGATCGGGAGCGCCATCGCGAGGACCGAGCCGAAGGCGATGAGCAGGATGAGGATCGCGGCGAGGATGCCGATGCCCTCACTCGACGGCGGCGCATTCCGCTCCGACTGCTGGATGAGTTGGCCGCCGAGCCTGACTTCGAGCTGAGGGGTCGTGTGCCGCTCGGCCAGTGTGATCATTTGCTTGCCGACGGAGTTCGGGATGTCCTGCGACTTGGCGTCGAGTTGCGCATTCGCGAGCGCGACCGTCCCGGACTTCGAGATGCCGCCGGGCGTCGTCAGCGGATCGCTCACGTTCGTGACGTGCTGCACCCGGCTCATCGCGGCGATGAACGCCTTCGCCTGTTGCTGCACCGCGGGATTCCGCATCGACGGTGTGCCCTTCATCACGACCTGGACGCCGTCGCCCGACTGCGCCTTGAAGTTCGCGCTCAGGAGGTTCGTTGCGCGCGTCGACTCGGTGTTCGGCGCGCTGAAGTTCGTGGTGAAGTTGGTGCCCGAGGCGGAGGAGAGGACGTTCACGCCGACCAGCGCGATCAGCCAGAACAGCACGACGAGTTTGCGACGGCGATAGCAAAAGCGAGCGAGGGCGCGAAGCGACATCGGGGGAAGGCCTCCGGGGGAAAGGCGGTCACTGGGGGAGCATCACGGTACGAACCGACCGTGTTGCGGGTGTGATGGTAAGGGAGCCTGACTATACTGGAGGGGTGGAGGCCTCGGGAAACGCACTGGAAAAAGTCGGTGAAACTGCAGGTGAGCCTCCCGAAGAGGCTCCCGATGAACTGGTCGTCCTCCTGGTCCGGACGGCGAAAGCGGTCGTCGACGGACTTCGGTCCGAGCGCCCCGACACGTCGTCAACGATGACGCCGGTGCACGGGCTCGCGGCCCGCTACCTCGTCGGCCGTACCGACGTGACGACCGTCAAGTTGGCCCGCCACCTCGCTATCACCAAGCAGTCGGCGTCGGAAGTGGTCGCGTTGCTCGAGTCGACCGGCACCGTCCGACGGGCCCCGCACCCGACCGACGGCCGCGCCCGAGTAATCCTCCTCACCGCGGAAGGGGAGGCGCGCCTTCGCCTCGGTCGGGAGCGGTGGCAGCGCGTCGAGGACGACTGGGTCGAGCTCGTCGGACGCGACCGGGTCGACGCGATGCGCTCGGTGCTCGAAGACATTCTCGCGGCCGATGCGGTGGCACGTGACGGTCGGATACCGACCGATCAGAACTCGAGCTGCGTCGCCTCGTAGATCTCGATCGTCGGCGCGATCGTGGTCCGGCCGCGCAGACCGGTCACGAACGCACCCGACTCCGGCACTAGGAAGTGCGAGTCGAGCGCGGCGCGGTCCGACCAGTGCTCGACGAACACGAGTCGATTGGGATCTTCGACGTCGTGATGGACGGAGTGCAGCAGACAGCCCGGCTCAGCACGCGAACGGTGCACGTGTTCGAGCCCGAGGCGAACGACCTCGTCGAGGGCATCGGGCTCGGCCTGCACAGTTCCGATGACGATGATCACACCGGAGTTCTAACACCGGTCGTCGGCTCGGGCGCAGCCTCCAGCGAGACCGGGCGATCCCATTGGTTCCGCCTCGTGCAGCGATTCGAGGACCGGGTGGCACTCGTGACGGGCTCGGGGGTGGCATCGGCCGGTGTGCTCGCGCGCGAGCTCGGCTTCAGCTGACCCGCGCGCTCGGGGGAGCGCTTGCGGAAACCCCGCAGGCGTGAAGGGGCGACGGAACATCTCGATCGCGGTCACCTACGCTTTCGCGCTTCGAGCGGGTTGGAGCGCGACGAAACGGGGAGTTTGTGGCAAGGACAGCACGCGCGCTGCTCGCAGTGTTGACGATGTCGATGATCGGGTTCGTCGCGATCGCGTCGCCCACGCCTGCCTCGGCCGACACGACGCGATGCTTGAGTCGCGCGCCATCGTCTGCGGATGGCTACCTCGCGCTCACGAACAGTCGCGACGCGACGTTCGGCATCGGTGACATCACCTCCGAGGTCGAGCTCCCCGACGGACGCACGTTCTTCGCGCTCGGCGATACCGCGTATTACGGGTTGAAACACGATGCGGGAACCGGCGCGATCCAGGGCTTCGGCAACAACTCCGCGTGGGTGCAATCGGGGAACTGCTTCACGCTGTTGAATCACTCTGGCCCGGGGTCGAGGAGCTGGGTCCTCCCTCCGGAACAGGACGGTTCGTTCTACTGGCCGGGCGCGTCGGTCGTCGTGGGTCAGCGTCTCTACGTGTTCATGCAGCGATTACGCGCGAACGGCGCCTTCGGTACGTCGCTCGGCGCTGCCGTCGCCGAGTTCGATCTGCCGTCGCTGAAGTTGGCGCGGCTCACTTCGATTCCGTGGAGGGCCATGCGCGTGTTCGGGAACGGCGCCGTGTACGACGGTGGATACCTCTACACGTACGCGCCCGAGACCCGCACCTGTGCGTTCTGCTTCGCAAGCGACATGTACGTGGCGCGGGTTCTCGAGAGCCAGATAATGGTGCCGAGCGCCTGGCGCTACCGAGCGGGCCCGGGTTGGTCGGCCGATCCCAACGCGGCGACGCCGGTTCTGAGCGCGGCCGTCAGCAACACCGACGTACAGCACTACGGCAACGGGTACCTGCTGATCACGAAGACGGTCAACATCATCGGTCCGCCGGTGGAGGCGTGGTGGTCGGCGAACCCGATCGGACCTTGGCAGGACCTCGGCACCGTCTTCTCTGTACCCGCGCCGCCGCCGTCGTTCATACCCGGCTTCACGTATCAGCAGTCGTACACGTACAACCCGGTCGTGCTCACGACGATGCGGCTCGCCGACGGCGGCTTCCTCGGTTCGTACAACGTCAACAGCTTCGATCCCGCCGAAGCCCAGCGCGACGGACGCATGCTCGGACCGCGCTTCGTGTCCGTCCACATCCCACCGCCGCCGACCGTCGCGTCCGCGCCGCCCCCGAGTGTGCCCGGACCGTCGCCCTGGACGCCGACCTTCGCCGTCGACGCGCACGGCCGGGTCAGCACGGTCGACGGTGGCGTCGGTTTCGGCCGTTCGGTCACGACGAAGGGCGTTGCCGTCGCGCGTACGCCGACAGCTCGGGGCGGGTGGATCGCGTCGGCCGACGGTGGCGTGTACGCCTACGGCGACGCGCAGTTCTACGGTTCGATGGGCGCGGTGTGGTTGAACCAACCGATCGTCGGGATCGCGTCGACGCCGACGGGCCGCGGCTATTGGCTGGTCGCCCGTGACGGCGGCGTCTTCTCGTTCGGCGACGCGCACTTCTACGGATCGACGGGCAACATCCGACTCAACAAACCGATCGACGGCATGACGTCGTCGCCGACGGGGAAGGGCTACTGGTTCGTGGCGTCCGACGGCGGCATCTTCTCGTTCGGCGACGCGCACTTCTACGGTTCGACCGGAGCTTCGCCGCCAGGCTTTCCGATCACGGGTATGGCTTCGACTCCGGACGGGCGCGGGTACTGGCTCGTGACCCTCGCCGGGCAGGTGTATGCCTTCGGCGATGCCGACTATCACGGCAACTCGCCGCTGCCACTGCGGGGGCTCACCGCCGGCATCATCGCCGCGCCCGGCGGCTACCGGATCGTCGATTCGGCCGGCAACGTGTTCGTGCGGACGAACGTCGCGACGACGCGACGGATCGCGCACGGCACGCCGCTCGTGGGCGCGGGCTAAACCTCGAAGGAACGCGGTCGCTACCTGGCGAAGATCAGGAGGCCGCCCGACAACAGGGCGATCCCCGCACCGTACGCGATCGACAACGACTTCTCTCGCACCCGCAGTGCCAACGTCGCCCCGAACGACGCGAAGGGCACCGCCGCGAGCCCAAACACGAGCGTGAGGTTCCAGTCGATGTGACCGAGCCAGGCGTGGACGATCGTGCCCGGCACCGCCAGCGCGGCCGCGAGTGCGAGCGATGTCCCGAGTGCGCGCCGGACCGGCATGTGCAGCACGCCCATGAACAACGGTGCGAGCAGGAATCCTCCGCTGTTGCCGAGGAGCCCCGATACCGCGCCGGCAACGGCAACCACTGCGATCGTCCGGCCCTTCGAGACCGTCGGTGCCGCGTCGGCGGGAGCTTGCGGATCGTCGAGCGCAGGGGCCGAGTGGGCGGCCAGGAGCACTCGCATCCCGAGCACGAGGAGAATCACGTCCGTGGCGAGCACGAGGGGCTCGCCCGCGATCCAGCGCGTGAGGAACGCGCCCAGCGCAGTCAGGGGAATGCCGACGACCATGCCGATCCGCAGGACGCCACGGTCGATGTGCCCGGCTCGGGCGTATCCCCGGCTGGCGAGCAGGGTCGAGGGGATCGTGGCCGGGAGCGGCGATGCGATCGCGACGATCGCGGGGACGCCGAGGGCGTGGAGGAGGGGAGTCGAGACCGCGGAGCCGCCTTTGCCGAACGCGCCCGAGAGGAAGCCGACGCCGGCACCGATCAGGAGCGCTCCGAGCCAGAGCCGCAGGTCCATACATCCATTGAACGGCGCGCCGGCTCATTGATCAAGCCTCTGCTAACTACCAGTATCATCGGATTTCCCTATGAGTCGTAGCTTCCCGTCGCCCGAGGACCGTTGATGGAGCTTCGCCACGTCGAGTACGTGCTCGCGGTCATCGACGAAGGCACGTTCACGGCCGGCGCGCTCGCGGTCGGCGTCTCCCAGCCGTCGCTCTCGGAAGGTATTCGCCGGCTCGAGACCGAGCTCGGGGTCAGGCTGTTCGACCGCGTCGGGCGCACAGTGGCGATTACCGACGCGGGTCGAGCGTTCGAGGGCCCGGCCCGCCGCATGATCCGCGAGCGCGCGGTTGTCCTCGACGCGGTGGGCGCGGTTCGCCAACTCGACACGGGCACGCTCGACCTGGTCGCGCTCCCGACGCTCGCGGTCGACCCGCTGGCTGCGCTCGTCGGGCGTTTCCGCACACTCCATCCGGGTGTGGCGATCAGGGTGTCGGAACCCGAGGATGCCGGCGCGGTCGCCGATCGGATCGCCGACGGCCGTAGCGAGGTCGGGCTCGCAGAGCTCCCCGCCGGTCGCGACGACCTCGTCGCGATCACGCTCGCCCGCCAGGAGATCGTCGCGGTGTGTCCACCGGGCACCCGACTTCCCGCCCCCGGTCGGCTCCCGGTCGCGCGCCTCGCGGGAATGCCGCTCGTCGCCACGCCCCCCGGCACGTCGACGCGAGACCTCCTGGATCGTGCGCTCGCGGCAGCCGCCGTGGCTCCCCTGATCGCGGTGGAGATCTCGCAACGCGAGGCGATCGCGCCGCTCGTGCTCACCGGTGCCGGCACATCGTTCCTACCGTGGTCGATGGCCGAGACGCTCGGCGGTCAAGGCGCGGTCGTCGCCCGGCTCGTACCCGCGCTCACGCGCACCATCGGCCTGCTGCACCGCGCGAGTCCTTTGACGCCATCGGCGCGAGCCTTCGTCGAGCTCGCCCGCGCCGAGCGCCATTGACCCAAAACCCGCCCAACAGTTGGGCGAGAAAACCGTCGCCGGGACGGAAAACTCGCACAACGCAGCTCCCGGTTGCTCGTCGCGTCAGGAGAACCGCTCGACCGCGTCGACGACGAAACGGTCGAACGCCCGCGCCATCGTCTCGTCGGTGAGATCGGTCCGGCCGGCTTCGTGCCAACGCCACGCGTCGAGCGCTCCGAACCCCGAGACGTCGGCGATGTCGAACCAGGCCAGATCGTCGACCGGTCCGTAGCGACGGGCGAACTCGTCGGCGACGTCGAGATCGAACAACACGGCGAGATTCACCCGGCAGTGCGCGACGTCGGCAGCCGCGGGCCCGACGCAGGTTTGCGTCCAATCGACGACCCCGGAAACCGCATCGTCCTCCCAGAGCACGTTGCCGGGGTGAAAATCGCGATGGCATACGACGGCCGCGTACGGGGGAACCGGACGGCGCGCGATCTCGAACGCACGGCGCCAGACGTCGGGATGCCGCGTCCACGACGGTGGGTCGGGAGGTCGCTGCAGACCCCACGGTCGGTAGGTCCCGAGCGCATCTGCTTCCGGCGACAGGGACGCGGAGTGGATTGCCTGCAGGGCGGTGGCGAGACCGTCGGCGAACCGGTCGACGTCGGTGCTCGCGAACACCGGCTCCCCGGGCAGGCGCGTCATCGCGAGCGAGGGAACGTCGGCGCACTTCGCGCTCGGGTCGGCCGCGACCAACCGCGGAGCCCGTGCGTCCGGAAGGGTCGCGAGCATGGAGAGTACGGCGGCTTCGTGCTTTACGGCGCCCGGGTGCGTCGGCAGGTCCGTGCGCGCCCATCGCCGCAGCACCAACTCGTGTTGGTTTCCGTCGCGGTCGCGCACGTCGATCGCGTGGACCGCGGCCGCCCACGCGTTGGCGAGGCGACGCACCGCAGTCACTGTCGCCCCGGTACCGATGGCGCTCGCGACCCACTCGAGCGTGGGATCGGGCGGTGGAAGCCGAAGCGCGTCCGGGATTTCCATTCGTGTGGGAACCTTTTGGGTAGGACAATGGTTCTCGTTGACGGTATACACCCGCAAAAAGAGGTAGAGAATGTTCCTACGTCGCGACAAGGCGAAGCTGTCCACCGCCGACGATGCGTTGCCGGGTCGTGCGAACCGTCCCTTCGCCGTTCCCGAGCGCCACTTCGTGCTCGGAACAGCCCTCGAGCCGCCGTTTCCCGACGGGGTCGGAAAGATCGTGGTCGGCATGGGCTGCTTCTGGGGCGCCGAGCGCAAGTTCTGGACCGCCGAAGGTGTGTACACCACGGCGGTCGGTTACGCGGGCGGCATCACGCCCAACCCCACCTACGAAGAGGTGTGCTCCGGTCGCACCGGCCACACCGAGGCCGTCCTCGTCGTCTTCGATCCGAAGGTGACGCCGCCGGACGAGATGCTGCGCATCTTCTGGGAGAGCCATGACCCGACGCAGGGCATGCGTCAGGGCAACGACGTGGGCACGCAATACCGTTCGAGCATCTACACGTTCGACGACGCCCAGGCCGCGATCGTGGAAGCGTCGAAGGAGTCGTTCCAGTCGCAACTCACTGCGACAAAATATGGAGAGATCACGACCGAGATCGCGCCCGCCTCGACGTTCTATTACGCCGAGGATTACCACCAGCAGTATCTCGCCAAGAATCCGGCGGGGTACTGCGGCCTCGGTGGCACCGGTGTGAGTTGTCCGGTCGGGTTCGCGAAAGCCGAGTAGTCGGATCCAGGCGTGAGCGACGACTCCGAAGAATCAGGGATCGATCCGTACGTCGACTTCACC
This sequence comes from Actinomycetota bacterium, assembly GCA_041691275.1. Classification (GTDB taxonomy): domain Bacteria; phylum Actinomycetota; class Acidimicrobiia; order IMCC26256; family PALSA-610; genus PALSA-610. The sequence continues at coordinate 3,020 of JBEPUZ010000140.1, read as the reverse complement.
CGTGAGGAGTGGAGTCGGCTGCGGGCATCGACTCCGATGTCGTTGGCCGAAGACGACCTCGCCGCGCTGCGCGGCCTGGGTGAGCCCATGCCGATGAGCGAGGTGGAGGAGGTGTACCTCCCGCTGTCGCGCCTGCTGAACCTCAATGTTGCCGCCAGCCGCGAACGTCACGCGGTGACGGAGACGTTCCTCGGTCATCTTCACGCGAGCGCGCCGTACGTGGTCGGTCTCGCCGGCAGTGTTGCCGCGGGCAAGAGCACTATCGCCCGGATGCTCCAGGCGTTGCTCGGTCGTTGGCCCGATCATCCGCGCGTCGATCTCGTCACCACCGACGGGTTCCTGTTCTCGAACGCCGATCTCGAAGCGCGCGGACTGATGGCGCGCAAGGGCTTCCCCGAGAGCTACGACGTGCGCGCGCTGATGCGGTTCCTCGTCGAGCTGAAAGCGGGCGCGCCGAAGGTGCGCGCGCCGCGTTACTCACACCTCACGTACGACATCGTCGGGGACGAGGAGATCATCCTCACGCAGCCCGACATCGTGATCGTCGAAGGTGTCAACGTGTTGCAGACCCCGGCCCGCCGCGGTCGGGTCGAGGCGAGCGTCGTCGTCTCCGACTTCTTCGACTTCTCGATCTACGTCGACGCGGCCGAGGCGGACCTCGAGCGTTGGTACGTCGACCGGCTGCTGCTCCTGCGGGAGACGTCGTTGCACGATCCCCGCTCGTACTTCAACTTCCTCACCCAGTGGACCGAGGAATCGACGCGCGAGTTCGCGCAGTCGGTGTGGAACACGGTGAACCTCGTGAACCTGCGCGAGAACATCGCGCCGACTCGGGGCCGGGCCAACCTCGTGCTCGAGAAGGGCTGCGATCACGCGATCCAGCGCGTGCGACTCCGCAAGCTCTAGTCGAGGGCACCGCCGGTGCGCACGCCGCGCAACCCGAACCACGCGAGTTCCGCGATCCAGGCCGCGAGTCGGTCACCGTCGACCTTGGCTGTCGGGTCGCGCAGTGCCTTGAGCCCGACCGACTCCGCCATCCCGACTATGGCGTTCGCGAGCATCTGCCGTTGCTCTTCGGGGGCGGGGATCTCGATCAGTGTCGCGATGGTCTCCGCCGCGGCGTCGAGGATCTCCTCGACGATGCGCGCGAACTCCGGGTCGGACCGCAGCGACGTGCCCATGAGGAACAGGAACGCGGTCGGGTCGCTGGTCGCGAAGCGGAAATACGCCCGGAAACCGATCTCGACCCGTTCCCGCAGCGAGCCTGCCTGATTCGTTGCCTCGGCGAGCGTGCTCAGCAGCTGACGTCCGGTCTCTTCGAGCAGGTCGATGTAGAGCGCGCGCTTGCTCGGGAAGTGCTGGTAGAGCACGGGCTTCGTGACACCGGCGCCTTCGGCGATCTCGTCCATCGAGGTCGCGTGGAACCCCTGGCGGGCGAACCGTTCCCGAGCGACGTCGAAGAGCTGCTGGCGCCGTTGGTCGGCCGGCATCCGAACCGGCGCGCGCGCCGACGTGCTGCTCGGGTCAGACACTCGACTTCATCGGCATCGAGTAGCGGTCGACGTGGTCGAAGTTGCGTACCCGTAGCTCTTCGAGTGCGGCGGTCTCCGCGGCGGTAAGCGGAAGCTCCGACGCCCGCGCGTACTCGCGCACTTCGTCGACGGAGAGCACGGTGGGCAACACGGTGGCAAAGTCGGGGTGGGCCAGGATGCCGGAGATCGCGGCCTGACCGATCGTGCGCCCGGTCTCCGGCGTGTAGAGGAACCCGAGCGTCTCCGCTTTCTCGAAGTTGTCGAGCATGTTCTCGCGGTTGCGGTGACCCCGATGGTCACCGGGCGGGAAGACGGTGTCGAGAGTGATCTTGCCCGAGAGCGTGTCGGACGCGTGAGGAACGCGTGCGATCAGCGAGACGTTGCCGTCGCGCACATGCTCGCGCGCCGCGAACGAGAGGCCCGGTTCCTGTTCGAGGATGTTGAACACCGTCTGCAGTGTCGTGATCGGTCGCGTGTCGATCGAGATGTTGCCTTCTTCGACCCAACCAATCGCGGGGCCGAGCGCGACGCCGAGCTCACGAACCTTGCCCTCGGACTTCAGCGCGACGAGGGTCTCCCACAACGCGTCGTCGACGATGGGTTCGATACGGGGGTTGTGCAGCTGCAATAGGTCGATGTGGTCGGTGCCCAGGCGCGCGAGGGACGAGTCGACCTGGCGCCGCACCGATGCCGGCTCCCAGTCGTACGGACGCGCACCCTGGGTCTCGGTGCGGGGCGCGTCGATGTTGTACCCGATCTTGGTGGTGAGGACGATGTCGTCGCGTCCCTTGAGGTATTCGGCCAGGATGGTCTCACCCGCGCCGTCGTCGCCGTAAACGGGCGCAGTGTCGAAGAGCGTGATGCCCTCGTCGAGCGCGGCTTTGATCATCTCGTGGGGATCGTCGGTGCGCCCCCACCAATCGGTGACCAACGTCCACGTACCGAAGCCGACCTCGGAAACGACGAGGTCGCTGTGACCCAGTGAGCGATAGCGCATGATCGTGAGGCTACGTCGGCGTACTTCAGATGCCGTAGTCGACGACGGAACGGGCGACCTCGCCCGCTTCCATCGCCGTGAATGCCTCGTTGATTCCCTCGAGACCGATGCGCCGGGAGACCAGCTCGTCGAGCTTCAACGTGCCGTCCTTATAGAGCTCGACGAGTCGGGGGACGTCGCGGCGAACGTCGGAGGATCCGTACCACGAGCCCCGGACCTGCTTCTCGTTCACGAGGAGCTCCATGGCGATCGGGATTTCCATGATCTGCTCCATCTTCGGCACGCCGACGATGATCGCCTGACCGCCGCGGCGGGCCATCGCGAAGGCTTGCTGCACCGTTTCCTTCAGCCCGATGACCTCGAACGACACGTCGACGCCGCGCCCGCCCGTCAGCTCCTGGACCTGGGCGACCGGGTCGCCGTTGCCCGCGTTCACGAGGTCGGTGGCGCCGAACTGCTTGGCCATGTCGAGCTTGGAGTCGAATCGGTCG
>JBEPUZ010000139.1:0-11987 GCA_041691275.1 Actinomycetota bacterium | reverse complement strand
ACGCGCCGATCGTCGGCATGGCGTCCACACCCGACGGCAACGGCTACTGGCTCGTCGCGTCCGACGGGGGCGTATTCACGTTCGGCCGCGGCGCGTTCCACGGCTCGCTCGGCGCCATGCACCTGAACGCGCCGATCGTCGGCATGGCGTCCACACCCGACGGCAACGGCTACTGGCTCGTTGCGTCCGACGGTGGCGTGTTCGCATTCGGCTCGGCGCGCTTTGCGGGCTCGCTCGGCCGCCTCGTGCTCAACGCTCCGATCGTCGGCATCGCCGCAGGCCCACACGGCGGCTACTGGCTCGTCGGTTCCGACGGCAGCACCTTCGCGTTCGGCGGAGTGCCGTTCGAGGGATCACTCGGCGCGACGCACCTCAATGCACCGGTCGCGGGCATGGCCCCGACGTCGACGGGCAACGGATACTGGCTGGTCGGCGCCGACAACGGCATCTTCACGTTCGGCGACGCACACTTCTTCGGATCGGCGCCCGTCAGCTTTCCGTAGAAGCCACTCAGGCGTGCAGGTCTCCGAGCACGCGCGCGATCGGCCACGCGCCGGGCGAGGTGTTCGAGATCACCGTGTACGTGAAGGCGCCCTGCCTGTCGCGAGCGCTGTGGAACGACACGCCCGCGTCGTAGCCCACGCTGCCGCGAACCGGGAGATGGAGGACGTTCGTCCGGTTCCCGTCGGGCATCAGGTACCCGAGCGCCGCCCGAGCCGGGAGCTCGTCGGAGCGGAGGAACGCGGTGTCGCGCAGTCGGGCCGGACGACACACTCTTCGCTGCACGAGATCACCGAACGGAGCGCCGGCGACGCGCTCGGCGATCAGCGCGAGCACCACGTAGCCGCCGTTGCAGTACGAGAACTTCTCGCCCGGCGCGAACTTCTGGTGGTACCCGTCGAGCACCTGGAGATAGTCCTCGGTGTTCGCCAGCTCGTGCGGCGCAACCGCGAGCACGTAGTCGGTGATGTCGTACTCGAAGTCCTCGTCGAGGTAGTCGCCGATGCCCGACGTGTGCGCGAGGAGATGCTCGACCGTCACCGAATCGTCGATCAACGGCAGGTCGGCTCCGAGGACCGAGCGGGCAGTCGTCGCGAGGGCGAGCCCGCCCTCGGCGACGAGGCTGACCACCGTCAACGCGGTGAAGCTCTTGGCCCCGCTCGCAAGACCGAACTGCGTGTCGATCGTGTTCGGTCGATCGAACGCGCGGTTCGCAGAGCCGAACGACTGCGCGAACACGACGCCACCATCACGGTTCACCCGGACCACACCCGAGAACGCGGTCTCGGCCGCGACCGCGTCGACGGCGTCGGAGATCTCGTTCTCGCGCGAGATCAAGGCGCCTTCGCCAACGAGTGCTTCTGGAAGAAGCTCCACATCACCTCGTTGGCATCGAGCAGGAGTGTGCCGCGCCCGACGCCATCGAGAATCCAGGTGTTCTCCGGGCCGGTGTTGAACGGAGCGCCCGGCCACACGTGACCCGACCCCGTGAGCCGCCACAGGTCGACCTCGGAGCCACCCCGGCACCCGGTGTACGTGACGAGGGTCGCGGTGAGCCCGGCCGAGATACCCGCGCCGACGATCGGCGTGGCCGTGTGCGGACGCGGATTGCACCGATCGGCCTTCACCCACTGGTTGATCCCGTCCATGACGGAGAAGACCAACTTCGGGTCGGCGTTGGGCGAGCCTTTGAAGAGGGCGATCGGGTCGTCGACGCTGTGGAACTCCATGGTCGGGACCGGGCGGGTCGGATTGATCGTGGGGAGCTCCACTTGACCCGATACCGATGCGATCGCGGCGATGTACGTCGACGCCTGGGCAGCCATCGCGTACGCCATCATGCCGCCGTTCGACATGCCGGTGACATACACACGCCTCAGGTCGACCGGCGTCTTGGCGGCGATGTTCGAGATCGTGCCGAGCAGGAAGTCGACATCGTCCACCTTGTTCGCGCTCGGATCGCCGCAGCAGTAACCGGCGTTGAATCCGTATTGCGCGTCCTTGGCGACCGGGTCGGGAGACAACACCTTCGAGATCCGGGTTCCGTCCGGATATGCGACGAGGTAACCGTTCTTGTCGGAGTTGGCATCCATTCCCGACTGCGCTTCTTGCAGCAGCCCGTTCTGCGTTGCGCCGGCGAGGTTCAGGACGAGCGGGAGTGCTGCGCCGGCCGCAGACGCGGGCGGAACGTGCAGCCGGTAGCTCCGCGTCCGACCGCCCGACGCGAACGAGAACACATAGGTGGAGGTGCTCGGCGCGAGCGGCTTCGTCGCCTTGGCGAACGCGACCGTCGTGGGCACCGAGGCAGGCGCGACCGTCGTCGTGGTACTCGCGGCCGGAGCCGACGACGACGGACTCACGCCCGCTTTCGAACTCGCGCTCGAAGAGCACGCCGCGAGAATGAAGAGGGTCACGACGACGATGAGAGACCGCGGGACCATGCGCAAGGTCCGCATCCTCGCCGAGCGCCTGCGATGCGGTCGAGTCCTATTCCTGTGACGCCGAGTCGCTCACTCGTCGTCGCCGTTCCACTCGCGGTCTTCGGCGTCCCACTTCTCGTTCCGGGACTCGACCTTCTCCTGCCAATGCTCGGCCGCCTCCCGGGAGGGATAGGGACCGAGCCGACGCGACGGAGGGCACGGGTCGTCGACGGTGACCGCGGCGTTGTGCTCGAGGCACCAGTACCACTCTTCCTCAGCCATGACCCGTGAGATTACGGTCTGTGGGGTGGCGCGCGAGCCGGTTCGCTATCGCTCCCACGACGAGGACAGCGGCCGGTGGCTCGACTTCGATCTCCGCGCCGGCGACATCGTGATCAGCACGCGATCCAGGAGCGGGACCACGTGGATGCAGATGATCTGCGCACTCCTGATCTTCCAGGATCCGGAGTTGCCCGCGCCGCTGCCCGAGCTGTCGCCGTGGATCGACTGGCTGGTGTTCCCGAAGGAGCCGATGCTCGCCCGACTCGACGCCCAACAGCACCGGCGGTTCGTGAAGACGCACACGCCGCTCGACGGCATCCCGATCGACCACCGGGCGACCTACATCATCGTCGCCCGCAGTCCGCTCGAGCAGTGGTTACCCCAATGGATCGACTGGGACGGCGACAGGCGCGAGCAGATGGACTCACTGCCGGGTGTCATGTCGCACCTCGACGACGCGTGGTCGCGTCGCGACGAACTCAACGTCGTGCTCGTGCACTACGACGACCTCACGACCGATCTCGGTGCCGAGATGCGCAAGCTCGCGGCCCGCCTCGGCATCGACGTACCCGACGACGCATGGCCCGCGCTGGTGGACGCGGCGACGTTCACCCAGATGCGCGCCCGTGCCGATCTGCTCGTGCCCGATGCCGACGGCGTGCTCAAAGACCGGGCCGCGTTCTTCCGCCGGGGGACGTCGGGCGCGGGCCGCGAGCTGCTCTCCGAAGCCGATCTCGAGCGTTACCGGAACCGGACCGCGCGACTGGCGGCGCCGGACCTCGTATCGTGGCTCCATCGCGACGAGATCAGCTGACGAGCTCGGCGGTAGCCGTCTGCTCGAATGCAAGACCACCGTCGGGATTGGCGTCGACGACGATCGTGTCGCCCGACTGGTACGCGCCCTTCAGCACCTCGAGCGCGATCGGATCCGCGATCTCGCGCTGCAGCACCCGCTTGAGTGGACGCGCCCCGAAGTCGGGGTCGTAGCCCGTCTGCGCGACCCACTTCTGCGCCGCCGCCGTCAGGTCGAGCGTGAGCCCCCGCTCGGCCAGGCGAGCCTGCAGGATCGCGACCTGGAAGCCGACGATCTCCTCGATCTCGTCCTCGGACAAACGGCCGAACACGACGATCTCGTCGATCCGGTTGAGGAACTCGGGCTTGAAGTGCGCACGCACCGCCGCCATCACCTGGTCTTCGGCCGCGCCGGCGCCGAGGTTCGACGTCATGATGACGATCGTGTTGGTGAAGTCGACCGTGCGGCCCTGGCCGTCGGTCAGGCGACCGTCGTCCATCAGTTGCAGCAAGACGTTGAAGACGTCGGGATGGGCCTTTTCGATCTCGTCGAGCAGGATCACCGCGTACGGGCGTCGGCGCACCGCCTCGGTGAGCTGACCACCCTCTTCGTAGCCGACGTACCCGGGAGGCGCGCCGAGGAGGCGGGAAACGGAGTGCTTCTCCATGTACTCCGACATGTCGATGCGCACGGTCGCACGCTCGTCGTCGAACAGGAACTCGGCAAGCGCCCGCGCGAGCTCGGTCTTGCCGACACCCGTGGGCCCGAGGAACAGGAACGAACCAATGGGCCGGTTCGGGTCCGACAGACCCGCTCGCGACCTCCGGATCGCGTTGGCGACCGCGACGACCGCTGTGTTCTGACCGACGACACGCTGGTGCAGATGCTCCTCGAGCCGCACCAACTTCGCCATCTCGCCTTCCATCAGTCGCGACACGGGAACGCCCGTCCACTTGGCGACGATCTCGGCGACGTCTTCCTCGTCGACCTCTTCCTTCAACATCCGACCGTCGCGCTGAAGCTCGTCGAGACGCGCCGACAACCCATCGAGCTCGCGCTCGACGACCGGGATGTGCCCGTAGCTCAACTGGGCCGCTCGCTCGAGATCGCCCTCGCGTTCGGCCCGCTCCGCGTCGAGCTTGGCCTGCTCGAGTCGTTCCTTACCGGCCTGGATCGCGATGATCGCGTCCTTCTCCGCCTGCCAGTGCGCGACCATCCCGTCGCGCTCCTCCTGCAGTGACTGCAACTCGGCGTCGAGAGCCTCCAAGCGCGCGAGGGAGCCGTCATCGGTCTCCTTTGCGAGCGCGGCCCGCTCGATCTCGATCCGTCGAATCCGGCGCTCGACCACGTCGATCTCGAACGGCATCGAGTCGATCTCGATACGCAGCCGCGACGCGGACTCGTCGATCAGGTCGATTGCCTTGTCGGGGAGCTGGCGACCGTTGATGTATCGGTCGGATAGCACAGCCGCGGCAACGATGGCCGCGTCCTGGATGCGCACGCCGTGATGGACCTCGTAGCGCTCCTTGAGCCCGCGCAGGATCGCGATCGTGTCCTCGACGGAAGGCTCACCCACGTAGACCTGCTGGAAGCGGCGCTCCAGCGCGGCATCCTTCTCGATGTACTTGCGGTACTCGTCGAGCGTCGTCGCACCGATGAGCCGCAGCTCGCCGCGGGCCAGCATCGGCTTGATCATGTTCCCCGCGTCGACCGCGCCTTCGGCCCCGCCCGCGCCGACGATCGTGTGGATCTCGTCGATGAAGGTGACGACCTCGCCCTCCGAGTCTGAGATCTCCTTCAGAACGGCCTTGAAGCGCTCCTCGAACTCGCCGCGGTACTTGGTGCCTGCGATCAGCGACCCGATGTCGAGCGCGATCACACGCTTGTTGCGCAGGCCTTCGGGCACATCGCCCTCGACGATGCGCCGCGCCAGTCCCTCGACGATCGCGGTCTTTCCCACGCCCGGCTCGCCGATCAGCACCGGGTTGTTCTTGGTGCGACGCGACAGGACCTGGATGATGCGGCGGATCTCCTCGTCGCGACCGATGACGGGATCGATCTTGCCCAGGCGCGCGGCCTCGGTGAGATCACGGCCGTACTTCTCGAGCGACTGGTACTGCTCCTCGGGGTTGTCGCTCGTGACGCGGTGCGAGCCGCGCACCTGGCGCAACGCGTCGAGTACACCGTCGTGGTCGATACCCGCGCCGCGCAGCAGATCGCCGACGCCGCCGGGCACCTCGCTCATGGCGAGCAGGATGTGCTCGGTCGACACGTACTCGTCACTCAACGCGGCGCGCTCGGCGTCGGCGCTCTCGAGGACTCGGAACGTGCTCGCACCGAGCTGGGCGTCGCGCACGGTCGCCCCGCTCACACTCGGCAGCTTGGACAGCGCCTCGTCGACCCGGCGGCGCACGTCGGCCGCATCGATCCCGACGCGCTCGATCACACCCGACACGATGCCTTCGGGCTGGTCGATCAACGCGCGCAGGAGGTGCTCGGGCGCGATCTCGGTGTTCCCCGAGTCGCGCGCCAGCGCCTGCGCGGCGGCGAACCCCTCTTGGGTCTTACGGGTGAACCGGTTCGGGTCTACAGCCATGACGATGCTCGTTCCTGTTTCTCTTGCTGTGCCGGTTGACTAGCGACGGTGTTCGAAGCGGGCGACCACGGCGCTCCGTACCGGCACGAGCTCGCGGCGATACTGCCGGTGCGCGGCCTCGACCCGCTCCTCGGCCTCACGCTGTAGCGCGACAACGCGGTCCTCGAGCTCGGCGATGCGGGCGCGGGCGCCGGCCAGCTCGTCCTCGAGAGTCAGGATCCGCTGCACGCCGGCCAGCGACACGCCGTCGTTGGTGAGCTCCTGAATCCGCTGCAGCAACGCAATGTCGCGGTCGGAGTAACGACGACTCCGGCCGGTCGTGCGCGCGGGCGCGAGCAATCCCTTGCGCTCGTAGATGCGCAACGTCTGCGGATGCACGCCCGCGAGCTCGGCGGCGACCGAGATCACGTACAGAGCGCGGTCTCGGCCTTCACGTGGTTCCATCATGCGTCTCCATCACTTGCGCGCGCGCCCGCCGCATCGTCACTCTTACGGCGGTCCTGGACGGCACCGAACAGCGCGGCGCGGGGGTCGTCGTCGAGCGCGGTGGCCAGCGCCTCGACCTCGGCACGCTGCGCGGCGGTGAGGTTGATCGGGACCTGCACGTCGACGGTGACGAGCAGGTCGCCTTCCTTGTTCTTGCCGTCGGCGGCGACACCCTTGCCCCTGACGCGCAACACCTTCCCGCTCGGCGTACCCGGCGGGATCCGGACCGTGACAGTCGAGTCGAGGGTGGGCACTTTGATGTCGGCGCCGAGCACGGCCTCCGGGAACGTGACCGGGAGCCGGAGCGTGAGGTCGTGTCCCGAGCGCCCGAAGAGCGCGTGGCCGCGTACGCCCACGACGACGAAGAGATCGCCGGGCGGACCGCCGTTGGCGCCGGCACCACCGCGACCCTTCACGCGGATGCGTTGCCCGTCGGCCACGCCCGCGGGGATGCGTACCTTCACCTCGCGGGCGCGCACCTCGACCCCGCGTCCGTTGCACGTGGGGCACGGCGTGGGAATGATCTGCCCGCGACCGCCGCACGTGGGGCACACCTGCGAGAACGAGAACGGACCCTGGTTGTCGGCCACCGTTCCCGCGCCGTGGCATTCGGGACACGTCTCCGGCATCGATCCGGGCGCGGCACCCGAACCCGCGCACGTCGAGCACGACGCGTCGGCACGGAACCGCACGGTCGACGTGACGCCGCGGATCGCGTCGTCGAACTGGAGATGCAGTTCGGTCTCGAGATCGCGCCCGCGCTGCGGTCCGGTCGCGGCGCGCGTGCGCCGGCGGGATCCACCGCCACCGCCCCCGAAGAGGTTGCCGAAGATGTCACCGAGACCGCCGCCGTCGGTCTCGAAGCGAACGGAACGACCGCCGCCGCCCGGCCCGGGACCGAATCCGCCGGTACCGTCGGGACCGACGCCGGTCGCCACCATCTGGCGCACCTCGTCGTACTCGGCGCGCTTCGTCGCGTCACCGAGGATGTCGTAGGCCGCGGAGATCTCCTTGAACTTCTCCTCGGCCGGTGCGTTTCCCGGGTTCGCGTCGGGGTGATGCTGCTTCGCGAGCTTCTTGAACGCGCGCGAGATGTCCTTGTCGGTCGCGCTCGACGGCACGCCGAGCGTCGCGTAGTAGTCCTTCTCGAACCACTCTCGCTGTGCACTCACTCGTTCGTCTTCCTCGTGACTTTCACCATCGCGGGACGCAGGACCCGTCCCTTCAACTTCCAACCGGTGCGCAACACGTCGTCGACGCGTGGCTCACCTTCACCGTCGTCCTGCATGACGGCTTCGTGCTCGTTCGGGTCGAATGGCGCGCCCTGGCACTCGATGCGCTCGAGGCCCGAACGCTGTACCACCGCCGAGAGCTCCGCATAGACGAGCTCGATGCCTTTGCGCACCTTCTCGTCGACCGCGGGCCCTTCGAGGTTGCGCACCGCGAGCTCGAAGCTGTCGAGCACCGGGAGCAACTGCTCGAGCAGACCTTCGGTCGATCGCTCGACCAGCGCGGACTGCTCGCGCACCACGCGCTTACGGTAGTTCTCGAAGTCGGCCTGCAGCCGTCTCGTCGTGTCGAGCAGGTCGTCACGTTCGCGTTGCAGCGAATCGAGATCACTCTCGAACTGCGCGGCCTCTTCGGCTCCCGGGTCAGTTGCCTGACCCGGGGGCGTCGTACCAGGGGAAGTCGCCTCTTCGCTGAAGAAGTCGGTCATGACCGACTACGCGCTCTGCTGGTCGTCGGTGACGTCGTCCTCGACGATCTCCGCGTCGGCGACCTCGTCGTCGGAAGGCTGGGACTCAGCCCCCGCCGCACCGGCCGCGTTCTGCTGCGCCTGCACGTTCTCGTACAGCCTCCGGGTGAAGTCGTTGCTCGCCGCGAGCAGGAGCTCATGGGCGTGCTTGATCGCCTCCACATCGGTGCCGGCCAGCGACTCCTTCAGGTTCTTCAGGGCAACTTCGATCTTCTCGCGGTCGTCCGCGGGGACCTTGTCGCCCTGCTCCTTCAGGAGGCTCTCGGTCTGCCACGAAAGGGTGTCGGCCGTGTTACGGGTCTCGGCCTCCTCGCGCTTCTTCTTGTCTTCCTCCGCGTGCGCTTCGGCGTCCTTGATCATCTGGTTGATGTCGTCCTTACCGAGGGCGGTGCCACCGGAGATGATCATCGACTGTTCCTTGCCCGTGCCGAGATCCTTCGCCGACACGTGCACGATGCCGTTGGCGTCGATGTCGAACGTGACCTCGATCTGCGGCACTCCGCGCGGTGCGGGCGGGAGACCGGTGAGCGTGAACGTGCCCAACTGCTTGTTGCGGTACGCCATCTCGCTCTCGCCCTGCAGCACCTTGATCTCGACCGAGGGCTGACTGTCCTCGGCTGTCGTGAAGACCTGCGAGCGCTTCACCGGGATGGTGCTGTTGCGCTCGATGATCTTCTCCATGATCTGACCGCGGGTCTCGATACCGAGCGACAGCGGCGTGACGTCGAGCAGGAGGATGTCCTTGACGTCGCCCTTCAACACACCGGCCTGGATGGAAGCGCCGGCGGCGACCGCCTCGTCGGGGTTGACGCCCTTGTGAGGCTCCTTGCCCGAGAGCTCGGTCACCAGGGCGGTAACGGCAGGCATGCGGGTCGAGCCGCCCACGAGGATGACGTGATCGACCTTCGACTTCTCGTAGCCCGCGTCGCGGATCGCCTGCTCGAACGGGCCGCGGCACGCCTCGAGGAGGTCCTTCGTCATCTCCTGGAACTTCGCCCGGGAGAGCGTGAGCTCGAGGTGCAACGGACCGTCGCTCGTCGCGGTGACGAACGGAAGGTTGATCGTGGTCTCCTGCAACGTGGAGAGCTCGATCTTGGCCTTCTCCGCTGCTTCCTTCAGGCGCTGCGCAGCCATCTTGTCGATGCCGAGGTCGACGCCGTGCGAGCCCTTGAATTCCGCGACCATCCAGTCGATGACCTTCTGGTCCCAGTCGTCGCCACCGAGGTGAGTGTTGCCCGAGGTGCTCTTCACCTCGAACACGCCGTCACCGATTTCGAGCACCGACACGTCGAAGGTGCCGCCGCCGAGGTCGAAGACGAGGATGGTTTGGTCGCTTCCTTCCTTGTCGAGCCCGTACGCGAGGGCGGCCGCGGTCGGCTCGTTGATGATGCGCAGCACCTCGAGGCCCGCGATCTCACCGGCCTCCTTGGTTGCCTGGCGCTGGGCGTCGTCGAAGTACGCGGGGACCGTGATGACGGCCTGGGTGACGGGCTCGCCGAGGTAGCTCTCCGCGTCGCGCTTCAGCTTCTGGAGCGTGCGGGCGCTGATCTCCTGGCTGTTGTAGGCCTTCCCGTCGATGTCGATCGTCCAGTTCGTGCCCATGTGGCGCTTCACCGAACGGATCGTGCGATCGGGGTTGGTGATGGCCTGCCGCTTGGCGACCTCACCGACCAGCACCTCGCCGGTCTTCGAGAACGCCACGACCGAGGGAGTCGTACGGCTTCCTTCGGCGTTGGGGATGACGACGGGCTCACCGGCCTCGAGCACCGAGACCACTGAGTTGGTAGTGCCGAGGTCGATGCCGACGGCCTTGGACATGGTTTGCCTCCACTGGGTTCTGTCTTGAGATTTGGGGTAGTTCGGGGGTCGCAGAGAGTTGAGTGCGAACACTGAGTGTAACTTGACAACGGTGTTGTCAGATTCCCGGGCCGGGCAGAAATTGTCTGGATCGTGGCGATCGACGGCCGTCGCACCTTCGGCAAACCTGCCGGACTGCCTGTAGCGCAGAATCCCACGTGACGGATCGTCCGGAAGTCGTTAGATTCCCCGGTCATGGCCCGACACGATGCCTTTATCGACCATCTCCAGCAGGTTCCGCTGTTCGCCGCCTGCTCCCGCAAGGACCTGCAACTGGTGGCCCGACGCGCCGAGAACGTGAACGTGTCCGCGGGCAAAGCGCTCATCTCCGAGGGCGAGACCGGTCACGAGTTCTTCGTGATCCTCGAAGGGGAGGCCAAGGTCTCCCGGCGGGGTCGCAAGGTCGCCAACCTGGGACCCGGCGACGCCTTTGGCGAGCTCGCGCTCCTCGAGAAGGCCCCTCGCAACTCCACGATCACCGCCGAGTCCGACATGGAGCTCGTCGTCCTCGGTCAGCGCGAGTTCGCCGGACTCATCGACGAGGTCCCCGGCTTCGCCCGCAAGCTCCTCGCCGGTATGGCCCACCGCCTCCGCGACGCCGACGCCAGAAGTGTGAACTAGCGAGACGGAGAGGACGCGTCTCGGGACGAGTGCCCGGGAGCTGATCTTCTTGCTTGCTGGGCGCTTCGTTTGCTTTCCGGGCTCGCTGCGCTCGCGAGTTGAGGCTGCACGAAATGCGGCGGGCTCCCTCGCTCGTGCTTCGCCCATCGCTCCGGTCGCCGCTACGGGTGTGAGCCTCCAAGCAAGGCGGGTGCCGACGGGCCTTGTACATTCGAGCGATGCGGCGACCTCGGGCTCATCAGGTTGTTCTCGGCATCGGGATCGCGATGTTCGTGTTCGTCATCGCGAGCGGGGTCATGCCCGCGATCACCGGATGGCACGATCACTCTGCCATCCAGCGCGAGGTGTTCGTCGACGTCCCGACCGGCTTGAAGGTCGCGTTCTACGGCGCCGTCGCCACGATGTTGCTCATCGTCGGGTGGCTCGCGTCGATCCGCGTACAGAACTGGGAGCGAGGGCTCGCCGACAACCGGCGGACGACCCGGAACAACGTCGAGAAGCGGGCCAAGACCTACCGGGACGGCGTGTGGATGCAGTCGCTGCTGCGCGATCCCGCCGCCGGCATGATGCACGCACTCCTCTACTTCGGTTTCGTCTCGCTGTTCATCGTCACAGTCTTGAGCGAGACCGATCACCAGCTGCCCGACCGGTTCAAGTTCCTGCACGGCATGACGTACGAGGCGTACTCCGCGGGCGCCGAGGTCGCGGGACTCATGTTCCTCGCCGGGATCGTGTGGGCGATCGCTCGTCGCTACGCGCAGCGCCCATACCGGATCCGCATCAAGACCAGGCCCGAGGACGCGGTCATCCTCGTCACGCTCCTCGCGGTCGGGCTCACCGGCTTCTTCGTCGAGGCGGCGCGCATCGCACTCGAGCACAAGCCCTACTTCGAGAAGTGGTCGTTCGTCGGCTACGTGCTCGCCGGCCTCATCGACACGTGGTCGGTCCACGCGCTCATGAACCTGCACCGGTGGCTGTGGGGTATTCACGTGGTCACGTTTCTCGCGTTCCTCGTGATCCTGCCCACCACGAAGCTGCGCCACATGTTCACGTCGCCGATGAACATGTACCTGAAGGACCGCGACCGGCCCAAGGGCGCGATGAAGCCAATGCCGAACCTTATGGAGACCGAGCTCGAGAGCTTCGGTGCCGTGACGATCGAGGACTTCACCTGGA
>JBEPUZ010000138.1:0-11989 GCA_041691275.1 Actinomycetota bacterium | reverse complement strand
GTGCGCAAGACCGCCAAGGGCCCGCAGATCGTCGTGTCGCGCACCCACCCCGGCCTCGTCCGGCGGCTGTTCGAGCTCGAAGTGCCCGAGCTCCTCGACGGCGTCGTCGAGATCAAGGCCGTCGCGCGGGAGCCCGGTCACCGCACCAAGCTCGCAGTTGCGTCGAACGACCAGAACGTCGACCCCGTCGGTGCGTGCGTGGGCGCGCGGGGCATGCGCGTGCGCCAGGTCGTCAACGAGTTGCGGGGCGAAAAAGTCGACATCGTTCCCTATAGCCCGGACCCGCCCGAGTTCGTGATGCGCGCGCTCGCCCCGGCCAAGGTGCGCGAGGTGCGCATCCACGAGGACACCGGTATCGCCGAGGTCATCGTCCCCGACTTCCAGCTCTCGCTGGCGATCGGAAAAGAGGGTCAGAACGCGCGGCTCGCGGCCCGGCTCACGGGTTGGCGCGTCGACATCAAGAGCGAGACGCAGCTGGCAGAAGAAGAGGCCGGCGGCGGCTACGCCGAAGGCGAATGGGTCGACGGGCCCGATGGCCAGCTCATGTGGCAGCCGGCCGAAGGTGGCGACGCCATCAGCGCGGCCGAGGCCGGCTACGGCACGATCGCGGGCGGCGAGGTCGCAGCCGTTGGTGCGCTCGAAGGCAGTGTCGCGGCATCGCCCGAGGTTGCGCCGGAGACGGGCGACCTCCCGGACGGTACCGGCGAGCTCGCTGACGAGGAGCCCGGGGTGCCGGCGGCGGAGGAAGCGGCGATGCACATCGACGCCTCCGACGCCGACGAAGCCGCGGACGAGATCGCCTCTGACTCGGGACTGGGCGAGGACGCGGGCGTACAGACGGAAGTGGCAGCGGAGATCGAAGAGACGCCAGGAGACGAGAGCTGACCGAGCCGCGACGCACATGCGTCGGCTGCCGCCGGACCGACCACCCCGAGGGATGGGCCCGGATCGCAGCCCCGCGTGAGGGAGCGGTACAGATCGGCCGGACGGCCCCGGGCCGGGGCGCATGGATCTGCTCGAACGAGTGCTTCGCTCGGGCGGCGAAGCGAGGAACGCTCGCCCGGGCCCTGCGGCGGGAGCTGACGAGCACTGAAGTGGAAGCGTTGCGCGCGAGACTGCACAGCATCAATTTCTAAAAGGAACGGACTGTTTTGGCAACGAAGAAGATTCGGGTCTACGAGCTGGCACGTGAGCTCGGCGTTGACAACGCCGTCGTGGTCGAGCTTTCCAACGAGCTGAAGATCGGGGTGAAGAGCCACTCGTCGAGCATCGACGAGCCCTCGGCCGACCGCGTACGCCGCCTCGCCGACTCCCGCGGGCTGAAGCAAGTACCCGTCGTCGAACCCGAACCGGCGCCGGCCCCGCCCGAGCCCGAAGCCCCCGCGGCGATCGCGCCCGTCGTGCAGGTCGCCCCGGTCGGCGAGCCGAGCGCTCCCGCTGCGGTCGCGCCCGCCCCGACCGAAGCGCCCAAGCCGGCGGTCGTGCGTTCCGCGCACCGGGTCGTGCGCTCGTCGCCCGCGCCGCCCCTGCCCCCCGTCGCCCCGCCCCTGCCGGCCGAGCGCCCCGCGGCCGCGGCCGCCTCGGCGGCTCCCGCCTCCGTGGCTCCGGCCTCTGTGGCTCCGGCTGCGACTCCGCCTGTGGCCGCGTCCGCGCCTGTCGCGGCCCCGGGTGCCCGTCCCACACCCTCGATCGACGAGCGCCCGGCGGCGCGCACTGCGACGCCGCCGCCGACTGCGCCCTCGCGCCCGACGTCGGGCAGCGGTAAGGCCATTCCGCCGCCGCCGGGTGGTGGCAAGGTTCCGCCGCCCCCGCCCGGTCCGCGCACCAGTTTCGGAAGTCGTCCCGGCGGTCCCCGTCCCGGACCCGGCGGCGCCGGTGGCGCGCGCAGCGGTCCCGGCGGCGGTGGCGGCGGATTCGGCGGTCCTCGTGGCGGACCCGGCGGCGGCGGTGGCGGTGGCGGCGGGTACACGCCCGGTGGCGGTCCCGGCGGTGGCGCCGGAGCTCCCGGCAGCGCGCGTCCCGGCGCGCCCGGACGCGGTCGCCCGGGTGGCGGTCCCGGCGGCGGCCCCGGAGGATTCGGAGGTCCGGGCGGTGGGCGTGGACGTCCCGGTGGGCCCCCGCAGCGTCGGCGCAAGAAGCGTCGTCGCGACCGCGCCGAGCTCGAGCCGGCGTCGCAGAGACTCACTCCCGCGGATGCGCCCGTCCCCGAAGGCGAGATCGTCGTCGCCCGGGGCAGCACCATCCAGGAGTACGCCCCCAAGCTGAACCGCACACCGGCCGACCTCGTGCGCATCCTCTTCGCTGCAGGCGAGATGATGACCGCCACCGCGTCGCTGCCCGACGAGATGATCGAGCTGATCGCCGAGGAACTCGGCGCCCAGATCCTCATCGTCGAGCCCGGCAGCGAGCAGGAGCTCGAGCTGCAGGCGTTGCTGCAGGCCGACGACGAGGACGACGAAGCGCTGCTGGAGCCGCGCCCGCCCGTCATCACGGTCATGGGACACGTCGACCACGGCAAGACCACGTTGCTCGACCGGATCCGGAACGCGAACGTCGTCGCCGGCGAGGCGGGTGGCATCACCCAGCACATCGGCGCGTATCAGGTCGATCGGGCCGGTCGTCGCATCACCTTCATTGACACGCCCGGTCATGAGGCGTTCACCGCGATGCGGTCGCGCGGCGCGCAGATCACCGACATCGCGGTGCTCGTGGTGGCGGCCGACGACGGCGTCATGCCCCAGACCATCGAGGCGATCGCGCACGCACGCGCGGCCGACGTCCCGATCGTCGTCGCGGTCACCAAGACCGACCGGGAAGACGCCGATCCCACGCGTGTCCGCCAGCAGCTCACCGAGAACGAGCTGGTGCCGGAAGAATGGGGTGGCGACACGATCGTCCTCGACGTCTCCGCGCCCACCGGGCAGGGAGTCGAGGAGTTGCTCGACGCGCTTCTGCTCGTCGCCGACGCCGAGATCGCCGAAGACCTCGTCGCCAACCCGAAGCGCCCGGCCAAGGCCTACGTGCTCGAGTCGTACCTCGACCAGGGCCGCGGCCCGGTCGTGACGGCGCTTGTCGAGGAAGGCACGCTGCGTGTCGGCGACCAGATCGTCGCCGGTCCCGCCTGGGGTCGTGTGCGCGCGATGTTCGACGAGCAGGGCAACCAGGTGTCCGAGGCCGGTCCGTCGGTCCCGGTCGAGGTGCTCGGTCTCGACGACGTCCCCCTCGCGGGTGACGAGTTGCGCGTGGCCCCGAGCGACAAGGTCGCCCGCACGGTCGCCGAGGCGCGCACGCATCGCCGCAAGGTTGCCGCGCAACGCAACCCGATGATGCTCGGTGGCGGCGCCCGGCTCGAGGACATCTTCGCGATGGTCCAGCGGGGCGAGGTCGCCACGCTGAACCTCATCGTCAAAGCCGACGTGAACGGCTCGCTCGAGGCGCTCACCGACGCGTTGAAGAAGCTCGATGCCGAGCACGACGAAGTCCGCCTTTCGTTCGTGCACCGTGGCGTCGGTGGCATCACCGCCTCCGACCTCGATCTCGCGGCCGTCTCGAACGCGACGGTGATCGGCTTCAACGTGCGTCCCGACCGCAAGGCCCGGGAAGTCGCCGAGCGCGAGGGTGTCGAGATCCGTACGTACGAGGTCATCTACGGCGTGCTCGACGACGTCCGTAACGCTCTCGTCGGCATGCTCAAGCCCGAGTACGAGGAAGTGGTCACCGGCGACGCCGAGGTCCGCGAGGTCTTCTCGGTGCCGCGCATCGGCAAGGTCGCAGGGTGTTACGTCACGAGTGGTGTCATCACCCGCGGCTCGAAGGTCCGCTTCCTGCGCGAGGGCACGATCATCTGGAAGGGATCGGTCGCGACGCTGCGCCGGTTCAAGGACGACGTACGCGAGGTTCGGGACGGTTTCGAGTGCGGTATCGGACTCGAGAACTACCAGGACCTGAAGCCGGGCGACGTGATCGAGACATTCGAGGAACGAGAGATCGCACGGGTCTGACGTTGCGCGGGTAGGAGACACTGCCGTGGGAGTACTCGCGGTGGTCCTGCTCGCCCTCGGGCTCGCCGGTGCTCTGCTCCGGCCGGGAGGCATGCCGGCCTGGGCACTCCCGGTTGCGGCCGCGCTCATAGCGGTCGGTGCCGGTGTCGTCGACCGCTCGCAGCTGCACGACGTGCTGCGCCCGCTCGCGGGTCCGCTCGCGTTCGTCCTCATCGCGGTGCCGCTCGCGGCGTCGCTCGACCACGTCGGCGTGTTCGACGAGCTCGCCGCGTTCGCGGCCCGAAGCAAGCACGTCGTCGGTGCGCTCTGGATCCTCGCGTTCGCGGTCGTCGCGCTGCTGAACCTCGACGCGGCCGTCGTGCTGCTCACGCCGTTGTACGCGCGCACCGCGGTCCTCGTCGAGGTCGACCCGGTCGCGCTCGTCTTCCAGCCCGTCCTGCTCGCCGCGCTCGCGAGTGGCGTGCTCGTCGTGTCGAATCTCACGAACCTTCTGGCGGCGTCTCATCTCTCGCTCGAGAACCCCGACTTCCTCCGCCATCTCGCGCTGCCGTCGCTGGTGGCATCGGGCGTGGGCTGGCTCGTCTACCGCCGCGTGTTTCCGGTCCGTCCTCGAGTCGCGACCGGTGCGCGGGTCGTCGATCGGCGGGCCCTCTCCGTCGGCCTGGGCGGCATCGCCCTCTTCCTCGTGTGCCTGCTGGGCGGTGAGCCCTTCGGTGTCCCGGCGTGGGCCGCCGCGCTGCTGACCGAGGTGGTCCTCGTCGCACTCACGCACCGGGTGCCGTGGCGCCGGGTGCCGATCGGCACCGTCGTCCTGGCTGTCGCGCTCGCGGTGCTCGCCGCGGGGGTCGCCGCCGAACTGCCTCACGTGTTCACCGCCCTCGGCGACGGTGGTTTCCGGGGCTTCGGCGCCGGTGTCCTCTCCGCCAACGCCCTGAACAACCTGCCCGCGATCCTCGTGGGCCTCACGCACGTCTCGGCGCCGAGTCGGGTGTGGCCGTTGTTGCTCGGGGTGAACCTGGGGCCGCTGTTCCTCCTCACCGGCTCGCTCGCCGGTCTGCTCTGGCAGGCCGGTGCACGCAGCGCCGGCGTCGAGATCGACGCCCGGCGGTACTCGCGGGTGGGTGTCGTCGTGGGGGTCCCGGCGATGACGGCCGCGTTCATGGTGCTGCGGATTTTGGGCTGAAACCGGCGTAACCCGGGGTTCGGCCGGGCCCGCGCCGATACCGGATCGAAGCGGCACCCCGAGTGGCGCGAGAATACGCAGGTGTACGCAGCGGCCATCAGTTTCGATCTGCACATCCCGCAGAGTCGATCGCTCAAGGTGAAGCGCGCGGCCATCCGCCCGATCGTCGACGGGCTCCGACACCGCTTCCACGTCTCCGTCGCCGAGGTCGATCACCAGGACCAGTGGCAGCGCAGCGCGATCGCGGTCGCGGTCGTCGCCGGGAGTGAGTCACAGCTGCGCGAAGTGGTCGCGTCGATCGAACGCTTCGTCGACACCGCGGCCGACGTCGAGCTTCTCGACGTCGAGATGGCATGGCTCGAAAGCGAACGGGCGTGAACCGGTGACCTCCGCCCGCAAGTACCCGCGCACCGCGCGGGTGAACGAAGTAATGCTCGAAGTGCTCGCCGACGAGCTCGAACGCATGAGCGACCCGCGTCTCGAGCTCGTCACGTTCACGGGCGTCGACGTCAGTCGGGACCTCGCGCACGCCAAGGTCTATTACTCGACGCTCACCGCGACGGCGGTCGACAGTCGCGACTCGGTCCCCGAGGCGGTCGCGGCTGCACTGCACTCGGCGGGATCCCACCTGCGCGGAGTGGTCGGCCGACAGATGCGGATCCGGCAGGTGCCGAAGCTCGACTTCGTCGTCGATCCCGGGATCGTCTCGGGCCAACGGATCGAGGACCTTCTGCGCGAGATCCACCACCAACAGGCGTCGACGGACGACGATGGTGTGGCGGAGCAGCGCGGTCGTACACGAGAACAACGTCGTGCCGAAGCGAGTGGTCGCCGCGACGGGGAGGAGTTGTCGTGACCGACGATCTTCCGGTCGAAGCGGCGCTCACCCGTGCCGCCGCGGCCATCTCGGCTGCCCACGACGTGAGCCTGGCCTGTCACGTGAGCCCCGACGGCGACGCACTGGGTTCGATGCTCGCCCTCCATCACGTGCTGCGCAGGGCGGGGATGACGAGCACGGCGTCGTTCTCGGAGCCGTTCGTGGTGGCGCCCCATTACCGCCAGCTGCCCGGGCTGGAGTTGCTGACATCGCCCGAGAACTTCCCCCGGGAACCGAGTGTGATGGTCACCTTCGACTCCGGTTCGCTCGCCCGGCTGGGCGACCTCGAGCCCTGCGCCAAAGCCGCAGGCGAGCTCGTCGTCATCGACCACCACGTCTCCAACCAGCGTTACGGCACGATCAACGTGATCGATCCCGACGCGGCTGCGAGCGGGGTGCTCGTCCGCAGGCTGATCGACCGTCTCGGGCTCCCGATGAACCGCGACGCGGCGGTGTGCCTCTACGCCGCGCTCGTGTGCGACACCGGGCGGTTCCAATACGCATCGACGACGCCGGCCGTATTCGAACTGGCGCGCGAGTTGTCGTGCTTCGACCTCCCGATCCCCGAGCTGTCGCGCACGCTCTTCGAGGAGCACCGCTTCGCGTACCTCCAGCTGTTGGCCGGGGCGATCCAGAATGCGGTGCTGGTACCCGAGAAGGAATTCGTGTGGACCAAGGTGTCGCAGGAGGATCTCGACCGTCACGACGTGACCTTCGACGAGATCGAGGGGCTCATCGACGTGCTCCGGCGCACGCGTGAGGCGCAGGTCGCCTGCGTGTTGAAGCAGGGCCCCGATTCCACGTGGAGAGTGAGCCTGCGTTCGTTGGGCGCCGTCGACGTGCGGCACATCGCCGAGCGCCAGGGCGGAGGCGGCCATCGGTTCGCCGCCGGTTTCACCAGCGACGAGCCGGCCGAAGCCGTCGTCGCGCAGATCATCAGCGCTCTGTGACGGGGGAGTGGTCCCGTGAAAGCGCAGACGCGCCGGCGTGACGGGTCGCCCGTCCGTGACGGCCTGGTGGTCGTCGACAAGAGCGCGGGATGGACGAGCCACGACGTCGTCGCCAAGCTGCGAGGTGTGTACGGCCAACGACGTATCGGTCACGCAGGCACGCTCGATCCCGACGCGACCGGCGTGTTGCTCGTCGGGCTCGGGCGCGCGACGCGATTGTTGCGCTACCTGCAAGAAGCCGGCAAGGAGTACCGCGGTCGGGTTGTGTTCGGTGTCGCGACCGACACGCTCGACGCTGCGGGCGCAGTGCTCGAGCGTCAGGAGATGCATGTGACCCGCGCCGACCTCGACAACGCGGCGCGCGCGTTCGTGGGCGACATCGAGCAGGTGCCGCCGATGGTCTCGGCGCTCAAGGTCGGCGGTCGCCGGCTGTACGAGATGGCGCGGGCCGGTGAGGAGATCGAGCGCGCGGCCCGGCCCGTCCACATCGGAGAGCTCGTGGTGGAAGACCTCGAGCCGGGCGCCTACCCGGAGGCGACGATCCGGGTGGCGTGCTCGACGGGGACGTACATCCGCACACTCGCGGCCGATCTCGGCGCCGCGCTCGGTGGGTGCGCGCACCTCGGATCGCTCCGGCGGCTACGGGTGGGCGGATTCACCCTCGACGACGCGCGGACGGTCGAGGCGATCGAGGCCGATCCCGACGTCGCGGTGCTGGCGCCGAGCGAGGCCATGCGCGACCTCGAGACGGTGCGCGTCGACGCGGAGCGGGCCCGGGCCGTGGCGCACGGCGCGACGTTCGCGGCGCCCGCGCTCTTGGGGGAGACCGAGGGTGCGGGACCGTTCGCGGTGATCGACGCCGCGGGGACGCTGCTCGCGGTGTACGAACGGCGCGGCGGCGGGGTCAAGCCCGCGGTCGTGGTGGCGACGGATTCTGCGGCCTCGTGAGGATGAGGCCGTGAAGATCTACCGCGACCCCACCGAAATTCCCTCCGTGTCGGGGAATCCTTCGAGGAATCCTCGACACGGGTTCGCGCCGGGGGAGGCCGCGCTCGGGCGGGCCGTGACGATCGGTGCGTTCGACGGTGTGCACCTCGGTCATCAGGCGGTGCTGCGCCTCGTGCACGACCTTGCGCAGGCCCGCGGTCTCTCGGCCACCGTGCTCACCTTCGACAAGCATCCGGCCGAGGTGGTCAGGCCCGACTCCGCCCCAAAGCTGTTGACCACGCTCGAACAGAAGCTCGAGCTCCTCGAGGCGACCGGCGCAGTCGACGAGTGTGTGGTGTTGGCGTTCGACGTGGCCCGGAGCAAGGAGCCCGCCGAGCAGTTCGTCGAGGAGCTGTTGGCGAGCACGCTCCGTGCCCGCCTCGTCGTCGTCGGCGCCGATTTCCACTTCGGCTACCGCCGCCACGGAGACGTGCCCCTGCTGCAACTGATGGGCGCCGAGCTCGGCTTCGAGACGATCGGGCTCGGTCTCGTCGCGGCCCCCGATCGCGACGCCGGCATCCCGTATTCGTCGACGCGGATCCGCCAGCTGATCGCGGCGGGCGACGTCGAGGGCGCCGCGGTCATGCTCGGTCGGCCCCACGAGGTGCGGGGCAACGTCGAGCACGGCGACGCGCGGGGCCGAGAGCTCGGTTTCCCGACCGCCAACGTCGGCGTTCCCGCGAACATCTGCCTGCCGGTCGACGGCGTCTACGCGGGCACCTTCACGGGCGCCGACGGTGTGGATCGCCCGGCCGCAATCTCCGCCGGGCGCCGGCCCACGTTCTACGCCGATGCGGGGATGTTCATGGTCGAGGCGTTCCTGCTCGATTTCGAGGGCGACCTCTACGACCAGGCGGCCCGGGTCAGGTTCACGCACCGTCTGCGGGGCCAGGAACGCTTCGACGGCGTCGACGACCTGATCGCCCAGATGCATCGCGACGTGGAAACGGTCCGGACTATCTATCCGGATCGATGAACGGCTCTCCGGCCCGGTAACCGGGCCGGGCTCGGGAGGTCTGGTAGCGTCGCTGGCTGAATCCGTATCGAATGACTACCGAAACGAAGAAGGTTCGAACGCACGTATGCCCGACAAGGCCGCAACGATCAGCGACAACAGGCTCCACGAGACCGATACCGGTTCCGCCGAGGTGCAGATCGCACTCCTCACCGAGCGCATCAAGCACCTGACGGAGCACATGAAGGTCCACAAGAAGGACTTTCACACGCAACGTGGCCTGCTGATGCTCGTCGGTCGCCGTCGGCGGATGCTCGACTACCTCCGGCGCAACAACGTCGAGCGGTACCGGGTGCTCATCGCCAAGCTCGGCATCCGTCGATAGGGATTCGCACGAGGAGCGGTCAACCGCTCCTCGTTTTGACATTCGAAATCATGCGAGAGCAGATGTCGGTTGTCAGTTGCCACCGCCCGGACTTCGAGAGATCGATCTGCCGGACGTTGACAACTGGGAACCGGTGCCTCTCGCTCAAACAGAGAGGAACCTTTGCGTGAGTGACGCAATTTCGGTTTCCGGTCCTATCAATGCTGCTGGTCTAGAGATGACTCTCGAGACCGGTCGGCTCGCTTCTCTGGCCGCGGGCGCGGTCCTGGTCAAGGTGGGCGGCACCACGTTGCTGTCGACCGTCGCCACGTCGAAGCCCCGTGAGGGCATCGACTTCTTCCCGCTGACGGTCGACGTCGAAGAGCGGGCCTATGCCGCGGGCAAGATCCCCGGTTCGTTCTTCCGTCGCGAAGGTCGTCCCGGCGAGCTCGCGATCCTCACCTGCCGCTTGACCGACCGGCCTCTGCGCCCGTCGTTCCCGGCCGACTTCCGCAACGAGGTCCAGGTCATTGCGACCATCCTCGGTGTCGACCTCGAGAACCCGCACGACATCGCTTCGATCAACGGCGCCTCCGCGGCGCTGACCGTCTCGGGCATCCCGTTCGACGGCCCGATCGGCGCAGTGCGCCTCGCCCACCACAACGGTGCGTGGATCGCTCACCCCACGTTCCAAGAAGGTGACGACTCGACGTTCGAGATCGTCGTGGCCGGCCGTCAGCTCGACGACGGCGACGTCGCGATCATGATGGTCGAGGCCGGCGGCACCGAGCGCACGTGGGAGCTCTACGAAGCGGGCGCCCCGAAGATGACCGAGGAGCTCATCGCGGGCGGCCTCGAAGAGTCGAAGAAGTGGATCTCCGCTTCGATCGAACTGCAGAAGAAGCTGCGGGACGAGCTCATCAAGGCCCGCGGCCCGATTGCACCGATCGAGTACATGCCGAACGTCGACTACACGCCCGCCGTGTACGCGGCCGTGAAGGCGCACGCCGAGTCGGACACCGACGCGGCGATGAAGATCGCCGACAAGGCGCAGCGCAATGCCAAGCTCGACGAGATCCTCGTCGGCATCCAAGCGGCGCTCATCGGCACCCCCGACAAGCCGGGTGCGCACGCCGAGCAGGCGGGCGAGGTCAAGAAGGCCTTCCGTTCGCTACAGAAGGAAGTCGTACGCCGGCGCATCGTCAACGAGGGCGTGCGCATCGACGGTCGGGGACCGGCCGACATCCGGGCGCTGTCCGCCGAGGTCGGTGTGCTCGACACCGCGCACGGCTCGTCGCTGTTCCAGCGGGGCGAGACGCAGGTGCTCGACGTCGCCACGCTCGCGATGCCGCGCATGGAGCAGATGCTCGACACGATCACGCTCGACACCAAGAAGAAGTACATGCACCACTACAACTTCCCGCCGTTCTCCACCGGCGAGACGGGTCGGGTCGGTTCGCCGAAGCGGCGTGAGATCGGCCACGGTGCGTTGGCCGAGCGGGCGTTGATCCCGGTGCTGCCGAGCAGTCTCGAGTGGCCGTACACGATGCGCGTCGTCTCCGACGTGCTTGCGTCGAACGGTTCCACGTCGATGGCGTCGGTGTGCGGTTCGAGCCTGTCGTTGATGGACGCCGGTGTGCCGATCAAGGCGCCGGTAGCCGGTATCGCGATGGGCCTCGTGTTCGCCGAGGGCAAGTACACGACCCTGACCGACATCCTCGGCCAGGAAGACGCGTTCGGCGACATGGACTTCAAGGTCGCCGGTACGTCGGAGTTCGTGACCGCGCTGCAGCTCGACACGAAGATCGCCGGCATTCCCGCCGACGTCCTCGCGGCCGCGCTGTTGCAGGCCAAGGATGCCCGGCTCAAGATCCTCGCGGTCATGGAGGCGGCGATCGCGCAGCCGCGCGAAGAGGTGCGCAACACGGCACCGAAGATCGTGAGCTTCGAGATCCCCGTCGACAAGATCGGTGAGGTGATCGGGCCGAAGGGCAAGGTCATCAACACGATCCAGCAGGAGACGGGCGCCGACATCTCGGTGCAGGACGCCGACGGCGTCGGCATCGTGTCGATCGGTTCCAAGGACGGCGCCGCGGTCACTGAGGCCCAGCGTCGCATCGAGCTCATCCTCGACCCGCCGAGTGCCGAGGTCGGTGCGGTGTACGAGGGTCGAGTGGTGAACATCACCAAGTTCGGTGCGTTCGTCAACATCCTTCCGGGCCGTGACGGTCTCATCCACATCTCCAAGCTCGGGCGCGGCAAGCGCATCGAGCGGGTCGAAGACGTGCTGGCGCTCGGCGACGAGCTCTCGGTGCGGGTCGACGACATCGACCAGAACGGGAAGCTGTCGCTCTCGTTGCTCGGTGACGACGGCGACGACTCCGGAGACGGTGGTGGCGGCGAGAACGCCAGCGGCCCGCGTGACCGCGACCGTGAGTCGCGTGCACCGCGCGGCGACCGTCCCCAACGAGATTCGTCTCGGGAATCGTCGCCCCGTGACTCGGGCGAGTCGCGCGAGTCGTCCCCGGCCCGCGTTACGGCGTCGTTCGAGTCGGCATGGGAAGAGCAGGCTAAAGAAGAGTTCGGCGACCTGGGCCCTGCGGAGGAGCCGCAGAAGTCGGGCGCCGGGGGCGCCCGCGGTCGAGGAGGTCGTGGCGGTCGGGGCGGCGGCG
>JBEPUZ010000137.1:0-12041 GCA_041691275.1 Actinomycetota bacterium | reverse complement strand
ACGAGGGAATCACGGTGTACGTATACACCCCGATTACGAAAGGAGCTCGGACTGCCTGCGTACTCCCACGCATGCATCGATTGCATCGCAGTAACCCACCAGCCGTAACGGAGGTAGCGGTTCTCATCGTGCGCCCACCCCGGCGTCGGAACGCCGATGCGCACCGCGAGCCACTCTGTGAGCGCGGCGAGAAATGCATCCCAACGGGCGTCCCCAACTTCGGGCGGTTCGCCGGCGATCATGCGTCGTCGCGACGCTGCATCAGCCGCGGAGAATGCGTGGGCGAACTCGGCCGCGCGTCGAACAGGGGCCGTCTCGTCACCGCTCACGAGGTCGGCGCTGATCGATCGCGCCAGCCCGATGACACTCGAGGTGTAGTCGGAGGCCGGCTCGAGCCGCAGCCGGAACCCCGCAGCCTGCGCGATGCTCTCGAGCGTGTTCACGGTCGGATGAATGTCGCCACGCTCGATTCGGTGAACCGTGCTGGCCGCAATGCCGGCGGCGTCCGCAAGATCGCGAATCGAGAGATGCGACTCATCTCGAATTTGTCGAACGAACTGAGCTGCATGCATGATCGTAAGCATATACGCCTACAGCACGCGGGGGCGACCGCGTGAGCAGCCGACCGAACCAGACAATTGGGCGCATCCCGACGATGAGGCTCCGGCGGCGGCGAATCGTCGGCGGGCACCGTTCGCTCGTCGTTCGTGGTGACCCGGGAGCGTCATCGCCGAACAGGTACAGGTACTCGGGCCGCGGCCGCGTGTGTCATGTTGGCGTGCGCGTTCGGCACACCGTCTCTCTGGGCGCGGGAGCAATCCCGATCAGCACCGACGCCGGCCCGAAGACCAAGGCCCGGACCTAAGAACGTGTCGGAGGTACGAGTGGAACCTCGGGCACACCGACGCTGTGGGCTTTCCTCGTCTTGCGATAGCAGCGACGTGCGCGTCGTCGACATTGGGCGACGGTCGGGCTCGCGTGCTCGCCCAGTCGATCTTCACGCCGAGGGCGGTGGCGTAGCGGGCGACGGTTGAGAGCGAGTGTCGGCAACGATTCGAATGCACGCGCTAATGGTCGGGTACGTGGTGTTCGGCGAGGAAGCCGTCGAGCATCCAGCGCGAAGCACGGAGCATCGTCGCCTTGGCCTCCTCGGTATCGAGCCGGCACACATCGCGGAGCACGAGCACTGCTTCGGTTCCCCACACGAGGGCGAGCGCGTTGAGGATCTGGTCGACAGTCGCATCGGGCAGCGTGTGGCGCAATGGCTCGACGACCTTGTTGTTGTAGACCATGCGCCGTCCTTGGCGGACCGGCATGCGTTCGTCGCTGTCGGGCAACCCCAATTGTTCGTACCAGCGCTCGAGGCTGGCGCGCACCAAGTTCCGGTACGGGAGCTCGTCATCGAGCATGTGCCAGCCGACGCCTTGCACAACCGCGTCGAGGCGGGCTCGGGGATCGTCGCCGACCTGATCTACCGGCGCGGTGTCCCAGTCCTCCACCATCTCGAACGATGCTTCCTCCCAGAGTGCGTGGGCGCTGGAGAAGTAGCGGTAGGCGGTGGCGGGCGACATGAGCGCGCGCGCGGCCGCGTCCGGGATCGACGGGGCGCTGCCTTCCCGGATGAGCTCGACCGTGGCGACGAGAAGTGCCTGTCGGGTTCGTGCCTTCTGGTTTACGCGGCCCCGAGTCGTCGTGGCAGGTGTCTCTTGACGTGAGAGAGCCATCTCATAATAATACCAATACCTAACGATGGGCGTCGCGCATGTCCGCGCCAAGAGGAGACGATCCGTGGAGCAGGCTCAGATGGTGGCGCTCGTCGAGGCCCACCTGAAGGCGGAAGGCGCCGGCGATGTCGAAGGAGCCGTCGCCGTCTATACCGACGACGTCGAGCACGACGTGGTCGGCTTCCCGACGGGCGTCCTGCACGGCAAGGACGCCGCTCGCGGCTTCTACGAGCAGCTCACCGCGAACTTCCGCACCGAGCTCGAGGAACCGACGCGCCGCTACTACACCGCGAGCGCCATGGTCCTCGACCAACAGATGACCGGCACCGTCATCGGCACCTTCCTCGGGTTGGCGGGCAACGGACGGAGCATCACGTTCCGCATCCTGCACGTATTCGAGTTCCGCGACGAGCTCATCAGCCGCGAGAACGTGTGGCTCGACGTCGTCGCCGTCCAACAGCAGCTCCGCTGATCGCGCACCAACACCGAAGGACGACATGCATCGCAGCAATGTGAACCCGTGGGAGTGGTCCAAGGCGTTCGGCTATTCCCAAGCCGTCGACATCACGGCTCCGGAGCGGGTGATGTTCTGCGCGGGCCAGACCGCGACCGGTCCCGATGGCGCGCCGCCCACGACCACCGACATGGCCGAGCAGGTGACGACTGCGTTCTCGAACCTGCGCACGGTCTTGGACGCGGGCGACATGACGATCGCCGACGTCGTGAAGCTGAAGGTGTACACGACCGATGTCGACGCGTTGCTCGCGGCGTACGGCACAGTCGCCGGCTCACTGGCCCCGAACCTTCCCGCGATGACCCTCGTCGGCGTGAACCGCCTCGCGTTCCCCGAGTTGCTCGTCGAGATCGAAGCGACCGCAGTCCGCTAGTCGATCCTCGGCTGCTTCCGTTTAGCGGAAGCGGCATTTCTGTGCCGATCTTGGACAGGGTCTCGGAGCTCGACGTTGAGGCTTCGACCAGACGGTCGCTCAACTCGGTGGAAGTGGTCCCCGAGACTGTGCAGAAGGGCGGAGCGTCATCGGTCGACGGGGCCGATTCGCCGAGAGGTACTTCGCGATTCGTCGAATGCAAGTTCGTGCAGCGTTTTCGAGAGGGCGTTTTTGATGGGACGGCATCGTGACGCAACGTGTGTGAGGAGGAGCTCTGCGATCGGCTGTCGGTCGGTCAAGGTACGGAGCAGGCCCACGGCGAGGGATCGGAGCCCGGTGGAGCTGGACGCTCGGAGCCGTGCTTGCACGTGGGAGCGAGCAGAGGGCGAAGAGTCGACAGGCGCGGGCGATGCTCGAAACGAGCGTGTCGGTCCGGTCAGTGGGAGCCGGGTTCGCCGATCGGGAGCAGCCGGACTCGGATACGCGCGGCTTCGATCACGACGATCGTCCCCGTCTCTGAGCGCGTCCTCGAACTGCTCGAGATTGGCGAGGAGGACGTGTGCTTGTTCGGCCGCGCGGCGTTGCTCGCGACGGAAGAGCACGACACTCGGGAGGGAATGGCGACCGAGCGCGAGCAGCTCACCGAAGTCGGTGTCGGGCAGTGATGGAAGATTCACGTCCCTCGCGCGCCGGGCCGCCCTCGTCGTCGACGCGCCGCCGCAGCTCACGCCAGACGCGGCGCGCGTGTTGCTGTCGCTGCTCCGGAGCACTGCGCAAACGCGGGACCTCGAAACGGACGAGCGCGCGCCGCAGCCTCGTGACCATGCGATGCGCGTTCTACGGCCGAGTCATCACGCGATTCTCGACCTCGCGTGAGGTGAACAGCGAGCTCTGACCGCTCGTGCTACGATGTAGCACATGGATCGGATCGGTGTTCGCGAGCTGCGTCAGCACGCCAGCCGGTACCTCGCGCGAGTTGTCGGAGGCGAGACGATCGAGGTGACTGATCGCGGGCGGCCCGTTGCGCTCCTCGTTCCCGTGACTGGCGATACGTGGAGCGACATGATCGCGGCGGGCAAGGTCGCACTCGCGGGCGACGAAGCCGACATCGCCGACGAGGCGCCCGCGGACTACGGCATCGATGCGTCGTCGGGCTTGGCGGCGATGCGTACTGACGAACGGTGAAGCTCTACCTCGATTCGTCCGCGATCGTGAAGCTGGTCCAGCGCGAGACCGAGTCGGACGCATTGCGCCGGTTCTTGCGGCGGCACCGCGACGACCGCCGCGTCACGAGCGCGCTCGCGCGGGTCGAAGTTGTCCGTGCCATCTTGGACGGCGGTCCCGCCGCACTCGCGCACGCCCGTCGCCAGCTCGCACGCGTGGATGAGATCACGCTCGACTCCGACCTGCTGGACACGGCGGCGACCATTGCACCCGGAGAGCGACTGCGATCGCTCGACGCGATCCATCTCGCGAGCGCGCAGATGCTCGCTCCCGATCTGCGTGCCGTCGTCACCTACGACCAGCGTATGGCCGCAGCCGGACACGCACTCGGCCTGACGATCGAGGCGCCGAAGTAGTCGAATCGCCGACCACGACCGGCGAGTTGTCACGGTCGAGGCCCGCCAACCGGGCCATGTGCATAACGAGCGTGTCGGAGGAATGAGTTCGACCGGACGTCCACGCCGACACTTCACGCGATCCTCGACATTGCATGACCAGCGCGTCGACCGGTCGTGCGTCAGTCGACGGAGCTCGAGGGGACGACCCATTCGCACGGTTGACCGGTGACGGCGGAGATTCGGTCGAAGTCCGCGTCGTAGTGAAGCACCGTCAAACCGTTCGCCTCGGCCGCCGCCGCGATGAGGAGGTCGGGCAACTTGCGTCCGCGCTGATGCTTGGCGGCCAACATGCGCTGCACCTGCCGGGCGCGCTGAACATGTTCGGCCGTCGTCTCGATGAGCTCGAAAACGGTCAGTGCGCGGACGAGCCGATCCCACTCGGCCGCGCTCCGGGCCGAATAACCGATCTCGAGATCGCTCATTCCGGCGCGGGCGAGCTCGCCCACATTCGCACGGGATTCGATCTGTTCGCGTACTGGCGTGAAACGGAGCCGCGTCAACACGCTCGTGTCAACGAGATGGCTCAGCGCCATGCATCGGCGCGCTGAGCGAGGTCGGCGCGGGCCAGCCGATCGAGCGCCGCCGTCACGGTCTTCGACCGCGTCTGCCCGGCGCGCCTGAGCGCCTGATTGACCGTTTCTTTGATCGTCTCGGTTCCGAGCTGCGCGCGGGCTGCGCTCAGGGCATCGTCGTCGATGTCCACCAGATGCTTTGCCATACGATCAGTATATACGCCGGTCGGCGCATATATACCGACGGCAGTAGCCGTCCCCCCAGTCGGGGAACTGACCGGCATGCATCTCACCGAGGTCGGTGTCGGCACGGCGACCTTCACGATGCCGATCACCGGCTGGCTCCAGGTCCCGCGGGGCACCATCACCGGCAGTGTGGTGGCGATCCTCGCGGACGGACCCTTGGGGTGCGCGGTCCACACTGCGCTGCCCGCGGCTACCGGCTACACCACTACCGAACTGTCGATCAACATGGTCCGACCCGCGCGGTCGGAGGAACAGCTGATCGCACGCGGACGGTTGGTGCATGCTTCGCGCCAACTCGGCCTTACAGAGGTCTTCGTGACGGATCACGATGGCCGACTGATCGCACACGGCACATCGCGCTGCGCGATCTCCGCGCCCGATCCGAGCATCGGGCCCCCACCCGCCGACATTCCGGTTGTTCCTCGAGCGGCCGACGACTGGAAGCCGCCATTCCAACGGCCGGTCGTCGGCGCGATCCTCGGCGAGGAAAATCTTCCAAACGCGGAGCGGGCTCGAGATTATGGAGCAGTTCATCGCGGGAGAGCTTCCGATTCCTCCCTCGAATCATCTCTTCGGACAGGTGCCAGCCGTCGCGGCCGGAGGCAGCTGTGAGTTCACGATGCCTGCGCACGGATGGCTGGCCTCTCCAACCGGCTTCGTCGAAGGAGGCGTGACGGCGTTTCTTGCCGACTGAGCGCTCGGTGGCGCCTTCCAGACGACAGTTCCAGCCGGTACTGCAATCGCGCCGACGGATATCCGCGTGCAGTTCCGTCGACCCGTCCCAACCGACGGCGGCATGCTCACAGCTATGCGTGATTCGGGCGGCATCTACTCTCACATGACGCGCTTCTGCGGAGTCGCGCTCCTTGTTCACCCAGTTTTCGCAACGTGCTTCATGCACGTCGAGGTCGCGAGCGATCTCAGCAGGCCGGCCGGCCCGACTCCAGCGCGATGCGGACCGCACCGTCCTTGAAGTCCTGACCAAACCTCCGTCGTTTTTAGGACATGGCATCTCGCAGCCGACGCCTCCACGAACGAGGGGACATACAATTCGACTGCCCCTCCGAGCATCTGAGGAAGGAATGAAGAGGTCATGGCGAAGGTCCGGCCCTGCTGCCGCAGGACTCCTCGTCGGGGAACTACGTAGCGCCGTTAGCATCACAGGGTGCTCGCTCGAGGCATTTACAGTATTGGTGCGCTCGCTCGGATGCTCGCGGTGTCGCCGTCAACACTGAGAACATGGGAAGAGCGCTATGCGGTCGTGGTGCCCGAGCGCAGCGCCAGCTCGCAACGCCTGTACACGCGCGATCAGCTCGAACAACTGCGCTTCGTCTGCGAGCAGATGCACAGCGGCCTCAGCGCCGCGGACGCGCACCGGACGCTCGCCGAGCGGCTCCGGCACGACCCGACGTTGCTCGGAGCCGACCTACATGACTCGGCCCAGCACGCGATCGTGATCGTCGAGCGCGACCCTTACGGCGCGGAGCTCGCCGAATACTTCCTTCGGACCGAGGGTTACGCGGTGTACATCGCACGTACCGTCGCCGACGCGCACCGGATCGTCAATGAACGCCCGGTGGACCTCGCGATTGTCGATCTCATGATTGGTAGCGGCAGCGGGTTGCAGCTCTGTCGCGAGCTCGAATCGCGAATCCCGGTGCTCGCCGTGTCCGCGCTCGACCAGCACGATGGTGCGTTCGAAGCCGGGGCGCTGGCATTCGTACGCAAGCCGTTCGAGTCACTCGCGCTGATCTCGGCGACGCGTGACCTGATCGGTACGAGTGCCATCGCTCGCATGGCGAGCCGAGCGTCCGCCGGCATCTCCGAATGATCGAGAGAGTAAGCAGCGGGCACGCTCGGCTCGACTCGGTACTCGGTGGCGGACTGCCGGCTAATGGCATCAACCTGATCATCGGGCATCCAGGAACGGGTAAGACGATTCTTGCCGAGCAGTACCTGTTCGGGAACGCGACGGTGGAACGCCCGGGCGTCTACCTGTCGACGGTCTCCGAGCCCTTCGACAAGGTGCTCCGGTACGCGCAGGCGATGAGCTACTTCGACGTCGATGCGATCGGCACGTCGGTCTTCTTCGACGATCTCGGGGAGATTGTCAACAAGGACGGACTGCCGGCGGTTGTCGCCCGTATCGACGAGATCCTGAAGGAGCAGGAACCCGGCGTCATCGTGATCGACAGCTTCAAGGCGCTGCGGTGCTACGCCGACAGCGAAGCCGAGTTCCGCCGCTTCCTCCACGATCTCGCGGGCCGGCTCACGGCCGTCGCCACCTCGTCGTTCTGGATCGGCGAGTACGGCCGCGATCAGGCCGCCGACGCGGCCGAGTTCGCAGTCGCCGACGCGATCATCGCGTTGCGCGTCAACCACACTGCCGAGCGAGAACTGCGCGTGCTGCAGGTTCTCAAGTTGCGGGGAAGCGGCTTTCGCGCCGGAGACCATGGGTATCGGATCCACAGCGATGGTCTCGACGTCTTCCCGCGCCTCGCCGACGACATCGACACGGCCGAATACATCCTGAGCGCCGAGCGGGCATCGACGGGAATCTCGGCCCTCGACGACACCCTCGGCGACGGTTACTGGCCCGGCGCGGTCACACTCATCGCCGGGCCGAGCGGTGCCGGCAAGACGCTCATCGGCATGCACTTCTTGTTCTCGGGAGCCGCGCACGGCGAGCCCGGAGTGCTCGCGACTTTCCAGGAAAACTCGACGCAACTGGAACGCATCGCGAGCGGTTTCGGATGGAGCTTCGAGGACTCCGCGGTACACGTCCTCGGGCGTTCACCCGTCGACCTGTACGTCGACGAATGGGTCTACGACCTCCTCGCATGCGTCGACCGCACGAACGCGCGACGCGTCGTGGTCGACAGCCTGGGTGACCTCCTCATGTCGTCGCCCGACGAGGTCCGGTTCCGGGAGATGATCCATTCCCTCTCGCAACGGCTCGCGCGGCGCGGGATCAGCCTGATGATGACGCACGAAACAGTCGAGCTTTTCTCGGTGACGCGCCTCTCCGATTTCGCCATGTCACATCTCGCCGACAACGTGGTCATACTCCAGTACCTGCGCTCGGAGTCGGAGGTGAAGCGAGCGCTTCTCGTGCTCAAGACGCGGGCGAGCGCACATGATCCCGAGATTCGCGAGTTCAAGATCCGGCCCGAAGGCATCGTGCTCGGCGAGAAATTCAAGGTCGGCCAGGTGTTCTGACGACGCCACGAACGCGGCGAGTAGCTCCGCGATGTCCCCGCCGGACAATCCGGCGGGTCGATCGGACGAGTGGGCTTTGTCGGCGCGCGCGGAGGTGCGTCCGTTCGATCGGGTAATGATCGCGAGCCGGAGCCGGTCGCGTGTCGCCAAGCGTCGGCGGTCGAGGACGTTCGATTGGAGGAGTGAGTACAACGATGCCATCGCGACGGTTGCCCGCGCAGGCGCCAACCCGTCCCATCGAGCCGCGTGGCTCGTGATCGCGCAACGTGCGGACGAAGGCATGCGAGCGGTTCGCGATCCCCGATCCGAATGAATGATCAACGTGCCGCATGGTGAACGCGGTGGAGTCGGCTGTTCACGCGCAGGGTGATCTCGACGCTTCAGTGTGCCTGATGGCCCTTCCGCAGTAGCTGCGGAGATGATGTCGGGCTGCGGAACTATTGACGACATCAATGTGGATTACGGGCCGGCAGGTACTTCCCAACACCCGAAAAGCAGTCGATGCTCAATGCGTGGGCAGTGGGCAGTGGGCAGTGGGCAGTGGGCAGTGGGCAGAGCCACGGGTATCGCGTCTATCAGGCACACGGCATGGTCTGCGTGCAAGCGGACTGCAGTTTGGTCGAGGCGCTCGTGCTGATGCAGAACTCCGCCGACGCGACCGTGTTCGGCTCCAGGCGCCGGCGCGCAGGCTCTCGGTAGTCCTCGCGCACTAGGCGGACGGTGCCATCAGTGGTGAGGAGTGATGCCCCAATGCCGGCTAGCGCGTTCTGCGTTGCATGTTGCGAAATGCTCGATGTGACGGGTGCTGGAGTTTCCGTAATGTCCCGCAGAGGAACTCTGGATCTCATTGGCGTGTCGGGCGATGTGGCTCGGCTGATCGAGCAAGTGGAGACGGCCGTCGGCGATGGGCCATGCGCGACTGCGTTTCGGACCGAGCAACCGGTATTCGCAGATGATCTTCGTGAGGACTCCGGCTCCCTCTGGCCGGAGTTTCGTCATCGGGCGTTGACTGTCGGAATACGAGCGGCGTTCGGGTTCCCGCTGCGCGACGGCACGTCGTGTGTCGGCGCGCTGAACATTTACTGCGCACTGCCCGGAGCCTTGACCGACGAGCAGATCACGACGACGCTGCTTGTTGCGGCATTGATGGGCCGGACCGTGTCGGCGTGGCGGTACGGGGCAGAACTCGCGGCGCTCGTCGGGGGACTGGACCTGGCGCCCCGCGCTCGGGATCTGGTGCAGCGAGCGATGGCACTGGTCGCGACGCAGCTCGCAATATCGAGCGAGGATGCGGTCGTGCTGATAAAAGCGTACGCAGCCGACCGCGCTCGCGAAATTGTCGATATCGCCGCTGATGTCGTCGCTGGCCGACTTCGCTTTGACTGAAGAAGCCGCCCCAGCTCCGGATCTGAGCGCCGGGCGACGGCGGGCCCAGGATTCGGAAATGCGCTGGCGCCGATCTCGGTGGATGCCGGCTGCGTAGTGAGAGCTGGTGTCGGAGGAACAAGTTCGACCCGACGTCCACGCCGTCGCTCCACAGCGTGCTCAGGCTCGGGTAGGACGCTGCGCCTGGACGCGCCGGTCGCTGCGTCCACCGGCACTACGACGTCGATGAGTCGAGTGGTCTCGTCCAGGTGCACGAGGTCGAGCGCGCAGCTGGACCGGCTGAGACTGCGGCCTCGGCCTCGACGCGGGAAGACGCACGCGCTCACGACGATGTCATGACCGCACGCTCGGCCGGTATCGCTGCCGAGCTCGGCGCCCGGATAGCGAGCGAGTAGCACCAGAGTCGAACCCAGTCACCCGAAATCGGCGGCGACGATCCGATCGCAGCGCAAGCCGACCGCCGTCGCCGCAGCGCGCACATCGCTCTCGCTCCGGGCACGAAACCCGAATAGCGCCACCTCGTCGTCGGGGATGAGCACGCTTCCCATGTAGGTCACATCGCCGACGGCGCCAGACAGACGCGCGTCGAGGCGCCGCACTTCGGCGGCGCTGACGCCCGGCCAGTAACGCTCGACGAGATAGTCAGCCACGGTCCGACGGTACGGATCGCCGGCCGGGATATCCAGAGCCGACGCCCAGATCGAGGGTTTCCCCCGATTCCTCCGAGGGCGCTCGGCCGTACGTTCGACGACATGAAGAACCGCCACCTCCGTGAACGGGACGACCGCGGCGGCTTCGCCCACGACATCGAACGGGA
Source organism: Actinomycetota bacterium (assembly GCA_041691275.1). Lineage (GTDB taxonomy): Bacteria > Actinomycetota > Acidimicrobiia > IMCC26256 > PALSA-610 > PALSA-610. The sequence goes on along the minus strand of JBEPUZ010000137.1, from coordinate 1,628 downwards.
TCACCGGCCTGGCCACGACCGGCGACCCGAAGGCCACGTGCGACCAGATCACCAAAGCCGACGTCCAGCCCGCCGCCTACGGCGCGCTCTGCAACCGCGTGTACTGCAGTGGCAACACCACGCCGGACCTCAGCGCCCTCACCTCCGCGGGCAACTCGGGCACTTCGCGATCGACCACGACCGCGCCGTCACACGAAACGCGGGCTCCGACCCAAACCGAAGGAACGATCACATGAACCCACCCAGCATCCGCACGTGCGTCGCAGTCGCGGCACTCGGCCTACTGACCCTCGGTACCGCCGCCTGCGGGAGCAGTTCGGCGAAGTCGACACCGGCGACCCAGCCGCAGACAACGACCGTCGGCTCCGGCTCCGATTCCGGCAACGTAACCACGACGACCACCTCTGGTGGTGACACCACGACGACTGTGCCCGGCGGCGTGAAGACGGGACACCTCGGCGACACACTCAACGAGCCTGACCAGTACGTTCCGGCCGACGTTGCGAGCGTCACCCTGGTGAAGGTCTTTGACCCGGCCACGCCCGTCGACGCGAAGGACGTTCCCACTCCCGGAAACCGGTGGGTCGGACTCGAGATGACGATCGTCGACAACGGTGACAACGCGATGCGCGACGGACAGGTTGCTCGCATCTTCGGCTCCGACGGCAAGAACTACGACAGCGGCGCCGGCATCGACGACGCCTTCACCGGGTGCACATTCACGATGCAGCACGCTCCCCAACCGAATCAGAAAGGGACCTTCTGCCCGGGATTCTTGTTGCCCAACGGCGTGAGCGTCACGAAGGTCGGTTACAACACATTCCTCGAGGCCGCCGTGCCGGCCGCGATCACCTGGACAGTCCCCTGAACCCGCTCGCCGTTTCTCATTCCGTGCCCTGGGGTGAGCAAAGCTGTTGAACTGCTACGGCGGCTTGTGCTCGTCGCAACCCTGGCCGATGACCTGGAGCTTGTAGGCGCCGTTGCCGTGCACGTTCTGGTAGGCGCCGGTTCCCTGACCGAGCGCGGCGGACTGGGCAGTTCGCAGGGCGCCAAGCCGTCGGTCGGCGACTGTGGACCACAGCTCTACAGCAACGAGCGAGCCATCATCGACGAGCTCGACCGCTGGCTCTCATCCCTCTTCGACGCCGAACACCTCGACCAGACCTGCGAACAACTCGCGGCCGCGTCCGCTACCCCCCGACGACCCCGACACCGCCCGACGCGAGATCGCACAGCGAAAGGTCGCTGACTGCGCCCAGCGCCTCTCGCGCTACCAGGCCGCGCTCGAAAGCGGCGCCGAGCCCGCCGTCGTCACAAGCTGGATCGCCGAAGCCCAAGGCGAAAAGCTCGCCGCGCAAGAAGTGCTCGCCCAGACCGTTCGGCAGTCGTCCACGCCAGCCGAGCTCCGGGACCTGATCGCCGGCCTCACCGACGTCACCCAGGCACTCAAAGACGCCAACGGCGAAGCCCAAGCCGAGGTCTACACCGCCCTCGGACTCCGCCTCACCTACCGCCCGAATCAGCGGCAGGTCGCCGTCATCGCCGCCCCGAAGGCCGTGGACGTAAGCGCGTGTCGGAGGACTGTTCGGGCCCGGCACAACACGACCTGCGCCGCTGCGCCGATGGTG
>JBEPUZ010000136.1:0-12127 GCA_041691275.1 Actinomycetota bacterium | reverse complement strand
GGTGCCGCGGCCGAGGGCGTCGATCTCGGCGGTCATGGGCTCGATGGCGACGAGGTCGCGGTCGGGGGGCACGTAGAGCTGGGCGAACGGGTAGTACGGATCGAACTGCAGTGTGAGCGTGCGCCGTTTGGAACCCGAGCCCGCCGCGATCGAGAAGCTGCGGTTGGCGGCGAGGGCATAGTGGTCGTCGAACGTGCGGTCACCGATCAGCGCCTGCTGCGCGGCTTGCGGCGTGCGCGCGCCGGTCGGGATGATGCGCTCGTCGACCTCGACGTGTTCGCACTCGGGCCAACGGAGCTCCCACTCGGCGCGGGGAACGTTCGGGAGTTGAAGGAACGGATGCCAGCCGAACGAGATCGGCACCGCGACCTCCGGGGTCGCGTCGACGCGGGTGACGATGTTGAATCCGCGCGTCGGGTGCAGGCGCGCGTCGATCGTGACGACGTGGGGGAAGGGAAACGCGAGCAGTTTCTCCGGATGCGCGCCGTAGTCGAGCGTCGCGACGACGCGCGTGTCGTTCGCCTGTTGCACCTCGAACGGCACGCCGAGAAGGTTGCCGTGAATCGGAAGACCGTGCGTGTCGTGCGGCAGCGCGAGGCCGTCGACGGAGATGTGCTCGCCGCCGACGTCGTAGCCCTCGCGTCCGAGGCGATTGGCCCAGGGATGCACGAGCGGGATGGCCGTGGCGTGACCGGCCTGGAACTCTTCGATCGGACGCGGCCACGAGACGTACTCGTCGTCGCGGAAGCGCAGCGAGGTGCAGAGCATCGAGACGTCGGGCCGGAACGTCGCCTCGTACTTCCCCGCTGTGAGCGTGACCTCGGTCATGGCGCGCGTGACTCGTTTCCGAGCGGTCAGCTGTTCGGCTTGTCCTTGGACTTGGCCGCGGCTTCCATGGCGGCGAGGCGCTCGAGGATCGGCATCGGCTCGACACCGACCTCGTCGAAACGCGATGCGATCTCGTCGACGTCCCAGCGGCCGTCCTTGCGCATCTCGCGCACCTCGATCGGTTGGTTCCACACCGCGATGCGTCCGGCGTTGACCGTGTAGATCTGACCGGTGACCGCGCTCGCAAGATCGGAAAGGAGGTAGCAGACCATCGGCGCGACGTCTTCGGGCTCGCCCATCTCGAGTCCGAACGGAACCTGACCCGACATGCGCGACTTCGCGACGGGGGCGATGCAGTTGGCGGTGACGCCGTACTTCTGCATGCCTGCGGCCGCGCTGCGGACGAGCGAGACGATGCCGCCCTTGGCTGCGGAGTAGTTGGCCTGCGCGACACTCGCCGCGAAGGCGCCGGAGGTGAAACCGATCATGCGGCCGCTCTTCTGCGCGCGGAAGACGGCGGCGGCGGCGCGGAACACGGTGAAGGTGCCCTTGAGGTGCGTCTCGATGACCGGGTCCCACTCGTCCTCCGACATGTTGAACAACATGCGTTCACGGAGAATGCCGGCGACACATACGATGCCGTCGATCTGGCCGAACGCGTCGATGCCCGACTGGATGATCGACGCGCCGCCTTCCATCGTCGTGACGGAGTTGGCATTGGCGACCGCGCGCCCGCCCACGCTCGTGATCTCCTCGACGACGCTGTCGGCGACCTCGCTCGTCGGCTCGTTACCGTCCATCGAGACGCCGTAGTCGTTGACGACGATCGCGGCGCCTTCGGCGGCTGCGGCCAGTGCCACGGCCCGGCCGATGCCGCGACCGCTTCCCGTGATCGCGATCACCTTGCCGTCGAGTGCACCCACGTCAGCCTCCGAAAACCGGTTCCAGTCGGACGGCGACGCTACAAGTCAGTTGGGGGGTCGGGCGATTCGGCGTGTCTCGGGGTTGTGGCTCGTCGGGAAGGGAATTACATGGCTCCCTCGGCTTCGCCTGAGGGCTCGCTCGTCCGCACGGACCTAGGCTCAGACACGATGAAGCCGTCGGGTATCCACCACGTTGCCATCTGCGTTCGTGACGCCGACGAGGCGATGACCTTCTACACGGGCGTGCTCGGTCTGAGCGTGCTCGAGCGCCCCGACTTCGGACCGGGCTACTGGCTCGACGCGGGCGGTCAACAGGTGCATCTGATGCAGAGCGAGGGCTCTCGTTCGGGTGGCGATCATTTCGCGATCCGCGTCGACGATCTCGACTCGGCCGTCGCCGATATCCGTGCGACGGGCTACGAGGTGCACACGATCGACCGCATGGAAGGCGCCGGTCGCCAGGCATTCCTGCACGACCCGAGCGGCAACTTCATCGAGCTCAACCAGCCCGATTCGTAGACGTTTCGCAACCTGCCTACCGGGTCACTTCGACGGACGCGAGGGCGAGTTACGGCGCGCGGTCCATCGCGACGACGGGCGGCGCGGCGTTACGGGTCGGAGTGAGGATCGGCTTCGTCGCGGGGACGACCCGGACCACTTGGTGGGCGAGCCATTGGTACGCGCGCTTGAGGTGTTTGGTTGCGGGCTCGTCGACGAGACGGGTGAAGATCCACGCCGCGCCCATGGACACCGTGATCACGACGACGAACGCGCCAACCGCGGCGACGGCGTACGGCAGGGGACCGTGCAGCACGATCAGCGTTTCGGCACCGAGCGATCCGAGCACGAGGAAGTGCAACAGATACAGCGCGAACGAGACGCGGCCCAGGAATTGCATGGGTCTGGTCTCGAGGACGCGCTGGACCGGGAGGAGCGCGACGACGGCGACGAGGACGAGGATCGCACCGACGACGTTGCTGCCGATCTGTTGCGCGTACTTTCCGTCACCGAAGATGTGGGGGAGCAGGTTGTCGTAGAAGCCCGGCATCGTCGAGCTCGGGGTGGGATACGACCCGAGAACGAGTCCGTAGACCCCGATCGGCGCGATCCACCACAGGTGCTTGCGGGCGAGCGACTCGCCCCGTTGGTTGTACGAGATGGTGAGCTCGCAGATCGCCATGCCGGCGACGAACCCGAGTAGGTAGCTGTGGTACGTGAGGAACGCGATCGCGACGTAGGCGACCATGCGCATCCACCGGCGGGGCGCGAAGATCAACACCGCGAAGACGATCAGCGAACCGCGCAGCTCGCTGTGCATCGTCCACAACGGGGCGTCGTACGCGGAGCCGTGCGAACCGAAGACGCCGATCGCGCCCTCGCGTACCGCGCCCTTGAGCGACGGGGTGAAGTTCCACAGGCCCGCCAACCACGTCGAGTGCGACAGCGCAGCCGCCTTGTGGGCCGGGAGCATCTTCAGCTTCAGCATCACGAACGCGATCACGGTCGCGCACGTGGTCGGGATGGCGAGGCGGGGATACCGCCGTACGAGCCCGGAGATCGCGGAGGCGATGCCGCCGCGCGACAAGGTCGCGTACGCGAGGGCATAACCCGAGAGTGCGTAGAACACGCACACCATGAAGTTGCCCTGCATCCAGATGTTCAGGATCGGCGTGGCGTAGAACGCGTGCGCTATGCCACCGCGATCGGTCCCGAAGATGATCGACGGCACGAAGGCCGAGCTCGAGTGGAAGAAGACGACGAGGAGCGCAGCCAGTCCGCGCAGTCCGTCGAGATACGTGACGCGACGACCCTTTGTCACAGCTTCGCCCATTGGTCCCAACCCGTGCGCCCGATCGACCGACATCCAGGCTATCTCAGTGGCGGAGCAAACGCACTGAGTGTTCTGTCACGTCGCGGACGACGTTCCCGACCACGAATAGGCAAGAAACGACTGTCCGACCCAGACCTCCGGAAGGTCGTCCTTGGGGACCGCGTTCCAGGCCTCGTACGGCACATCGCGATCCGGCCGCCGGACGAAGCCGAGTCGGTCGTACATCCGCCGCGCCGCTTCCATCCAGACCGTGGTGTGCATCAGGATCGGTCGCCCAGCGGCCGTCGCCCGCTCGATGCACGCCTGCACGAGCGCGGTCCCGGCGCCGTGTTCACGCAACTGCGCGTCGACCGCCAGTAACCGGAACTGCACCTCGCCCGGATCGGTCCACTCGCTCCACGACGAGCTCGTGTCGCCGACGTAGGTGACCGCGCCCACGATCGATTCGTCGTCGACTGCGACGAGGATGTCGGCGTGGCGGGACCGGTTCGCGGTATCGAGGATCTCGTCGCCGTACCCGCCCCAGAGATGGTCGACCGGCAGCGTCCGGTACGCGGCGATCGTCAGTGTCCCTACGCGCTCGTACTCGTCGGGCCGCGCCGGGCGAATCGTGATCAATGGGCTTGGAGATGTTGCTGAATGGCACCGAGGATCGCGAACGCCACCGTAGGAGCGATCGCGAGGGCAAAACGGAGTGCGACACCGCGGTTCCAGCGGCGCGGAGGCGCCGCGTTCGGTTGCAGGCCGCCGGACCGCATCTGCGAGGTCGTCGCGTCGAGCGCCATGCGCGCAGATTACAACCGCTTGGCTTCGATGATGCTGCGGAGGAACGCGCGGGTGCGGTCGCTGTGGGGGTCGTTGAACATCTGCTCGGGCGGGCCCTCCTCTTCGATCTGGCCCTGGTAGAGGAACACGACCTTGCTCGACACTTCCCGGGCGAAGCCCATCTCGTGCGTGGCAAGCAACATCGTCATGCCTTCGCTTGCGAGCTGACTGACGAGGGTCAAGACCTCGGAGACGAGCTCGGGGTCCAGCGCGCTCGTCACCTCGTCGAGCAACATCACGCGCGGCTGCATGGCGAGGGCCCGCACGATCGCGACCCGCTGCTGCTGACCTCCTGAGAGACGATCGGGGAACTCGTGGGCCTTCTCTGCCAGCCCGATCCGATTGAGCAGCCCGTAGGCGCGGTCGGCGGCTTCGTCCTTGTCGAGCTTCAGGACTTTGCGGGGCGCGAGGGAAACGTTGTCGAGGACGCTCATGTGCGGGAAGAGGTTGAAGCTCTGGAACACGATGCCGACATCGGCGCGCAGCGCGTTGACATCGACTCCCCGACCGGAGACCCGATCGCCGTCGATGAGGATCTCGCCGTCCTGGATGGACTCGAGAGCATTGACACAGCGGAGAAGGGTTGACTTGCCGCAACCCGACGGACCGATCAGGCAGACGACCTGATGCTCGTCGATGCTGAGGTCGACGCCGCGCAGCACCTCGTTGTCGCCGAACGACTTGTGCACTCCGCGCAATTCGATGAACGCCGTCATTGTGCCTGCGTCCGTTCCTTGTCGATCCGGATCAGGTAGTCGACGAAACGGGTGACCGGGATGGTGATGAGCAGGAACGCGATGGCGGCGCCGGTGACGGGCGAGAGGTTGAAGTAGTTGCTCTTGTAGATCGTGGCGTAGTTGAAGATGTCGAGCGCGCCGACGAACGCGACCAGCGCCGTGTCCTTTTGCAGTGCGACGAAGTCGTTGAGCAACGGGGGGATGATGCGGCGTACGGCTTGAGGGATGACGACATGTCGCAGCGTCTGCCACTGCGACAATCCGAGGGACCGCGCGGCCGCGGCCTGACTCCAATGGATGCTCTCGAGGCCGGCCCGGTAGACCTCCGCGACGTACGCGCCGTAGACGAGGACGAGCGCGAGGATCGCGAGCCAGAAGACCTGACCGTTTTGGCTCATGCTCTTGAACACCGGGACGCCCGCCAGCCCGAACCCGAACACGATCAGGTAAATCGCGATGACCGCGGGCACGCCTCGGAAGACGTCGGTGTATGCGATCGCGAGGAAGCGGATCGGCGCGCACGCGCGCCCTGGCAGCGACCGGACGACGGCGACGATCAGCGCCCAGATCAGCACGAGGATCTCGCTGACGACGAACAGCTTGATGTTCAGCCAGAAGCCCTTGAGCAGCCCGCTGTGGCTTCTCCAGATGATCGACCAGTCGAAGAGCACCGTGCGTACGGCACCGTGGTTCGCGGAGAGCAGGAACGCGACGAATCCCAGCACCGCCGCGGTCAGCCCGATGCCGACGACCACCCAGATGTGGTCACGCGCGTCCTCGACGGTGATGCGCGCGCTCTGGTGGTCGCCGTCCGCCGCGAGCCGTTCCGCTCGGCGCGAGGTCAGGAGTGCCCGCAGCCCGTAGAACGGCACGACGAGCGATGCGAGTCCGAGCCCGATCTCCGCGATCCGGGCGATCAGGATCCGAGCACCATCGACGCCGAGCGACTGATCGAACTTCCAGAGCATCGCAATCGCGAAGACCGTCACCGCCACCGAAGCGATCCCGGCGATCAGCGCCGGTACGAGGTTGCCGCGAAAGCGCACCGCCCGGCGCTCAGATGCGCCGGGCGGTACGACTGAGATGGGTTGCTCTGGTGCCATTTTGCTCGTGCCCCGGCGCCGGAAGGCTCGGTCGTCGCCGCTCAGGGAACCGTGATGAGCGGCAGCGTTCCCGGATCGGCGGTGAGATCGCTCTTCGCGAATTGCGAGAGTTGGCCCGAGTCGCTCAGCTGCTTGATGACGGCGTTGACCGCCGGTGCGTTCGTCGAGTCCTTGGGCACGATCGCGCCGTACTGGTCGGGGCCGCCCGTCTGCGCGAACTGCGACACCACCACGAACTTGCCGTTCGACTGCGCGGCTTCACCGAGGTTGATCGCGGTGTCGATGAGGACGGCGTCGATCTGGTGGGCCTGCAGTGCCACGTACGCGTCCGAGAGGTTCTGGAAGACCTTCGGCGTCTTGTCGGGCTTGATCTTGGCGAGAAGGTCGCCGGCGGTCGTGCTGGTCTGCACGCCCCACTGGACCGTCTTCGCCTCGGCGATCGTGGTGATCGATGGGCCGCCCTTGTTCGTGAGGATCCCCTGGTTCGACTGGAAGTAGGGGATCGAGAACTTGACGACCTTGGCCCGGTCGCACGTGATCGAGATCTGCGACAACGCGACGTCGTACTTGGTCACGGTGCCGGCGGTGATCGCGTCGAAGTTCTGGTTGCGGACGACGAGCTTGTGAAGGCCGAACGCCTGCTCCATCGCCTTGGCCAGGTCGTACTCGTAGCCGGAGGTGATCTTCGTCGGGTCGCTGTCGCTGCCGACGAAGAAGCCCGGACCAGGGAGGCTGGTGACGACCGTCAGGGTGTCGGGCGTGATCGGCTTGAAGCCGGAGGCGCTGCCGATGTCGGTCACGTAGGCGCTGGTGCCGCCGCAGTCGATCGCCGCGGGTCCCGAGGTAGGTGTCGTGGACGCCACGCTCGTGGTCGTGGCGCCGGCGGACGTCGTCGTCGTGTCGCCGCCCGAACTGGTCTTACTACTGCTTCCGCATGCGGCCACGCCGGCCGCGAACACCGCGGCTGTGGCCAAGATTGCGAACCTTCTCACGCTGATGCCTCCCACGTCTGGAACTCCGGACACTATCGAGAGGCGTCTGTGCCCGGCATGGTCATACGACCTCGACCCGGAAGCCACCGGCCTCGAGCGCGTTCACGATCTCGTCAGCATGCGCGCGATCGCGCGTTTCGACCGAAAGATCGAGTCGCACGCTCTTGAGCGCCACCCCGGGGAGGTCGCGACGGTGCTCGACGTCGACGATGTTCGCCTTGAGGTCACCCACGATCCGCGCGACGGTGGCCAGCACGCCCGGGCGATCGGGGAGCTCGATCTGCAGCCGCACGAGCCGGCTCGAGCGAGCGAGGGCCCGGAGCAGCACCGACGCGAGCATGCGGGCGTCGATGTTGCCGCCGCTGAGGACGATGCCGACGTTCTGGTCGCGGAACAAGGCCGGATGCTCGAGAAGCGCGGCGAGGCCCGCGGCGCCCGCGCCCTCGAGGATCGTCTTTTCGATCTCGGCGCCGAGCGCGATCGCCTCCTCGATGCGGCGCTCGGAGACGACGACGATCTCGTCGACGAGCTCGGCGACGAACCGGCGGGTCAGCGCGCCCGGAGCGGCGACGGCGATGCCCTCCGCGATCGTCGGGCCACCGGTCGCGGCAGGGGACCGATCGAGCGCGTGCAACATGCCCGCGTATCCCTCGGCCTGCACGCCGACGACGCGCACCTCGGGTCGGAGCGCTTTCACCGCAACGGCAATGCCGGAGATGAGGCCGCCACCTCCGATCGGCACGACGATCGTGTCGAGGGGAGTGGTGGCGGTCTGTTCGAGGAGCTCGAGCCCGGCCGTGCCCTGGCCTGCGATGATGCGGGCATCGTCGAAGGCGGGAACAAGCGTCGCTCCGGTCTCGTGCACGAGCCGGATCGCGCACTCGAGCGCCGCCGCGTAGTTGGGACCTTCGAGCACTACCCGGGCGCCGTGATAGGCGGTGTTCGAGACCTTGGCGAACGGCGTGTCGGCGGGCATGACGATTGTGGCGGGGATGCCGAGCAGGCGGGCGTGGTGCGCGACTCCCTGGGCGTGATTGCCGGCCGAAGCCGCCACGACACCGTTCGCCCGGCTGTTGGCCGGGAGGTGGGCCAAGAAGTTGCGGGCGCCCCGCTCCTTGAATGCGCCGGTGAACTGGAGGTTCTCGAACTTCAGCCACACCCGGGCGCCGGTGATGGACGAGAGCGTCTCGGAGTGGGCGGTCGGCGTGACCCGAACCGCGCCCCGGATCGTTTCGGCCGCGGTCCGCACGTCATCGAGGGTCACGGGGAGGTCGGCGGGGCGTTTCATCGGGGCAGTTTCGCACCCGGAAGGGGTGGGTTGGGCGCCTTGTGGCCTCGGATAATGATCGTTATCATCGCGGAATGGCTGCTGTGACCGATGCCGTGATCTCAGGATCCACCCGGGATCGGCTGCTCGCGGCCGCGGTCGAGGTGTTCGTCGAGCAGGGCTACGACGGCGCCCGACTGCAGGACATCGCCCGCGCCGCCGGCCTGACGACGGGTGCGATCTACGCGAACTTCCGGGGCAAGGACGAGTTGCTGTTCGCGGCGATCGGCGCCCGGGCCGGCGTCGAGGTCGACGGTCTGTTGGCCGAAGGGGTGGGGCGCGAACCGCGCGAGTTTCTCGAGCTGCTGGGTGATCAGCTGGTCCGTCCCCGCCGCCAGCCCCCGTTGCTCATCGACGCGGTCGCGGCCGCGCGACGCGACGACGATCTCGCAGCCGCGTTGCGCGAACGGTTGGAGGTGCGCGAGCGCATGCTCGTCGATGTCGTCGATCGCGCGAAGTCCGAAGGTGCGCTCGATCCTGCGCTCGATTCCGAAGTGTTCGCTCGGTTTGGGCTCACGCTCGCGATGGGCGCGCTCGTGTTGCGCACGTTGAAAGTCGACGCGCCCGCGGAGGGCGCATGGCACGAACTGATCTCGCGTCTTCTCGACGCAGTCTCGGAGGAGCAGTCATGACGGTTGTCAACGATGAGGGCCTGAACGAGGAAGGGCTGGAGCTCGCGCACGCGGTTAGCGCGGAGTTCGACTCCGTCTTCACCTGGGACTACGAGCGCAGCCGGCCCGCGCTGATCAAGCTCTACGAGAAGGCGAAGACGTCGCAGTGGAACGCGTCGACCGATCTCGACTGGTCGATCGACGTCGATCCCGAGAAGGTCGCCGACGAGCTGGGCCAAGGAGGCACCGCGCGTTTCCAGGCGCTGGCCGAGGCCGAAGACTCACCGGTCAAGCACTTCGGCGAGAAGGAATGGCGTCAGGTCGGCGTCGAGTTGCAGAACTCGCTGTTGTCGCAGTTCATGCACGGTGAGCAGGGCGCACTGCTGTGCACGGCGCGCATCGTCGAGACCGTCCCGTGGATCGATGCCAAGTACTACGCGGCTACGCAGGTGGTCGACGAGGCGCGTCACGTCGAGGTGTTCGCGCGCTACCTCGACGACAAGCTCGGCACGCAGTACGGCATCAACGAGAACCTGAAGGGGATCCTCGACGACATCCTCTCGGACCCACGCTGGGACATCGCGTATCTCGGCATGCAGATCATGGTCGAGGGTCTGGCGCTGGCCGCGTTCGGCCTGATGCAGCAGATCACGACCGAACCGTTGCTGAAGAAGCTGTTGCGTTACGTGATGAGCGACGAGGCGCGCCACGTTGCGTTCGGTGTGCTGTCGCTCCAGGAGTTCTACAAGGGCCTCACCGATGCCGAGCTGCGCGAGCGCCAAGAGTTCGCGTTCGACGTCGCCCGCCGGTTGCAACGGCGGTTCGCGCACACCGAGATGTGGGCGAAGATGGGTGTCGATCCGGACGCCATCTACCGCACGATGGAAAAGGTCAACCCGCCCGCCCAGCAGATCTTCCAGCAGCTGTTGTTCTCGAAGATCGTCCCGAACTGCAAGAAGCTGGGACTGCTCGACGCGGCCGACGGCTGGTTGCGTCAACGCTTCACGGAGATCGGCGTCATCCAGTTCGAAGACTTCGCCGACACCGGCGAGGAGTACGCGTCGCTGGACGAGGTCGAGCGTGACCGCGCCGCATCCGCCTGACACGAGTCGCGACCTGGCGAGCGGAGGAAGCTGGACTCGGCCGAGACAACGGGCAAGCATCAACGCATGAGCGCGCCTGATGCGGAACTACTGAATGCGGCGGCAGACCGGGGCATGCTTGCGGCGTTCTGGGCGGCCGAGGACGCCGACGGGCCCGCGGTGATCTCCGAGGCGGGGAACCGCACCCGAGCCGAGGCGAACGACAACGCGAACCGCTTGGTGCGGGCCTTGCGGGCGCGGGGCGTGAAGGCCGGCGACGGCATCGCGCTCCTGTGCTCGAACCGGCCCGAGTTCTTCGAGACCGTTGCCGCGGCGCAGCGGGCGGGGCTCCGCCTGACCACCGTCAACTGGCACCTCACCGGCGCCGAGGCGGGCTACATCGTCGACGACTGCGAAGCGACGACCTTCGTCGCCGACGCCCGGTTCGCCGAGGCGGCCCGCGCCGCGGCCGATCTCGGGCCCCGGCTGCGCGCGCTCCTCGCCGTCGGCGGCGACATCGACGGCTTCGAATCGTGGGACAGCGTGCTCGCCGCGGAGCCGGCCGACAACATCGACGATCCCGTCGCGGGCAGCACGATGCTCTACACGTCGGGTACCACGGGACGTCCGAAAGGAGTCCGTCGCGGCGCCGACCCGCGCGGCGCGCTCGGCGTCGGCGGGCTCACCGCGTACCGCGGTGATCGCCACGTGCACCTGTGCACCGGTCCTCTGTACCACGCGGCCCCACTCTCGTTCTCGCTGACCGCGCCCGCCGCGCTCGGCGTCCCGATCGTGATGATGGACGGCTGGGCCGCGGAGCCGACACTCGCGTTGATCGAAAAGCACGGCGTGACCCATACGCACATGGTCCCGACGATGTTCCATCGCCTCCTCTCGCTTCCCGAAGAAGTGAAGCAGCGGTACGACCTGTCGACGCTCGTCTTCATCCTGCACGGCGCCGCGCCGTGTCCCGTCGACGTCAAGCAACGGCTCATCGAATGGCTCGGTCCGATCGTGTGGGAGTACTACGCGGCGACCGAAGGCGCGGGCACGCTCGTCGGGCCGGACGAGTGGCTGCGCAAGCCGGGCACGGTTGGCAGGGTGGATCCTCCCGACCACGTGCGGATCATCGACGAGTCGGGCGGCGAAGCGGCCGCGACCGAGATCGGCACCGTCTATCTGCGCGCCCCCGACGACGATCGGTTCGAGTACTTCAAAGCGCCGGAGAAGACCGACGGCGCCTATCTCGACACCCACTTCACCCTGGGCGACGTCGGCTACGTCGACGCCGACGGCTACCTCTTCCTGACCGATCGCAGCGCGCACCTGATCATCAGCGGCGGGGTGAACATCTACCCGGCCGAGGTCGAGGCCGCGCTGCTCGCGCATCCCGCGGTGGGCGACGTCGGCGTGGTCGGTCAACCCGACAGCGAGTGGGGTGAGATCGTGGTCGCGGCCGTCGAACCCCAAGCCGGGATCGAGCCGACCGATACCCTCGCGGCCGAGCTGGTCGAGTGGTGTCGGGACCGGATCGCGCATTACAAGTGTCCTCGTCGCGTGATCTTCGTCGAGGCGCTGCCCCGGCACGACAACGGCAAGCTGTATAAACACCAGCTGCGCGAGCAGCTCCGAAGTGAGGGACTCTCGAATGGGCATTTGTGACGGCCGCGTTGTGATCGTGACGGGATCGGGGCGTGGAATCGGTCGCGAGCACGCGCTCGCGTACGCGCGTGAAGGTGCGAAGGTCGTTGTCAACGACCTCGGCGGCGACATGCACGGCGAGGGTGGCGACCCGAGCGCGGCGATGCAGGTGGTCGAGGAGATCAAGGCGCTCGGCGGCGAGGCGGTCGTCAACGGTGAGAACGTCG
>JBEPUZ010000135.1:0-12364 GCA_041691275.1 Actinomycetota bacterium | reverse complement strand
GAGCCCGAAGAGTTCACGACGGTCGCCGGTCTCGTTGACCTTTCCGTTGAGTCTGGATTTCGGCTCCTGTCGATGTCGACTGCGACGCTGAGCGAGTGGGACAGTTTCGAATCGCGGTACTGCGCCGGACGTGAACGCTGGCTCCTGGCAAACCCGGACGCGCCTGACGCCGGCCACGTCCGAGCGCAGGTCGACACCCACCGCGCAGGCTGGCTTCACGGATACCGGCGCGTCCTGGGCTTCGCGTACCTCACGCTCGGAGTGTGACGGCACCGCCTCGCGGTCCCGGTATTCGTGCGACTTCGGATCGTGTTGCACGACCTCGACCGGACGATCGACTTCTGCGAGCACGGGCCGAGCGATCGGGCCTGGGTTCTTCGCGTCGTGTCCTTGCCGCTACGCGCTGAACCCGAGGTTCGAGTAGATCTCGCGCGTCGCCGACGAGCGATTGAGCGTGTAGAAGTGGAAGGAGTCGACGCCGCCGGCCATCAGATCGCGGCACAGCTGGGTCGTCGCCTCGATCCCGACCGTGCGCATCGCCTCTTCGTCGTCCTCGACGGCTCGCAGCCGCTGTTCGAGCCAGCCCGGGAAGGCGGCGCCCGACATCTCGGCCATGCGCTTCACCGACTTCACGTTGAGCACCGGCATGATTCCCGGAATCGCCGGCGTCGTCACGCCGAGCTCTTGCAGATCGGTGAGGAACGAGAACCACACGTCGGCTTCGAAGAAAAACTGCGAGATGCCGAAGTCGGCCTGCGCGAGCTTCTCGGCCTGACGGCGGCGGTCGGTCGTCGGATCGGTCGACGCCGGATGCCCTTCCGGGTGCACTGCTACTCCCACCGAGAAGTCGCCGACCTCGCGGACGAGGTCGATGAGATCCGTCGCATGCGCGAGATCACCGGGGGGCAGGTTCAGGTCCTTGGGCGGGTCACCCCGCAAAGCGAGGATGTTGCCGACCCCGGCGTCGCCGTAGCGCGACACGATCTCGTTCAGCTCGTCGCGCGTGTGTGCCGCGCACGTGAGGTGCGCCATCGCGGTCAGCGACGTTTCCCGATTGATCCGGGTGACGATGTCGTGCGTCATCTCGCGCGTCGAACCCCCGGCCCCGTAGGTAACCGACACGAAGGTGGGACCGAGCGGTTCGAGATCACGAATGGTCTCTTCCAGCTGCAGCTCGGCAGCCGGAGTCTTCGGCGGGAAGAACTCGAACGAGTGGCTCGGTCCGGCCGCGAGGATGTCGACGATCTTGCTCATTGTCCGTGAAGGCTACCGAGCCGAAAAGGGGCCGATTTCGTGTGTGGCCCCGTACTGGTCGCGGCATCCGTCGGAGCAGAACCACACATCGGTGCCGTCGTGCACGAGATGCGCGGGCGCGTTGGCCTTCTCGACCTGCATGCCACAGGTTGGATCGGTCGCATATCTCCCACTTCCCGCGTCGTCGCGACGTTGACGGGCCAGCCAGAACAACACTGCGAGCACGACCAGGAACGCGAGGTTCAAGTAGGTCGTGTAGTTCCACGCGAAGCGCTCGGGCACGACCGCCTCGGGGCGATCGGTCGGAATCGCTCCGAACACGTGGAACACACCTTCCACGACGAGACCGGCAACCGACATGAGCGCCCAGAACGTCGCGAACAGCCGCAGGGTGAGCGCGGTGCCGTAGTACTTCCGGTAGATCAGCAGCAGCGGGATCGTGATGAGGTCGGCGAAGATGAAGCTGACGACGCCGCCGAAGCCGATCCCTCCGTGCCAGAGCGCGGCCGCCATCGGGACGTTGCCGATCGAGCACACGAAGCTGATGACCGCGATGAACGGTCCGATGAGGACGTTCTCGAGCGTCGTCCAGAAACCGTGCCCGTGCAGGAACAGGTCGTTCCACCATTCGACCGGTACGAGCATGGTGAGGAAGCCCGCGATCAGGTAGCCCACGACGAGCTCGCGGCGCAGCATGCGGATGTCGGACATCGTGAACGCGGCCGCGTCGGTCCAGCCCTCCTTGGACCTGATAGAGGCGGAGTCCGACTCGTCGTGTCTGTGATCGGGTGCCGTCGTGCCGTCGTCTCCGTCTTGGTCGAGCCGCGCCCGCGCGGCACGGACGAGGCTGGGTGAGAAGACCATGCCTCCGATCAGCGCGAGCCCGACGATCATGACCGGCCCACCGATGAACTCCGCGACCGCGAACTGCCAACCCATCAGCACGAGCAGCACGACGCCGAGCTCCACGACGAGGTTCGTCGACGCGAACATGAAGATCAGCGCGGTCGTGAAGTCGGCGCCCTTCTGGAAGAGCGACTTCGCCATCGCGGTCGCGGCATAGGAGCAGCTCGACGAGACCATCCCGAACCCGGACGCGCGCGCGACCGCGGCCGGCGAATGATCGCCCATGGCTCGCTGCATCTGACGCTTCGACACGAACGCCTGCACCGCACCCGAGAGCGCGAAGCCGAGGACGAGTGCCCACAGCGTCTCCCAGAACATGAAGAACGCCTCGCGGAAGGAGCTCCCGATATCGCCGAGCGTCACGATGGCGGTCATCGCCGGGCTCATGACCGTACGAGCCGGGCGATCGCGGCCGACGCTTCGGCGATCTTCTCGTCGGCGGCCGATCCGCCCTCACCGATCGCGTCGGCGACGCAGTGCGCGAGGTGCTGGTCGAGCAGTTCGAGCGCCACGGCCTGCAGCGCCTTGGTCGCGGCCGAGATCTGGGTCAGCACGTCGACGCAGTAGGCGTCGTCGTCGACCATGCGCTGCAAACCGCGCACCTGACCCTCGATCCGGCGCAGCCGCTGCTGCACGGCGGCCTTCTTGCCGATATATCCAGGCTTGTCAGTGTATCTGGGCATATGAGAACCATACCCCCGTAGGGTACTGTGTGCCAAGACCCGGGGCGGCGATTACGCTCCCGCGCCATGTGGGAAGTACGAAAGCTCGGTCCAATCGCGCTCGCCGGTCTCGTCGCCGCGTTCGCACTCGTTCCCGCGGTGGGTACAGCCCATGCCACGACGAACGCGAGCTTCACGGCACGCGGAAGCGTCAACCAGGTCGACGTCACCCACGCACCTCCCGGTGACACGCTGACGCTCCGGAACGCCGCGCACGCGATCGTTGCGACGGGGAATGTCGACGATCTCGGCAGCTTGCTGTTCCGCACGGTGACGGCCGGCAACGGCTACACCGTTGTCGACGGCAGTCAGGTCTCGTCAGCCCTGCACGTCGCGACCGCGAGCGAGGTTCCGCCGCAATCGCTGTACAGCTCGCAAACGCTCGTGAACGGGTTCCAATACATCACCACGCGCGACGGGACGAAGCTCAGCGCGGAGGTCACGTTGCCCGGGCCGGCGAACGCCGGTCCGTACCCGACGGTGATCGAGTACTCGGGATACGACCCGTCGCATCCCGGCTCCCCACAACCCAGCACGCAGATCGCGCAACTACTCGGCTACGCCACCGTTGGTGTGAACATCCGCGGCACCGGCTGCTCCGGCGGCGCCTTCGACTTCTTCGAACCGCTCCAGGGTCTCGACGGCTACGACGTGGTCGAGACGGTTGCCGCGCAGCCGTGGGTCCTCGCGGGAAAGCCGGGCATGGTTGGGATCTCGTATCCGGGCATCGCGCAGACGTTCGTAGCACCCACCCGTCCGCCGCACCTCGCCGCGATCGCGGCCCTGTCGGTCGTGGCCGATACGTACCGCAGCCTCGCCGACCCGGGAGGCATTCCCAACGTCGGTTTCCCGCGTGAATGGGCGCAGGAACGCGACAACAACGCCAAGCCGTACGGGCAGGGTTGGGAGCACGCCGTCGTCGACGCCGGCGGCGCCAACGGTCAGCAGTGCGTCGAGAACCAGTTGCTCCGGCACCAGAACATGAGCCTCGTCGGCGAGTTCGACTCCCATACCTACCGCGAGCCCGTCGATGCCGCCGACGCGATCTCGCCTGCGCTCCTCGCACCGAAGATCGACGTGCCCGTGTTCATGGGCGGCGCGTGGCAGGACGAGCAGACCGGTGGTCAGTCGTCGCTGATCTGGCCGAATCTCACCGGCGTACCGAAGGGCGACCTCAAGCTCTTCGGCACCAACGGCACGCACGTCGACAGCCTCGTCGCCGAGTTCGACCGTTGGTACGAGTTCCTGGAGTTCTACGTCGCGCACCGCGTGCCGCACGTCTCTTCGGCGATGCGCGCCCTCGCGCCCGCAGTGTTCCAGGCCGCAACAGGTATCGCCGGCATCCAACTCCCGCCCGACCGCTTCGACAACACCCAGACCTACGCGTCGCAGCTCGCGAAGTACCAAGCGGAACCGCCGGTGCGAATCCTCTTCGAGAACGGCGTCGGCGATCCCAACAACCTGGGCGCGCCGCTCGGCGACTACTCGGTGACGTTCCCGTCGTGGCCGCCGCCGAACGCGAAGCCGACGTCGTGGTACTTCCAGCCCGACCAGAAGCTGGCGAAGCAGGCGCCGTCGATCGGCGACCGCGCCGGCAACGCATACACGTCGTACGTGTACGACCCGACCGCCAAGCCCGCCACCGACTACAGCGGGAGCACGTCCGACATCTGGGCGGCACACCCGAACTTCGACTGGCGCGTCCTTCCGCTCGGCAAGGCGCTCGCGTTCGACAGCGCGCCGTTGTCGAAGACGACGGTGATGGCCGGGCCCGGCAGCGTGAACCTCTGGCTACGTTCCACCGCGGCCGACACCGACGTCGAGGTGACGCTCACCGAGCTCCGGCCCGACGGTCAGGAGATCTACATCCAGAACGGCTGGCTACGCGCGTCGCACCGTGCGCTCACATCGGCCTCGACGAAGCTGCAGCCGGTGCACCCCGACACGTCGGCAACCGCGAAACAGTTGCCGAAGGGACAGTTCGTCTCCGCACGCGTCGCCCTGTTCCCCTTCGCCCACATCTTCCGGGCCGGGTCCCGCATCCGGATCACTGTGGAGGCGCCCGGCGGCAACCGGCCGTTCTGGGCGTTCGGCGATCTGCCCGCGAACGGAACGGTGATCAACGACATCGCGCACTCGTCGGGACACCCGTCGTCGGTCGTGCTGCCCGTGATCCCGAACCCGCCGGCCGGGATTCCGGCTGCATACCCGCCGTGCGGTTCGGTGCGGGGTGAGCCGTGCCGTCCGATCGTCTCGAACGGAGCACCGACCCAGGTGCACGTCTACGGAAGCGGAACGAGCGCCGTCGTCTGGTGGACCGCGGCGGTGCCGCGCGCGGGCGACACGATCGTGGCGTACCACGTGACCGACTCGGGCGGTACCACGATTGCAACGGTGCCGGGAACGTGGAGGATCACCGCGTTCACCCACCTCCTTCCCGGTCGCCATTCCTTCACCGTGACCGCTGAATACGCGTCGCATGCGAGCGTGGCGGCGACGCCGTCGAGGAACATCGTCGCTCGGAGTCTGATGTTCGGGCTCCTCTAGACTCCGCGCGATGGTCGAGACCGAACCGCAGGCCGAGAAGAAAGAACGCTGGACGTTCTCCTGGAAGCACCTCTACTCAGAAGTGGTGACGTCGGGATTGTGCACCGGTTGCGCGGGTTGCGTGATCGCGTGCCCTCACGACGTGTTGTCGTACGACGACACGAACGGTGTCTACAAGCCGCTCCAGATCGAGGAGTTCGGCGGTCCCGGCGACTGCAGCCACGGTGACAAGGCGTGTACCTCCTGCACACGTGCCTGCCCTCGCTTTCGG
This sequence comes from Actinomycetota bacterium, assembly GCA_041691275.1. Lineage (GTDB taxonomy): Bacteria > Actinomycetota > Acidimicrobiia > IMCC26256 > PALSA-610 > PALSA-610. Next base: position 6,664 of record JBEPUZ010000135.1, on the reverse strand, counting down.
GCCTGGGAACCCGACATCGACAACTTCATGTTCGGTCGGGCGCGTGAGACCGAAGAGCTGAGCGGTGTCTTCAAGGACATCTGCCTGGCGCGCGCCAGCGACCCCGAGCTCCACGAAGTCGGTCAGGACGGCGGTCTCGTCTCCGCCATGCTCGTCTACGCGCTCGAGCACGACATCATCGACGCCGCGCTCGTCTCGTACCTCGAGGGCGACGGCTCGACCTGGAAGGCGATCCCGGGCGTGGCGCGCACGCGCGCCGACATCGTCGCATCCGCCGGCAGTCGCTACACGTACTCGGCGAACACGCTCGCCTACCTCGACCTCGAAAAGGAAGACGAACGCATCGCGCTCGTCGGGATGTCGTGCCAGTCGTCGATCCCGCCGGTCATGAAGCAACGCAAGGCGGGCAAGGTGGCGCGCAAGCTCGCGTTGAGCATCGGCCTGTTGTGTTCCAAGACCTTCGACGACGCGATCTTCGAGGAGCTCTTCGAAGCGAAGTACGGCTTGAAGAAGGCCGACATCAAGAAGATGAACATCAAGGGCGTGTTCCAGATCTGGATGCACAACGGCGACTACCACGAGGTCCCGCTGAAGGAGTGCCACCAGTGGACGCGTGAAGGCTGCAAGATGTGTCCCGACTTCGCGGCCGAGCACGCCGACATCTCCACCGGCGGCATCGGCAAGTACCACGACTGGACGCTCACGATCGTTCGCACCGATGCCGGTCGCGACCTGATGGAACGCATGCTCGCCGACGGGGTCATCCAGACCCGCCCCGGCGACGACGATCCCGAAGCCATCGCGCTGATGCACAAGCTTTCACGGCGATCACGCAAGCGCTGGCCGGAGTTCGCCCCGCCCGAGCCCGGCCTCGTCCCGCCGCTCCCGCCGAAGCCCGTCGCCACTTAGTCGATGCGCGTCTGCGCGCTGGTCACCGACCTGATGGACCGTTCGAAGATCACGGCGACGATCCCCGACGTCGTGTTCACGCTCGACGGAACCGCCGACATCGTGGTCGTCGACCTCGACCGCAGTGCGCGTCTCGTGCCGGAGATCCGAGCCGAGATGCCCGCGGCCCGCATCGTCTGCTTCGGGCCCCACGTCGACGACGAAGCCGCCGCCGCCGCGAGCGCCGCGGGCGCCGACGTCGTAATGCCCCGCAGTCGCTTCTTCCGCGACCCCGCTGCCGCCATCGCCGTCGCGCCGTGATTCCGGATCCATTCACCCACCAGTACCCATACGGGGCATTGGACGGTGAACGGACAACGAATCAGAGGACGGGCAGCACGGGGGCGAGGCGGCTGCGGTAGAGAGCTCGCAGCACTTCGGTTGGGCCACTACGCAGGGTTGCGATGTCGACACCGATGCGAATCACGAGGTCTAGCGCGGCGGGCGGAACGCGCCACGGGATGTGGTCGATGGAGCGCGCGAGATCGTCGAGGTGAACGACCTGCTCGACGATGCGCGTCTCGAGGTAGCGGTCGAGCGGCATCACCGCGACGCCGGCCGCGACACCAATCACGCGGTCGGCCGGTTCGGCGAGCAGGCGCGGGGCCAGGTCGTCCAGCCGTCGGCTCAGGGTGGCGCACACGTCGGGGTACCCGAGTGCGGCGATCTGCGCGCCGCGTTCGCGGATCGCGCGGTGATCGTCGGCGTTCAGGAACGAGGTCGAGCGGGCGAAGTAATCGGCGGCCGAATCGGAGAACGGCGCGTCGGGAACGTCCGCGTTGAGGTAGTCGCCTACGACCCACACGCCACCGCGCGCGATATGGCCCGCAAGCCCTCCGACGGTCTGTTCCGCGAGCGCCGAAGGAAGATCCCACGCCGCTCCGATCTCGTCGAGCGCCAGCACAGCGCAGACGAACCGCGCCGATTCGACGAACAGCTCCCGCACGTCCGAAGCCATCAGATCATCGGCCAGGGGTAGCAGTGGTAGTCCTCGTCGGCTTCGGGGAACCTTCCGGTCGCGAGGATGTGGTCGGTGCGGGCGCGCAGGGCGTCGAGCTCGAACCGGTCGAGGGTGTCGATCAGGTGCTCGCTCACATCGCCCGCGCGCAACTGACCGGCGAATCGGTGCAGATCGGCGCAGACATCGGTGGGCATCGGCTCACCGCCGAAGTCCCAGATCACCGTGCGCACCTTCCATTGGGCATGGAACGACACACCGTGATCGATCCCGAAGATCCGCTCGGTCTCGAGCCCCCACAGACAATGACCGCCCTTGCGGTCGGTGTTGTTGATCACAACGTCGAACGCGGCCATGCGCCGAAACGAGTCGGCGTGCTTCTCGAGCAGCGTGAAGTAGTGCTCCTCGGGATCGTGCTCGACGTAGCGCTGCATCATGCCGATCCCGGCCGGCCCGTCGCGCAACACCGTGTCGGGAACAATGTCCCAACCGAGTGCCTGCGACACCTCGAACGCGGCGACCTCACGATGACACAGCGTGCCGCGGGGAAAGTCCCAGAGCGGGCGCTCACCGCGCTGCGGTTTGTAGATCGCGAGCAGCTCGTCGTCGCCGTCGGAGAGGTTCACGAGGAACGTGGCGTTCGACGACCACGGCATGCGACCGAGCACGTCGACATCGCCGGCGCGCAGGATCGCTTGGGCCCGATCCTCGGCGAGCGTCACCACCTACTCAGTTCCAGCGCGGGCAGATGTGCCCGTCCGGATCCATCGGGAAGTCGCACAACGTGCACTTCTCCCGGCCGCCTTCGACCGCCGCGGATCCGTGTTTCATCATCACGCGGACCTGGGCCCGCGTCGCGTACAGACGCGCGATGCGACCCTCGGCTTCGTCGGGCGGAGGCGGCGGATCCTCGTCGTCCTCGTCGGCCGCGTCCTCGCGGAGCTCAATGAGCACGAGCCCGCGATCGGTGTCGTAACCGATCCCGATCAACCGCGCCCGGAACAGCGGCTCGACCTCGGTGACCGAGCCACCGACGACGTCGACCGCGTTCGGGCCCTCTTCGGGCTCGTCGGCCGCGATGCGGTCGAGGAACTGCGCCGCCTCGAGCGCGAGCAGCCGGACCTGTTCCTTCTCCACGAGCACCGAAAGCACCGCGGCGCCCTTGCGCGCCTGGATCACGAAGGTGCGCTGGCCCGGACGCCCGAACGCGCCAGCCGCGATGTCGTCGACGGGATCGAATTCGATGAGATCGGTCATGGTGAGGCCGCCGCCTTCACGTCTTCGGGCACCGCTTCGGGCACGGCTTCAGGTTCCGGCAGGAGATCATCGAGCCCCCCGGTGTCGTTGCACTTCACCATCATCACGCCGTACGTGTGGAACTCGAACACCGTGACCGAGGCCGGTGAGACATGTACCCGCTGGAACAGGTCGAGATGCATCCCGCTGTAGTGCGCGATCGCCGACTTGATCGGATCGGCGTGACTCACCACGACGATCGTCTCGTGCGGATGCCGGGCGACGACATCGTCGAGCGTCGCGACCACGCGCGCTTGCATCTCGGTGATCGACTCACCGTTTGGAAACCGGGCGCGTGACGGCGCGACCTGCACCACTTTCCACTCGTCGGTCTTGGCGAGATCGGCGATCTTCCCGCCGGTCCAGTCGCCGTAGTCGGCCTCGATAACGCCGGGCAACGGCTGCACTGCGAGCGAGTGCCGCGCGGCGATCTGTTGCGCGGTCTGCGTGGTGCGCTCGATCGGGCTCGCGTACACGGTGCTGATCGGGAGCTTCGACAGCCGTTGCGCGGTGGCGTCGGCCTGACCGACACCCTTCTCCGACAAGTCGATGCCGGGCGTGCGCCCGGAAAGCAGTGGACCTGTCTGCGCGGTGACCGCGTGGCGCACGAGGACGAGCCGGGTCGGCGGCTTGGGCTTCTCGGTGGGGGCCTGCGCCTCAGTGTCCGGCATGCTCGCCAAGATACCGGTCGACAATCCCGTACGATCCCTCGCGATGACCGACATACACCTCTCCGCGAGCGGGCCACCCGAGACGATCCTCGATCCCGAGCCCGACGACTCGTTGGAGGCGTTGCGAGCCGCTCTCGCGCAGGTCGACGGCCGCCGGGACGCGGTGGCCGACGTCTGTGCGCGCTGGCCCCGGTTTCTCGACGCCTGGGCCCAACTCGGCCGTCTGGGGCGTGACGACGTCGAGGCGTACGCGTATTTCCGCGTCGGCTACCACCGTGGTCTCGATCGACTGCGCCAGTCGGGGTGGCGGGGATCGGGCTATGTGCGGTGGCGTTACGAGACGAACCGCGGGTTCCTGCGGGCACTCGACGGCCTCCGTGCGTCCGCGGAGGCCATCGGTGAGCGCGAAGAGGCGCTGCGCTGCACGGAGTTCTTACGCCAGTTGGACCCGGACTACGCGCCCGGCCGCGAGTAGCGTCATCGCCGTGAAAATTCAACGGGCGGGCCCCATCCATTCCCACGGGGATGGCGGGCCGTCCGCGATCGGGGAGCTGTATTCGTGAAGCGCGCGCTCATCACCGGGATCACCGGCCAGGACGGTCGCCATCTCTCGCAGTTCCTGCAGACGAAGGGCTACCAGGTCTTCGGGCTCGTGCACGGCCAGGCGAACCCGAAGATCGAGATGGTGCAGAACGAGAACCCGGCGCTCGAGCTCCTCGAAGGCGACCTGCGCGACCTGTCGTCGTTGATCGGCGTCATGGAGCAGGTGCAGCCGGACGAGGTCTACAACCTCGGCGCGATCAGCTTCGTGCAACTCTCGTTCAAACAAGCGGAGCTCACGGCCGAGATCACCGGAATCGGTGTACTGCGCATGCTCGAAGCGGTAAGGATCGTCGGCGGCGCCGAGAACAACCCGATCCGCTTCTACCAGGCGTCGTCGTCGGAGATGTTCGGCAAGGTGCACGAGACGCCGCAAACCGAGACCACCCCGTTCCACCCACGCTCGCCGTACGGCGTCGCCAAGGTGTTCGGGCACTACACCACCCTCAACTACCGCGAGGCCTACGACATCCACGCGAGCAGCGGGATCCTTTTCAACCACGAAGGACCGCGCCGCGGGCTCGAGTTCGTCACCCGCAAGGTCACCAACTCGGTGGCGCGCATCAAGCTCGGGCTGCAGGAAGTCATCACGATGGGCAACATCGACTCGTCGCGCGATTGGGGTTACGCGGGCGACTACGTCGAGGCCATGTGGATGATGCTGCAGCAGGATCAGCCCGACGACTACGTCATCGCGACGGGCGAGACCCACACGATCCGCGATCTGCTCGACGTCTCGTTCAAGCACGCCGGTATCGACGACTGGGAGCCCTACGTCAAACAGGACCCGCGCTTCTACCGTCCCGCCGAGGTCGACCTCCTGATCGGCGACGCCTCCAAGGCCCACGCCAAGCTCGGCTGGAAGCCCCGCGTCAGCTTCACCGAGCTCGTAAAAATGATGTACGACCACGACCTCGCAGAAGAAAGCACAAAAGCAGGTTTGTAGGGGGGTTTGCGACGGCCGCCCGTCGCCCGCCGCGGTGAGCAAGAGCGATGGGCGAAGCACGAGCGAGCGAACTCGCCGCACTTGGCGCAGCCTCACATCGCGAGCGTCAGCGAGCCCCGAAGCAAGCCAAGTGCCCAGTAAGCAACGCGGGAACTTCTGAACTCAATACCTCACTACCTGACTACGGTGCGCGCCGCGCGCGCGAGCGCGTGTTCGGCTTCGTCGACGATCTGACGGACGAGGTCGCCGGCGGGAATCAGTTGGTTGATCGCGCCGACGCCCTGACCGGACGGGTAGCACTCCTTGTCGGGATCGACGGGAGTGTTCTCGTCGCCTCCGAGGTGCAACGCGTTGGCGGCGACGGCCTTGCTCATCTGCTCGGGGAACTTGCTGAGCTCCTCGGGGTGCTCCTCGATGTGCTTCGTCCACTCGTTGCGCAGCGCGCGCAGGGTCTTGCCGGTGAAGCCCCGGCTGATCACGGTGTCGTCCTCGTGCGATCGGAGGAGCGCGTCCTTGTAGCCCGTGACGGTGCGCGCCTCGGGCGTCGCGATGAAACGCGTGCCAAGCCACACGCCGTCAGCACCCAGCGCAATCGCGGCCGCGAGCCCGCGGCCGTCGAAGATGCCGCCGGCGGCGACGACGGGAACCCGTTCGCCGACCACGTCGACGATCTGGGGAACGAGCGGCATCGTCGCGACGGTTCCGGTATGACCGCCGGCCTCGGTGCCCTGCGCGATCACGAAGTCGCATCCGGCTTCGACGGCGGCGATCGCGTGCCGCACCTTGCCGCACATGCTCGCGACGAGCACGTTGCCGTCGTGCAGCACCTTGATGACGTCACGGGGAACGCCGAGCCCGGCGACGAACAACGACGCACCCCCCTCGACGACCTTGTGCGCGTCGTCGACCATCCGTTCCGGGAGCGCGGCGAGCAGGTCGACGCCGAACGGCTTCGACGTGAGCTTGCGCACCCCGCTCATCTCATCGTCAAGCTGTTGCGACGACATCGTCGCCGCACCGAGGGTGCCGAAACCTCCGGCTTCGGAAACCGCGGCGACGACGCGCTGGTACGAAACGCCGCCCATCCCCGCGAGCATCACAGGGTGCTCGATGCCCAGCATCTCGGTCAGTCGTGTACGCATGGGACCAAGTGTCCATTAGGGTCGTCGCCGTGGGCAACCCGCGCGTTGGGGTGATCATGGGCAGCGACTCCGACCTGCCGGTCATGCAGGGCGCGATCGACGT
>JBEPUZ010000134.1:0-12382 GCA_041691275.1 Actinomycetota bacterium | reverse complement strand
ATGCCGATCGCCACCGCGATCGCGTGGTTCCACGACTGCGACGGCGGCGAGCTCGCGTACTGGCCCGACGGCGCCAACGGCGACGCACGCCGGCATCGCGTCCGGTACAACACCGCGCTCGTGCTCGACACCGACTCCGTGTTCCACGGCGTCGACCGCATCGCAGATGTTGCCGCCGACGATCTCCCTCGGCTGCGGCCGGGGACGACGCTCGAGTTCTCCGGCCGCTCGGGGCGCGAGCGCGCCTGGATGCTGCGCGCCGCCGACGGCACCGATGTCGCGCGCTACCGCTGGGACGAGCTGCGGTTCTCGGTGTCGTGGAAGGCCTACTGCTTCCGCGACGCGCACGAGCGAGACACGTGGCACGACCACCGCGACGATCTCACCCTCGACGTGATCCTCGATCGACTCGTCGACGACCTCCGTGCGCACGATCGCGTCACCGGGGATGTCGCGCGCGACCGAGTGTTGGGAGAGCTCTTGATCGACGAGTACGTCGCGTTCCCGCAACTCATGCAGTAGTCCGCGCGCCAATCCACAACGTCGTCCACAGGTTGTTCCTCTTACAATCCACAGGGCAACCGTCGTACCCTTCTCGCATGAGCTTTGTGGTGCTATTCGAAGACGAGACGACGACGACGGTCGACGAGGCCGACTCCTACGAGCAGGAAGGTCCGCTCACGACGTTCTTCGATCGCAACGGCGGCGGCCGGCTCGCATCTGCGTTCGCGGTGCGGGTCGCGTCGTTCCGGACGAGCAAGATCGTCGAAGTCCGGCGCGACGACGGGCGCGACCACGCACGTGAAGACCACGCACGCGAAGACCAGTCGCGTGACGATCAGTCGACGAGATCGTCTTCGTCGACCACGACGTCCCATCGCTGCGCGCACTCGCCGCAGAGATAGACGACGCTGTCACCCGGCTCGAAGTCGTCGTCGGGACCGATGAGCTGAGCGAGATGCGCGGTCCCGCCGCACTCCATGCAGTCGATGTGCTCGGAGATCGCCATGTCGCGACGGTAGCGCCGGATCAGTTGGGTCGCGTGAGTGGACCGTAGGTCTCGGGGCGACGGGTCGCGAGGAACGGGAACAGGTCGGTCCAGTCACGAGCCTGATCGATATCGAGATCGGCGACGAGCACCGCCGGCTCCGAGCGGGGCGCTTGCACGAGCAGCCGCCCGTACGGATCGCTGATGAACGACGAGCCGTAGAACGTGAGTGGATCTTCGTATCCGATGCGATTGATCGCGATCATGAAGGTGCCGTTCATCACACCCTGGGCCCGGATGACCTGCTCCCAGATCGGTTCGGTGTCGAAGTCCGGGTGATCGGGCTCGGATCCGATCGCGGTGGGGTAGACGAGCACCTCGGCGCCACCGAGCGCGTAGGCGCGCGACGCCTCCGGGAACCACTGGTCCCAACACGTCGGGAAGCCGAACGCGGCCTGGTCGATCGGTGTGACCGGCCAGCCTGCGTCTCCGGGACGGAACCATGTGTCCTCGAAGTAGCCGGCCGTGACCGGCAGGTGGGTCTTGCGATTGCGTGCGACGATCGATCCGTCGGGGCCGACCACGAAGGCGGTGTTGTACCCGAGCCCGCCGTCGTCGGCCTCCTCGTACACCGACGCGTGCACGAACACACCGGTCTCCCGGGCGCAGCGCACCGCGAGGTGGTACGTCGGGCCGCCGGGTAACGATTCGGGTGCGGTCCGGGGACCGTCGTCGGTTCTCCGCTCGACCGCGAAGTACCGCGAGCGCGTGAGCTCGGGCAGGCACACGAGGCGGGCACCGATGTTCGCGGCGACACGGATACCTTCCGCGATCGCGGCGTCATGCTCGGCCGCGTCGGGATTCCAGGCGAGCTGGACCAGTCCGACGCGCAGCGGAGCCCGAACGCGCGGATGCACGCGCGCGGGCGACGCCAAGATCTCGAACGCGGTGCGGACGATCACGCCGGCACCTGTTGAGTGATGCAGTGCACGCCGCCCCCGCCGTACGCGAGCACGAGTCCCGGTACGGGAATCACGACGCGCCCGGGATACTGGTCGCCGATCAAACCGCACGCCTCCTCGTCGAACGGATGACCGCTCACCGGCACGGCGACGAAGCCGTTCCCGGCGTACACGTTCACGTAGGGCACGACATAGCGTTTGCCGTCGAAATCGGCGTACGGGAGCACCGGCACTTCGACGACGTCGATACCGGCGGTGCGCAACCTTTGCGCACTCTCGACGGCGATCGACGCGTTCGGGTTGCCGGGATCGTCGCATCCCTGCAGCAACACCGAGCCGCTCGGGGTGAAGGCGACCACGTTGTCGACGTGGCCGTCGGTCCCGTCGTCCTCCGCGATGCCGTCAGCGAGCCAGACCACCCGTTCCGCGCCGAGGTACGTCCGCAACGCATCCTCGATGTCGGCGCGCCCGAGCTCCGGGTTGCGATTCGGGTTGAGCAGGCACCGCTCGGTCGTCACGAGCGTTCCCCGACCGTCGACCGCGATCGATCCTCCCTCCAGCACGAGAGGCGCCTCGTGGACCGGGAGACCGAGCCCGGCCGCGATCTCGGCACCGACCCGCGCGTCCGCGTCGTACGGCTCCTGCTTCTGGCCCCAGGCGTTGAAGCGGAAATGCACCGCGTGGCGGGAGCCGTCGGGCGCCCGCACGACGATCGCGCCGTCGTCGCGAAACCAGGAGTCGTCGATCGGCGCGACGACGAGCTCGGCGACGTCGCCCACCAGCTCGCCCGCGCTCGCAACGTCGTCAGGATGGACCACGAGCGTCACCGGCTCGAACCGCGAGATCGCCTCGACGATCTCCGCGTACGCGGTCCGGGCGGGCTCGAGCTGGTCGAGCGCGAAGATGCACTGCTCGACCGACGGCGGCCAAGCGATCAGCGTGCGCTCGTGCGGGTCGGCCTCGGCCGGCATGCGCAGCCCCAACGGGAGCGGCTGCGGAGGTGTTGCATCAGCCAAGGGAAGCGACACGAGGGCAAGCTAGCGTGCCGACCATGCCGCTCAGCGCTGATCTCGAGCAGTTGGCCGCACGGGTCTCGAACTGGGGTCGGTGGGGTGCCGACGACCAGCGCGGCACCCTCAACCTGATCGGTCCCGACGCGGTGCTCCGCGGCGTCGCCGCCGCGCGTACCGGCCGACCGTTCTCGCTGGCGGTGCCGTTCGACCAGACCGGTCCGCAATGGGACAACGTCCACATGCCCGAACGCACGAATCCCGCGCTGCGCACACACACGGTCAACGTCGCGTTCACGGGCGACGAGCGCGACTTCACCACCAGCGACGACTCGTTCACGATGGGTTCGCAAGCAGTGACGCACTGGGACGCGATCGCGCACGTCGGGTACGGCGGGAAGCTCTACAACGACACGCCGAACACCGTCGTCTCCGCCGAGGGTGGCGCTACTCGCCTCGGGATCGAGAACTTCGGCCCGGTCGTGACCCGGGGTGTGCTCGTCGACGTCGCTCGCGGGCACGGCGTCGACTTCTTCGACGACGCATACGCGATCACGGGAGACGATCTCGAGACCGCGACCAAGAACGCCGGGATCGGCGTCGAGCCCGGCGACGCGTTGCTCGTCCGGACCGGGCAGATGCACTTCCTCCGCCTCGGCGACCGTCAGCGCTACTCGATGCCGTCGCCCGGTCTCTCGACCCAGTCGATCGAGTGGATCCGCGACCACGACGTCGCCGCGGTGGCCACCGACACGATGACGTTCGAGTGCTATCCGTGCGAGGACCCCAGGGTCTTCATGCCCGTGCACATGATCCAGCTCCGCGACATCGGTCTCGCGCAGGGTCAGAACTGGCATCTCGACGAGCTCGCGGCCGATTGTGCCGCCGACGGCAGGTACGACTTCCTGCTCGTCGCACCGCCGCTGCCGCTCACCGGTGCCGTGGGCGCTCCGGTGGTGCCGATCGCGGTGAAGTAACCGTCAAGCTCCGTCGGGGGCAGGTTCGTCGAGCGGTGGGTTGGGCTGCACCTCGACGATCGGTATCCACATGTGCGCCGGCGCCGTCACGACGCTGACGACAGCCCGGGCGACATCCTCGGGCACCATCGTGTTGAAGTGACGCTGGATGCCGAAGCGCTGCCAGCGCGGCATCAGCTCCTCGAAGATCGCGAGGTCCCAGTTGTCGGCGAATCCCGTGAGCGTCGGACCCACGCGCACCACTGACGAACGTACTTGGACCCCTTCGGACTCCAACGCCAGCGTCTGCGCGAACGCCTCGAGCCCCGCCTTCGTCGACAGGTAGGTCGCGAGCGCGGGTCGCTTCTGCTGGGTGGCGTCGGAGGAGATGAACACGATGTCGCCCGGCTTCGCCTCGAGCCGCAGCCGCGCGACGACGCGCCGGGTCAGCAGGATCGGGCCGAGAAGATTCGTCTCGACGATACGGCGATGGTCTTCGTCGCTCATCTCGTGGATCGCACCCGGGAGAGCCGTACCGGCATTGTTCACGAGGACCTGGATCGCACCCGCCTGCGCGTTGACGTACCCGCAGAACTCGTCGATCGACGCGGAGTCGGTGACGTCGAGCGCGTGGACCAGGGGATTGCCGCCCGCGTCGGCGACGAGCTCGGCGGTCTCGTCGAGCTGCACAATACGCCGCGCACCGAGCGCGACGGTCCAGCCCAGCTCGCCGAGCGCGACTGCGATCGCGCGACCGATGCCGGCCGACGCGCCGGTGACGACGGCGACACGCGCCGGTGCGTCAGGCGCCAAGAAATTCCCCACCGTTGACATCGAGGGTCTGACCGGTGACGACGCGCGACCACGGCGACACGAAGAACACGACACTGTTCGCGATGTCGTCCTGCGGCGGGATGAGCCGCAGCGGGATCCTCGCCTCGATCTCGGCCCGGACCTCTTCACGCGAGATGTTGCGCGACTCCGACTCCCAACCGATGAACGTCTCGACGTTCGGTCCACCGATCCAGCCCGGGGCGACGCAGTTGACGCGCACGCCGGTCGGCCCGAGCTCCACCGCCATCGTCTTGGCCGCGGTCTGGATCGCCGCCTTCGACGACGAGTAGCCACCTTCGAGCGCGCGGATGTTGCGCATGCTCATCGAGATGATGAACACCACCGACGCGTCGCCGTGCTCGGCCGCAGCCTGCTTGAGGTGGGGGATGCACGCCTGGGTGAGCCCGAGTGCACCCCAGACGTTGACCTCGAAGATCTTGCGCCACTTCGTGAGATCGACCGTGTCGAACGGCTCGAACGTATCCATGCGGAAGGCGTTGTTCACCAACCCGTCGAGCCGGCCGTAGGCGTCGACCGTGCCGTCGACGAGCGCCTTGACCTGCTCGGCGTCGACGAGGTTGGTCGGGATCGCCCGGGCTTTGCCCCCCGAGTCCTCGATCTCCTTCTGCACCTGGGCGAGATACTCGGCGTTGCGGGCGGCGAGCACCACGGTGGCGCCCTCTCGGGCCAAGGCGCGGGCGTTCGCCTGCCCGAGCCCCGGGCCCACCCCGGAAACGATGACGACCTTCTCCTGCAGCAGCATCCGCCCATCAGAGACGGCGGCGGTGCAGCGGCGCAACCTGAGAGCACTCAAGATGGGGAGCGGGGGATGCCGATGCATGAGTGGGCGGGCCGCCGGAGCGGCCCATGATGGTTGTCGGAGTACAGGCGGTCGGCTCGAAGGGCGTGACCGCGGTCCAGGGCAGCGTCATCGACACGCGAGACCCGCGCGAGACGGCCGGGACCGCGACCGATGGTGATGCCGACGCCCGGCGCGCGGCAGGGGGAGCCGCGCGCGGCGGGATCCCACAACCGGTCGTCTTTCCGCGCAAGGGACTCCCGGTCGATCCGCGCCCGGTCGCGCTGCGCCAGAAGCACGCCCTCACGCGGTACCGCCGCGACGGCGGCGACAACAACGATGCGGCATAGCCGCCGCGCTGATCAGAAGTTGGGTTTGGCGCAGCGAGCGCGCACGAGCGGCTCGAAGTGCTCGAGCGGAAGCGTGTCGTAGTCGGGATCGAAGGCGACCTGGTCCCAGTCGTCGGCGAACTGCGCGGTGAGGTCGAACCAGGGTTCGCCCTCGTACTGGTCACGCGCGTCGGGGTTGGCGCCGAAGTGCGCGTAGTAGTGCCGTCCCTGGAAGTCCTGATGGGCCCGGATCATGTTGTAGACGTCGGGCCGGACGTAGGGCTTGACAATCGCGGCCGCGATCTCCGGATGGTTGGGCACGCTCACGGCCTTGCCGATGTCGTGCAGGAGCGACGCGAACACGACCTCTTCGTCGGCGCCGGCGCGCTCGGCTCGCGTCGCGGTCTGCAGCGAATGCGTCAACTGGTCGACCGCGAAACCGTCCGTGATCGATGCCAGCGACCGCAGGAGCGCGAGGACACTCTCGGCGACCCGGTCCTGGTGCTCGTGCGTCTCCTTGCCGATGACGGCCCATTGCTCGGCTGTCGACTCGTCCATGCGGGTGAAGGTCTGCGCCATGACCCGAGCTTAGAACCCGGGCGAACCGCCCGGAAGCCGTTCGGTCAGGGCTGACCGAGGAGCAGCGCCGCGCCTTCGAGCATGAAGTCGAGCCCGGAGCCCTTTGAGTCGCCGGCCGCGTTCAGCTCGTCGTAGGTCATCGCCGCGCCGAAGGGGTACATCGCGAACGCGCCCGTACGCCGGGACGCCTCGAAGGGGGCGATGTAGAGGTACGGCAGGGCGATCGTCTCGTCACCGGGTGACGCGCCGTAGGTCGCGCGGGTGCCCGCCTTCTCGTCCCCGAGCTCGCAGGCCACGTCGAAGTGCTCGGGCCACAAGGTCACCGGGCTCGGATCGTGCGCGGCGTACGTCTCCCGCAGGTCACCCAGGAGCGAGTCACCGATCGCGATCCATGCTGCGAGGGTGCGAGCGGCGTCGGCGTCGAGCCCGATCGAGAGATCCGGAGCGCAGGGGGTGGTCGGGGTGTAGACGCCGGTCGCCGCACCGAGGGAAACGCCGATGAACTGGGCCGCGGCACCGAGCGTGGTGATACCGACCCGTGTCACCGTTCCCGGCCGTTCGTGCACGAGCTCCAAGCCGTCGACCCGGACCCGCTCGCCGTCGCCGAAGGTCGGCGTCCCGAATCCGCCGGCCGTGGGGACGAGCGCGATGTGCCCGTCAACCCGGTGCCGCGCCGGAGCCAGGACGTGCTCGGCGAGCGCGTGCAACCCGTCGCGGGCCGCGACGAAAGAAGCAGGAAGCGGTTCGAGCATGGCGGCGACCTTAGAGCAAGCCGCGCAGGATCTCCGCAAGTTCTCGGGGCTTGTCGCCCTGGACGCTGTGCCCGGCGCCTTCCACCACGACGATCCGCGCGTTCGGGTTCCGACGCAGGACTTCGGCCACGTCCTCGTCGTCGACGACCGGTGACGTACTTCCCCGCACGACGACGAACGGCGCCTTCACCCGCTCGACCGCATCCCACAGCTTGTCGATTCCCGGCATGACCTGGCCGTCGTCGCCTTCGCCCGAGCCGCGGCGGGGCAGGTCGTAACGCCACCGCCAGCGGCCGTCGTCGGCCTCGACCGCGTTGTGCAGGATGCCTCGTCGCAATGACGGCTCACTGCGGGTCGGGTTGAACTGCACGGTGCGGGTGAGAATCTCGTCGAAGCTCTCGAAGTACTCGGGACCGTCGATGAACTGCGCGATGGCCGACGATTTCTCGCGGTTCACACCGGGCGTGACGTCGACCAGCACCAGCTGACGCACGAGGTCGGGCGCACGGTCGCTCAGAGCGAGCACCGACAGCCCGCCCAGCGACATCCCCGCCACGACGCGCGCGTTCGGTGCGAGAGCGCGCGCGGCTTCCTCGAGGGCCGTCGCGTTCTCGGCCGGCCAGTACGCGTGGTCGTCGCGGTGGGCTGAGTGCCCGTGACCGGGCAGGTCGAGCGCAAGGAGCGGGCGGCCGAGGTCGAGCGCGACGGTGTCCCAGGTGTGCGCGTTCTGGGCGCCGCCGTGCACCAGCACGAGCTCCGGATCCGCATCGCCCCACTTCAGCGCACTGATTACGCCTCCGCCCGTCGTGACTTCGACCCGCCGCACGCTCGGCGGCCCGTTCCACGGGAGGCCGAATTCCTCGGCGTTCTCGTGAAAGAGCGAGAACTCGTCGTACGCGGGGGCTGTGGGCATGCGCACAGTCGACTCCAGCACCCCCGGTCGGTGCAACCGGGCGGCGCGTTCGTACACTTGACCCCGATGCGCGGGCCCAAGCTGTCGTCCGCGGCGCTGCGCCGCCTGACGCTCGCCAACGTGGTGCTGCTCGCGGCGCTGATCGTGAGCGGCGCGGTGGTTCGGCTCACGAATTCGGGGCTCGGCTGCGCCGACTGGCCCGCGTGCAGCTCCACCAAGCTCGTCGACGTCTCCACGCATCACGCGGCGATCGAGCAGCTCAACCGCATCTTCTCCGGCGCGATCGGTGTACCCATCGGGCTCGCACTGCTTGGCGCGTATCTCGTGCGACCGAAGCGCCCCGACCTCGTCCGGCTCGCGTGGGTCTTGTTCGGACTCTTCTGGGCGGAAGCGGTGCTGGGCGGTATCTCGGTGAAGGTGAAGCTCGCGTGGGTGAGCGTCACCGGCCACTTCCTGCTCGCGATCGCGCTGATCGGATTCGCGCTGGTCATGCACCATCGCGCTCGCACGGCCGACGCTCCGCGCCGGCTCGTCGTGTCGCGCGACACCGCGAACCTGGCGTACGTCGTCTACGCGCTGACGATCTGGGTCGTGATCGTCGGGACGCTCGTGACCGCAGCGGGCCCGCACGGCGGCGACGCCAAAGCTCGACGCTTGGGCTTCCCTCTCGGCGACGTCGCGCGCGTACACGGCATCTCCGTCGACATCCTCGTCACGCTCACGCTCGTCCTGGTCGTCGTCCTCGCGCGTGCGCACGCCCCACGCCGCGTGCTCAACGTCGCGTCGGTCACAGTGTTGGTCATGGCCGCGCAGGGCGTGCTCGGCTACGTGCAGTACTTCAATCGCATCCCGGCGGTGCTCGTCGGCTTCCACGTGTTCGGCGCGGTCTGCGTGTTCACGTGCGTGCAGCAACTGCTCCTCGAGTTGCGCGCGGTCGACGAGCGCGTCCTCGCAGCGCCGTCCACGTCGCCCACGGTCAAGGACGCAGCGCGTTCGGGTGTGGGCGCGCGGCCCGCAGCAACCGGGCATTGATGTCGCGGGCGTACTCGCGCGTGCTGGCCGCACTCGTCAGATGCACCTGGTCGAGACGGGGGAGCAAGAAGGCGCGGGTCTCGGGCAGGAGCTGATCCCAGATCTCCTGGCGCACGTCCTCCCGGAGGTGACACAGCGTCACCACGACCTCAACCGCGTCGCGGCGGGCGATGCGCTCGAGCACGTCGACCACCCGGGCGCGGGGCTGGTCGGCAACCGGCTGGAACGGGCAGTCCCGGTCGTCGTGCGCGGCGGGACGGGGGAACACGACACCCCGGCGTACGGAAGCCACCAGCGCCCGGATCGCCTCGACCCGAGCCTGGTCGGTCGCATCCCGCATCCGGGCGGTCGCGTCCCGGAGCCGCTGGCGCTCGGTCACCGTGAGCCGGTCGTTCACCGCATCGGCGAAGCCCACCGGGAGCAGGCTGAACGCCAGCGCGGCCCGGTCCACACCCGATTGCCGACCGTCCCGCACCTGAGTCACGCTCCGGGTTGTCGGCGCCCCGGCGACCGCGGTACACCGAATGTGACACTCCTCGCATTTGGGCACGACATTCGACCGGTATGACAGGCTCGGCCCGTGCGAGTTCACCTGATCGACGGAACGTACGAGCTCTTCCGCCAGTACCTCGCGCCTCGTCCCGGCCATCTCGACGACGACGGCATCGAGGTCGGGGCGACGCGGGCCGTCGTCTCGTCGATGCTGACGATGCTCGAGGACGGAGCCACCCATCTCGGCGTCGCGACCGACCACGTGATCGAGTCGTTCCGCAACGACCTGTGGGAGACGTACAAGGACGGGTCGGGCATCGACCCGTTGCTGAAGGGCCAGTTCCCGCTCCTCGAGGACGCGCTCGTCGCGCTGGGCGTCGCGGTATGGCCCATGGTCGAGTTCGAGGCCGACGACGCGCTCGGCGCCGCGGCAGTGGTCGGCGCCGACGATGCCCGGGTCGAACAGGTCATCATCTGCACGCCCGACAAGGACATGGGGCAGTGCGTCGGCGGCAAGGTGTTCCAGCTCGACCGGCGCAAGGACGTGCTGCTCGACTCCGACGGCGTGCGGGGCAAATACGGGGTCTCGCCCGAGTCGATCCCCGACTGGCTCGCGCTGGTCGGCGACACCGCCGACGGCTTCCCGGGACTTCCCGGATTCGGCGCCAAGACCGCGGCCGCGTTGTTGACACGCTTCGTCCACCTCGAGGAGATCCCCGACGACTGGCGGGAATGGGACGTTCCCGGCGTGCGCGGCGCGGAACGGTTGGCGACGACGCTGACCGCAGGCCGCGCGGTCGCCGCGCGCTTCAAGGTGCTCGCCACGCTCCGCATCGACGCGCCGGTCGGCGTGGTGGACGACTGGGAATGGAAGGGTCCGAAGCCGGAGCTCGACGCATGGTCCGCGCGTTTCGGTTCGCCACGGATCGCGGAACGCGCAGCCAAGCTCGCGACGAAGAGAGGGGTGGCGTAGCCCATGAGCGATGCCGTGCTCATCGACCACATCAAGCCGGGGATCGTCGTACTGACGCTCAACCGCCCGGAACGACTCAACGCGATGAACTACGAGCTGGTACGTGGGCTCTACGACGCGTTCGACGAGCTCGAGAACGATCCGGCGTGCCGGGTGATCGTGCTCACCGGCGCCGGGCGCGGATTCTGCGCGGGACTCGACCTGACCGAGGGCGCGAGCCCGCCCTCGGCCGCCGGCCTCGGGCGCGCGCAGGCGGGCATGACGGTGCAGAAGCTGATCGCCGGTCTCGTTCCCCGGATGCGCTCGGTACCGCAGCCCATCATCGCCGCGGTGAACGGCGCCGCATCGGGTGGAGGTCTCGCGCTGTCGCTCGCCAGCGACGTGCGCATCGCCGGGCAGTCGGCCCGCTTCAACGTCGCGTTCATCCGAGTCGGTCTCTCCGGGTGCGACATCGGCGTGTCGTGGATGCTGCCCCGGCTGATCGGCGCGTCGCGCGCGTTCGAGCTTCTGCTCACAGGCCGCCTCATCGACGCGACGGAAGCCGATCGAATCGGGCTCGTGACGCGGGTCGTACCCGACGGGAGCGTCCTCGACTCCGCGCTCGAGACCGCGGAGCTGATCGTCGCCAACAGCCCGTTCGGTGTACGCATGACCAAGGAAGTCATGTGGAGCCAGCTCGAGATCGGGAGCCTGCAGGCCGGTATCGATCTCGAGAACCGGACCCAGGTGCTCTCGAGCTTCACCGGCGACCTGACCGAGGCGATGGCCGCGTTCGCGGAGAAGCGGCCGGCCAAGTTCACCGACGGATAGGGGCGGAGTGACGATGCTCGAAGGACGGGTGGCGCTGGTGACCGGCGGCGGCCGGGGGATCGGCAAGGCGATCGCGCTCGGCCTCGCCCAGGACGGCGCCGACGTCGCCGTGAACTACCGGCGGAGCGAGGACGCGGCACGGGAAACGGTCGCCGAGATCGAGAAGCTCGGCCGGCGCGCCCGCGCCTACGCGGCCTCGATCGACGACCACGCGCAGTGCGAAGCGATGGTGAACGCGGCCGTCGCCGACTTCGGTCACGTCGACATCCTCGTCAACAACGCCGGGAACGCGTCGCGCGGCCAGACCGTCGCCGATACGGATCCTGCCGAGCTCGACCGGGTCATGCGCACCCACGCGTTCGGCGCCTGGTCGTGCTCGAAGTTGGTATTGGCGTCGATGCGGACGCGGCCGCGCGGCGACATCGTGATGATCTCGAGCGCGGCGACGCTGCACATGGCCGCGAACTCGGCGCCGTACAACATGGCCAAGGCCGCGCTCGAGGCGCTGTCGGCGACGCTGGCGAAAGAAGAGCGGCGCAACGGCATTCACGTCAACGTCGTCGCGCCCGGCCTCGTCGACACCGAGATGGGCCGCCGCCTCGTCAAGGGCGCGCTAGGTGTCGACGACATCCACTCAATGGACCAACGCAGCGCCTTCGGTCACGTCTGCACGCCCGAAGAGGTCGCCGACGCGGTGCGCTACGTCGTCTCCGAACAGGCGTCGTACGTCACGGGCCAACGCATCGGCGTCGACGGCGGCGCCTTCTGACGTGAGGCGATCATTTCCTTTGTAGCCATCGGCATTTCCTTTGTAGCCATCGCTATTTCTTCTTTGTCTATCGGCACTCCTGCTGTAGTATCGAACATATGTTCGCTACCGAGGAGTCCGTTGCCGCGCAGCGGCGATTCGCCGACGCCGCCGAAGCAGACTTCCTGCGCGAGGTCGCCGATTA
>JBEPUZ010000133.1:0-12400 GCA_041691275.1 Actinomycetota bacterium | reverse complement strand
AGGGCGAGTGACCCTGGGATTCGAGCCACGGCGAGTAGTGATCGCTGATGACCGCGAAGTCGAAGCCGGCGTCCTCGGCCAGCGCGACGTCGCGCACCAACTCCTTCGGACCCGACTGCTCACACATCATCGTGTAACCGATCTGCATCGTCGAACCCTCTCTCCCGAACAGCCCAGGACGGCGAGCCTTCCGTTGCGTTACCCAGCCCGCCACCTGCTCGCACATCCTCCGCGCAAGGCGACGGGATCAGTGCACGTCGCGACGTTGCGGCCACGAGAGCGAAATCGCATGGCGTCAGATCACAACGAGCGTCGGAACTGCCCGGCATCGGATTGCTTGAGGTCCAAGCCGATGCCGGGTCGGGAGAGGTCTGGTTCGAGCGCTCCGTGCACTGGTTCGAGCACGCCGTCGAGAAGGAGGTGTTCGACGCGGATGTGGTCGGCGAAGTACTCGAGATGACGGAGGTTGAGCGTGGCGCAGGCGGCGTGAACGTGTAGCGATGGTGCGCAGTGCCCTGAGATCTGCAGGCCGTGGGCCGCGGCGAGCGCGGCGATCCGTATCCATTCGGTGATTCCTGCACAGCGGGTGACGTCGGCTTGCACGACATCGACGGCTTGCGCTGCGCACATGCGTTCGAAGTAGGAAAGGTCATAGCCGTATTCGCCGGCCGCGACGTCGGCGTCGACGAGTCCACGGATCTCGTGAAGTCCGACGAGGTCGTCGGAGGAGACCGGTTCTTCGAACCAGGTGACGTTCTGGTCGGCGAACGTACGGGCCAATCGGACAGCCTGTTTGCGGGTGTAGCCGCCGTTCGCATCGACGAACAGTTCGGTGTCCGCGCCGATGGCGTCTCGAACGAGCTGCACGCGTGCGACGTCGCGCGCCGGTTCGCTGCCCCACCCGGTCGCGATTTTCATCTTGACTCGGGGGATGTGCTGATCGTGCACCCATCCGCTCAGCTGCTCGGTGAGTTCGGTGTCGGTGAGGGACGTGAATCCACCGCTTCCGTAGATCGGGGCGCAGTCGCGGACTTTGCCGAGGAGGCGGCAGAGCGGAAGGTCCACGATGCGCGCCGCCAGGTCCCAGAGCGCGATGTCGACGGCGGCGATCGCCATGGACGCGACGCCGGGCCGACCGGTGTTCCGTATTGCCTTCACCATCCGTTGCCAGACTGCCGGAGGGTCGAGGCACTCGCTTCCGATGACGACCGGTACGAGTACGTCCCGTATCAGGGTCGCGCAGGCTGCCGGACCGTAGGTGAACCCCAAGCCGGTGACGCCGCCCGCGCTGGGTTCGACGACGACGACTGTCGTCTCGGTCCACGTGAGGGTGCCGTCGGACTCTGGAGATTCGAGCGGGACGGTGTAGACACCGATTTCGAGACGGTCGACCGGCGCCATCAGGAGTAGTGCCGGTTCGCGGAGCCGAGATGATCGGCACATCGGGCGGCGAGCGCCATGATCGTGAGCGCAGGATTGGCGCTGCCTTGGGTGGGCAGCACACTTCCGTCGGTGATGTACAAGTTGGGGACAGCGAAAGTTCGCAGGTCGCCGTCGACAACAGCGACATCGGCGCTTTCGCCCATCCGGCAGCCGCCGACGAGATGGGCGTAGCGCTCGATCGTGACCGTGTCCTCGGCCCCGGCGGCTTGGAGGATCTCGGTCATGCGCTGGCTGCCGGCACGTAGGAGGGCCCGGTCGTTGTCGCACTGCGAGTAGCTGAAGTTGGCGACGGGTAGGCCGTGGCGGTCGCGTTCGTCGGCGAGGGTGACGCGGTTGTCGGCGAGCGGCAGGAATTCGCAGAGCACGCCGATGGTCGCCCAGTGGATGTAATCGCGCATGTATTCGCGCAGTACCGCGCCCCAGTGTCCTTCCGCGACGACGTGTTCGGCCCAGGTGATAGGAAGCGGCCCGACGCATTGGATGGAGAAGCCACGCTTGTAGTCGTTCGCGGGGTCGGTCTCGTAGAAGGCCTCGGTCGACACTTCGGGCGGGGGTGCCTTGTAGGCGCGAACCTCTTCGGCGAATCGACCGGCGGTCTGGGCGGCGCCTTGGACCATGACGTAGCGGCCGACGAGGTCGGCGTCGTTGCAGAGGCCGTCCGGGAAACGTGCCGACGTTGAGTTCAAGAGCAGACGCGGCGTCTCGATTGCGTAGCCGGCGACGACGACGAGACGGGCGCGCTGACGTCGTTGCACACCTTCGCGGAAGTAGACGACGCCGCAGGCCCGTCCGTCGGGGCCGATTTCGATCTCGCTCACCATGGTGTCGGGTCGGATCTCGGCACCGCGCGCGAGGGCGTCGGGCACGTGCGTGATCAGTGTGGATGCCTTGGCGTTGACCTTGCAGCCTTGCAGGCAGAAACCTCGATAGATGCAATGCGGTCGGTTCCCGAAACGACCGTTCGTGATCGCGACCGGTCCGACCCGCGCCTCGATACCGAGTCGGTCACAGCCGCGTAGGAAGACAAGGCCGAGGCCGCTGACCGGATGGGGTGACTGTGGGTAGCGGTGAGGGTCTCCCCACGGCCACGCTTGGCCGGCGACGGGAAGTTCGGCCTCGATCGCGGCGTAGTACGGCTTGAGGTCTCGGTAGCCGATTGGCCAATCGGCGCCGACGCCGTCCAACGAATACGTGTGAAAGTCCGACGGATGCAACCGAGGTGTGTAGCCGGCGAAATGAACGGTGCCTCCACCGACGCCGCGCCCGGAGTTGTTCGAGCCCAGCGGGACCGGGTCCTCACCGGAGATGACGCGAGGTTCGGTCCAGTAGAGATGGTGCGAGCCGCGTTCGTCGCTCACCCAGTCGCGGTCGGGATCCCAGAACGGTCCGGCATCCATGGCGACCACGCGCCACCCGGCCCGGGCGAGCCGCTGCGCGAGGACTCCACCGCCTGCGCCGCATCCGACGATCACCGCGTCGACCTCGTCGTTGTCATCGAAGCGGCGCATGTCGGTGCGCAGCTGATGATTCGTGCGGGTCCCGTCGTTGGGGAGAAGCCAGGCGGATTCGTTGCGTTTGCGGACCGAGCTCATACGCCGTGGCGCCGGCGGGCGCGTTCGATGCGACGAGCCCAGGGTTCGGGGTCGTGGGCGTCGGCCTCGGCAACTTCCCAGTGTTCACGTTTGCCCAGGCCGAGGTTCTGGTAGCCGACGGGATAGGCCGGGCCGCCGAAACCGATCTCGTTCCACGCGGCGGGATGCGAATAGAACGCCGCGCAGGCGTAGCGCATCCAGAGATTCCATACATGGGCTGCGGGGAGGTCTTGCCAGGTGTCGTCGTCGGCGCGCACCGACTCGAGCAGACTGCGCTGGTCGTGGGCGTCGAGCTCGGCGAACCGGCACGCATGACGGGTCTCGGCGTCGTGGTCGAGGGCGGCTAACGACTGCTTCCACGCTGTGCCGTCGTCGGGCAGATCGTCGTAGTGCCATCCGTCCGTCTCGTTTTCGCCAAGACGGGCATCGACCGACTCGAAGATCGGTGGACCGTCGTCGCCGAGGTCGAGGAGCCGCTCGAGGAGGGGCCGACAGGCCGCCTCCTCTTCGACGCTGAAGAACCGCACCGGTGCCGTCGGACCGAGCCGGGAGAGGACGACGCCGGCCGTCACCGGGTCCCACGTCTTGGCTCGATCGAGCACGTCGTAGCCGGGGAAGTGCTCGTCTCGGGTGGGTCGGTCCGCGGTCATCGTTCGCGGCGCAGCACAGCGGCGAGGAGTCCCATGCCGCCAACCATTCCGAACAACAGCGGCGCAAACATCGGCGGCCCCATCTCGGCGTTGTATCGGGCGAACGTCCATCCGCCGGGCCGTTGACTGATGCCGCGCAAGTGGAGGTAGGTGCCCTGGAGGCTGTTCGCGACCACGACAGCAGAGACGGCAGGCAACGCTGTCTTTGCGAGCCGTTTGCTGAAGACGCCGCCGATCCCGGCAACGCTTACGAGAGGAGTCAACGCGACCGGAACCCACATCATGCGATTCCCGAAACTTGCACGGTCGTGCTCCAAGAAGATCTCGGCGCCGGTGACCGCTGCCGCAACAGCCGTCAGACCCGAAAGAGATCGTTCGAAACGGCCGCGCTCGACATCCCTGAGCAGCCGGTCCAACAGGTGGGGATGTCCGTCGCTCATGACTTGAGCTCAGCGATCTTGTCGCGGAAGAGCGTCGACGCAATCGTTGCCTTATGCGGTTGGCCTTTCAAGAAGGCGGTCGCAAATCCTTTGGCCTGCTCGTAGCTGACCTTGGGAGGCATGGGTGGCTCATCCGGGTTCACCAAGATATCGACAAGGGCCGGTCCCGGATGCGCCAACGCTTGCGCGACCGCGCTCTCCACGTCGGCGGCAGACTCGACCCGGATTCCCAGCGCACCGTTGTCGTTCGCGAAGCCGGCGAAGTTGGCTATGCCGCGATGACGGACACCGAACTCCGGGAATCCAAGGACCATTTGCTCCCACAGGATTTGTCCGTACTCATGGTTGTTGTTGACGAACACCTTCACCGGGAGCTCATGGCGGATCGCCGTGAGCATCTCCGCCATCAGCATCGCGAAACCGCCATCGCCCACGAAAGCGATGCATTGTCGGCCCGGATGGGCCCACTGGGCGGCGATCGTGTACGGAAGCCCCGGCGCCATCGTCGCCAAATTCCCTGACAACATGAACGAGCGATTTCCGCGCACGTCGAAATGGCGGGCGGCCCACGTGGCGATTGTTCCGGAGTCGGCCGACAGGATCGCGTCGTCCGATGCGAGTCGATCGATCGTCCGCATCAGATATTGCGGTTGGATCGGGTCTCGCGATCCGTCTTCCAGCGCGTGCATCTTCGCGCGCCACTTCTCCATGCCCGATTGAGCATCCTCCAGGAACGACCGATCCGCATGGCGCGTGAGCATCGGAATCAGTGCTTGCAACGAAGCGGCAGTGTCGCCGACCAAGGGCACGTCGGTTGGGATTCGATTCCCGACGGTGGTGGGATCGATGTCGATCTGCACAACCTTGGTTCCCGCCGGTGGCAGATGCTTGGTGTACGGAAAGTTGGTGCCGACCATGAACAGGGTGTCGGCGCCTTCCATCGCCTCCTCGGACGGCAGTGTGCCCAGCAACCCGATACCACCCGTCGTCAACGGATGATCGTCCGGGACCGCCGCCTTTCCTGACAGTGTCTTGACAATCGGGCTACCCAGAAGTTCCGCAACCGCGAGCAGCTCGGAGCGCGCACGCAACGCGCCGGCGCCGGCCAGGAGCACGATCTTCTCGCCCGCGTTGAGAATGTCGGCCGCGCGGCGCAGATCGGATTCGGCGGGGACCATCGGTGCCGGGATGTACACCGCGGCCGTAGCCGGCGGCCGTGCCGGCGCAACTGCGTCCCACGGGTTCAGCTCCGCGTCGGCAATCTGGATGTCGTTCGGGAAGGTGATGTGCGACACCGTGCGGTGCGCCAGCGCGTGACGCACCGCCAGATCGACGAGAGTGGGAATCTGGACCGGGACGTGCACCATGACGTCGTACTGCGCGACGTCCATGAAGAGCTTCTCGAGATGTACCTCCTGCTGATAGCCCGTACCGAGCAGTTGGGTCTCCTGCATTCCGGTGATCGCCAACACGGGCTGGTGATCGAGCTTGGCGTCATACAAGCCGTTCAAGAGATGCACGCCGCCCGGTCCCGACGTCGCCAAGCACACACCGAGCCGGCCCGTGCTCTTCGCGTAGCCGCACGCCATGAACGCGGCCGCTTCCTCGTGGTGCACCAACACGAACCGGATGCGGTCCTGGTGGCGGCGCAATGCCTCCGTGATCCCGTTGATGCCGTCGCCGGGAAGCCCGAAGACGGTATCGACTCCCCATTCGATCAAGCGTTCAATGAGTAGCTCCGCGGCAATCTTCTTCGGCATCTCTCGCCTCTCCGGTACGCCCCGACCTCGTTCGATTTCGATTTGCCCGCGACATGCCGGTTGTGCCCGATGACACTCGTCACGAAACCTCGCCCGCGATTGCTTCGGAAAACGCATCTCCGACTCTCGCAGCACGCCTTCGTTCGCCGCCGCGCGCGGCGGCGAACGAAGCGGCGAAGAATCGGAGCCTCGCACACCTCAAAAACGGTCGGTGCACTCGGTCGTTCATGGGTAAGCAGCTTTGAGACACCGGTTACGGCTGATACGAGGAGATGTCGAGTGGCGAATCGAGTGGTTGTGGTGACGGGTGCGTCTGGTGGCGTCGGCCGGGCAGCGGCGCGTCGATTCGGAGAAGCCGGTGACACGGTGGTGCTCGTCGCCCGCGGCGAGGCCGGGCTTGCTGCGGCTGCCTCCGATGTCACTGCCGCCGGGGGTCGACCCGTGGTCATGGCTGCGGACACGTCGGTCGCAGATGAGGTCAACGAGGTCGCGGATCGAACCGAGGCCGAGGTTGGCCCGATCGACGTGTGGGTGAACGACGCCTTCACCTCGGTGTTCGCGCCGTTCAGCGAGATCACTCCCGACGAGTTCCGGCGAGTGACCGAGGTGAGCTATCTCGGTTACGTCTACGGGACCCATGCGGCTCTGCGGCACATGCAACCACGTAACCGCGGGGCGATCGTGCAGGTTGGCTCGGCGCTCGCATACCGTGGAATTCCCCTGCAATCCGCGTACTGCGGCGCCAAGCACGCAATCCAAGGCTTTACCGAGTCCGTGCGCTGCGAGCTGCTCCACGAACACAGCGGTATCCACATCACGATGGTGCAGATGCCGGCCTTGAACACCCCCCAGTTTTCATGGGTCCTGTCCCGGCTACCACGCCACCCCCAACCCGTCCCACCGATCTACCAACCCGAAGTTGCAGCACGCGCGGTGTTCTGGGCGGCCGAGCACGACCGACGCGAGTGGTGGGTGGGCGCCAGTACCGCCGCGACACTCATGGCCAACGCGGTAGTGCCCGGGCTCCTCGATCGCTACCTCGCCCGGACCGGGTTCGACAGTCAGCAGACGAAGGAACCCGTCGGCCCGGACCGGCCCGACAATCTCTGGGAACCCGCCGATGCAACACGCGACTTCGGCGCCCATGGCGTCTTCGACGCTCGATCCCACGCACGAAGCCCCCAGTGGTGGGCGACGACCCGTCGCCGATCCCTCCTCGGTACCGTCGCCGGCGGCGCGGGCGCCGTCGTAGCGTGGCAGGCCCGGCGGGGCAGGTGACGGGAATCGATCGGGCGCGACTCGCTTACGGCACAGCTCTCGCCATCCAACCCCGGTTGCTCGCTCGGCGTACGGGCAACACCCGATCCGATCACGCGTTCTCCGCGGTCGTACGTGTCTTGGGCCTGCGTCACATCGTGCAGGCTCTCGTCACAGCTGCGTATCCATCCCGCCGGGTGACCCAACTCGGCACGGCGGCTGACGCGCTCCACGCGACGACCGACATCACGTTCGGTCTCCTGAAGCGGCGGCGAGCAGCGCCGGCATTCACCGACGCCGGTGTCGCGATCGGATTCGCGCTAGCCCGAGTTGGCACGTTGAGCCGACAAGATCTGAGACCAGGTTCGAAACGGTGAGCGCACTCTGGAACCCAACAGTGTTGCGCGAGTATGCGTTCCTCGCCGACGGCGAGCGCGGCATCTTGGTCGGCCCCCGTGGAGAGATGGTGTGGTTGTGCTTCCCGCGGTGGGACAGCCCGGCGCTCTTCGCGTCGCTCATCGGCGGGGAGGGCGGATATCAGATCTGCCCTCAGGGGAGATTCGTGTGGGGCGGAAGCTACGAACCGGGAAGCTTGATCTGGCGGAGCCATTGGATCAGTGAGTCCGGCCCGGTCGAGTGCCGGGAAGCCATCGCACTGCCCGGCCGACCTGACCAGATGACTGTCCTTCGGCGGATCCACGCCGAGCAAGGGTCGAACGCAAAGGCCGTGCTCGCGCTGCGGACCAATTTCGGCTCCCGGGGCGTCACCGGATGGCACCGCGATGAGAGCGGTTGTTGGCACGGTCGAGGTGACGGCCTCCGATTCCAGTGGAACGGCGCACCCGACGCCGCGCCCGTCCGAAACGGCCGCCACCACGACCTCGAGCTCGAGTTCCGACTCGAGCCAGGAGTCCCCCGCGACTTCATCCTGACCATCAGCAGCACCGACGAGACGACGACTCCCGATGCGGACACCGCGTGGGCCGCCACGTCGGCAGGTTGGCAGCGGAAGGCGGCATCCGTGCAGGGATTGATCGGCGATCGGGACGTCCGTCACGCGCACGCCGTCCTGTCCGGCATGACGAGCGCGTCCGGCGCGATGGTCGCGGCCGCGACGATGAGTCTTCCCGAGCGCGCCGAAGACGGACGCAACTACGACTACCGGTACGCCTGGATTCGCGACCAGTGTTTCGTCGGCATCGCGGCGGCGCAGGGAGTGAACCATGCACTCGTCGACGATGCCGTCCGTTTCGTCACCGCCCGACTCCACGACGACGGCCCTCGGCTCGCACCCGCGTACACCGTCACTGGAGCCCGCGTCCCCGACGAGTCACGCTTACAACTGCCGGGATATCCAGGCGGCGCGGATGTCGTCGGAAACTGGGTCAACTCGCAGTTCCAACTGGACGCCTTTGGCGAGACGCTGCAACTCTTCGCCGCCGCCGATACCGACGATCGTCTCGACGCCGACGGCTGGTCCGCCGCCGAGATCGCAGTCGACGCCATCGCTAGCCGCTGGCAGGAACCAGACGCCGGAATCTGGGAGCTCGACAACGCGCCCTGGACGGAGAGCCGGCTCGCGTGCGCCGCCGGATTGAGATCGATAGCCCAGCGTCCCCGAGCCGGAACGGCCGCGTCGCGGTGGGAATCACTGGCCGACGCCATCGTCGCCGACACTGCGCAGCACGCCCTGCATACGAGCGGCCGATGGCAACGCAGCCCATCGGACGATCGCGTCGACGCCGCGCTACTCCTCGCCGGCATCCGCGGCGCCATCCCCCCCAACGATCCCAGAACACTCGCAACCCTCCGGGCAGTGATCGCCGATCTGACAGAAGATGGCTATGCGTACCGCTTCCGGCACGGCACCGAACCGTTGCGCCGAGCCGAAGGCGCGTTCCTGCTCTGCGGCTTTCTCGTGAGCCTCTCCTTCCTCGACCAAGGCAACGTCACCGCAGCTGCACGTTGGTTCGAACGCAATCGAGCGGCGTGCGGACCGCCCGGACTCTTCACCGAGGAGTTCGACGTCGCGCAACGACAACTCCGCGGCAATCTCCCCCAGGCATTCGTCCACGCAATGCTCATCGAATGCTCCGAACGACTCAGCGATGCCGAGACGCGCGCGTGACGATCTTTCTCCAGGGCACGGGTCGGGCACGACCAAGAGCACGGGTGTCGTGCGACTGCGACTGAGCTCGTTCGCGGAGCGCCTACGAGCGAGCCTGTTCTTCGTACCGATGATCGCGGTGATCGTCGCGGTGTGCTTCGGCATCGGTGGACTCGCCGTCGATCGTCATCTCGACCAGCAGTCGAGATTGCCGCTCGGGCTGACCTCGACAGTCGACAGCGCACGAGCGGTGTTGAGCACGATCGCCGGCGCAACCATCGGCTTCGCCGGAATCGCGTTCTCGGTCTCGCTCTTGATCATTCAGCTCGGATCGAGCCAGTACTCACCGCGGGTGGTGCACACGCTGTTCCGTGACCCCTTCAACAAGCGGGTGATGGCCCTCGTAGTCGGCACGTTCACCTACTGCATCATCGTGCTTCGCTCCGTGCGTTCGCCGCTCGAAGAGGGCGGAACTGCGGTCGTTCCCAACTTGTCGGTTGCCGTAGCGGTGTTCCTCGGGATCGTCACGATCCTCGCCATCGTCGCGTTCATCAACCACAGCGCTCACTCCATGGACGTCAGCGAGATCCTCGGAAGGGTGCGGCGCGAAGCGATCACCCATATCCGAACAGAATGGAAGCAAGCCGAACCGGGCCAACAACTCACCCGCCCGGTGCCCAATGTCCGCCACGCCGACCAGGCCGACCATGTCGTGCGGTTCGCTCGAAGCGGCTGGGTGCAGCAGCTGGACCTTGCCGCTCTGATGGACTGCGCTCCGAAGGGCGGCGTCGTCGAGGTGGACACATTCGCCGGCCGCTACGCGATCGAAGGGACACCGATGTGTCGGTTGTCGCCGCCACCAACCGATCTCGAAGACGCGGATCGAAAAGTCCGAGCGGCGATCGCAATCGGCGACACCCGAACCATGCAACAGGATGTCTCGTACGGACTCCGCCAGCTGGCCGACGTTGCGCTCAAGGCGCTCTCGCCCGGCATCAACGATCCGACCACCGCGCAAGACGCCATCTTCCACAGCGCCGCGGTGCTCGCAGAGCTGCTCCAGCGGGACCCGCCTTCTCCGCGACAACTCGGGTCCGAAGGAAGGCAGCTTCTCCTCATTCAACAACCGACGCACGACGATCTCGTCCGCCTCGCGTTCGACGAGACCCGCCGCGCCGCGGTATCGCAACCAACCGTCTCCGTGTACCTGCTCGAAGCATTGCACCTGCTGAAAGAATCGCTGACCGCGCGCGGGCTCGACGACCGTGCCCGGATACTCACCGACCAAGCCCGCCTCATCGCCGCGGGATGCGAAACCGCAGACCTTCTCCCAGCCGACCTCGACATCGTTCGTGACGTCTTCACCAAGAAGTTCGTAACGACTGAGGGGCGATAGTCCGAAGCGCCTGGCGTTTCGTCGAGATGCATCGCCCTGGGTTTGGTGGACTCGAAGTCGACAGAGATCCATCGTGGAGTTCGTCGGCTTGTCAGGCACCGACTTCGCGGAGCGGAATGGGACCTCGAGGTTGGTCGGCGGCCCGATAGAGACAGTGGAGCGCAGTCGCGTACACCGCAGCCGCGTCGGTCCGTCCCGCGTCGACGCGGCGTTCGGTCGCGGCTCCCGCTCGCGCTGCGTCAACATCGGCACGCTCCGTAGGAGAGACCGGCTGACGAATGACGGCGCGGAGCGCGGCCGAGTCGTCGAGGAGCTTTCCCGCGCCCGTCTCTCCGACCGCGACGAGGAGGCGGGCGACGCCTTCCAACGCGTCGACGAGCACCCAACGGTCGGCGACCGGGTCGATCGCGCCGAGAGCTGCTTCCAGATGGTGCTGCGCCGCGTCGGTCTCGCCCGCGTCGAGGTCGAGTCGCGCGAGATTAATGTGACCGAAGGCGATCGTCGTACGGGTCTCCGATTTCTCGCCGGCGCGCACGGCCGCGAGCGCGTGGCGCCGGGCGACGTGGGGATGACCGAGCCGGCGCTCGACGGCCGCGAGCCGGTACGCGACGGTCCCCTCGGTCGGGAGGTGGCCCAGGTCGCGAAACCGCGCCAGCGCGCGGTCTCCGCACCGTCGAGCGGCGCGGAGGTCGTCCGCCTTCCAATGGGCCAGTGTGAGCCCGGCCAGCGCGTGGCCCTCCGCCAGCGGGTCGCCACCGGCGATCGCGATCGCGAGTGCACGCTCGAGTGCGGCGCGCGCCGGCCCGACGTCGCCCTCGTCGGCAAGGAGCGAACCCAGGTGCAACAGCGTCGTACCGATCTCGGCGTCGACTCCTGCCGCTTCCAATCGGTCGAGCGACGTCTGCAGCAGGCCACGGGCGCGGACGACATCGTCGGTGGCCGACGCGATTGCTCCGAGCCGGCGAAGCGCACGCCCTTCGCCCAGCGCGTCTCCGATGCTTGCGAACCGAGTCCGAGCTTCGTCGACGATCACGGTCGCATGGTCGAAGTCGGTGAGCCAGTACAGGAGATGACCTTGCAGGAGACGGGCCCGGGCGAGAAGCTCGTCGCTCGCGTCGGCTCGCTCCACGAGACGGCGGATCCAATCGGCACCTTCGGCCGGGTGGCGACCGAGCCAGTAGTCGTAGAGCGCGACTGCGATCTCGAGTCCCGCGGTCGCGTGACGGGCGTCGGGCGATCCGGTGTCGATCGCGCCGAGGATCGCCCGCACGTGCGGCATCTCGCGGTCGAGCCGTTCCATCGTCCGCCGGCGATCGGCGGTCGCAAGCTCGTGCGCGAGGTCGGTCGTCCGGCGCAGGACCGTGCTTTCGTAGCGGGCGCGGGCCTGCGCGACATCGGCACTCGATCCGCGCTCGAGCGTCCGCACGGCGACGGTTCGGAGCAGCTCGTAACGGCCGCGACCCGAGCCGCTGCGCACATGAACCAGGCTCGCGTCGACGAGCGCGGCAAGGATGTCGAACACATCGGCTGGTGCAGTGTCGGCGACGGCCGCGACGAGGTCGAGGTCGGCATCGCCGACCATCACGGCGAGGGCGAGAAGTGTGTCCTGTTGATTCGCGGCGAGTCCGTCGAAGCTCGCGTCGAGCGCGGCCCCCCCGCCCCCCCCAGCGGCCCCACGCCCGCCCCACGTTACGAGATAAGCCACGCCCCCCGCGCCCACAAAAACCCGCAACGGGTAAGCCACGGGCGGATACA
>JBEPUZ010000132.1:0-12406 GCA_041691275.1 Actinomycetota bacterium | reverse complement strand
GACGATGCGCACGCGCGCTCGGTCGAGGTCGACGTTCCCCCATCTGATCGCGAGTGCCTCGCCGCGTCGTCTGCACACGCGACCTCTGCAAGCGTCTGCGCCGCTTGCAACCCGCGTAAAGAATCTCCGACGCGCGCCAGCGCGGGGAGTACTTGTAGGCAGTTCTGGCGTTACGACCCGTGCGAGGATCTGTCCGTGACAGAGCACACGAACGATCAGTCGACGTGGACCGCCCAGTACTTCGCGCAGTCGAAACCCCGCCGGGGCGGGCCCGGGAGATGTAACGGCCCTGCTTCGGCGAGCGGCCGAGAGGATCGACGGCCTTGGCGATGTCGACGTGCAAGACATCACATTTTCGATCGAGGTCGGCGACGGCGAGGACGACCTGACGATGACCCCAGTCTCACTGGCAGTTATGGGGCGACGAGGTCTACGGCAACGCGAAAGCGTGCAGGCCGTTGAAGTCGTCGTCGTTGCCGGCGAAGTAGACGATTCCGTTGGCGACGGCTGCCGACCTGGCCGCGCCGACGTACGCAAACCACAGCGGCATGCAGGTCCTCGTGGTACCCGAACACTTCGTCGTTCCAGCCGCGTCGAACGCTTCCGCATTGCCTGCGTCGGAACCGACATACACAACCCCATTGGCGACTACGGGTGACGACTCCACGTTGTTCTCACTGCCAAGCGTGCCGACCCACAGCGGGCTGCAGCTCTTGGGGCTCCCTGAACAGTTTGTTGTCCCAGCCGCGTCGAACGCGTACAGCCTCCCGTCGTCAGAGCCGACGTAGACGACTCCGTTCGCCACCGAGGGCGACGAAAACCCTGCCCGGATCGAAGCCACGAACCGGGGCGCCAGTGTCGGAACGTTTGCGACGTTAATCGTCTGTTCGAGCGGGTTGAATCCGGTATGACTTGGCCCGTATCGGAACATCGGCCAGTCGCATCCGGCGGCAACGAACGCCAACGTCGTCGCGAGAAACACCAGGGTTACCCGCCCGAACTGTCCCGACCTTGCCACGCCAACCACCCCTTTCAACGAACCCGGCGAGCCAACGAGGCCAGCGTCGCCTGGCACACGTTGCCTGCTCTGGCGCATTTGTGCGAGGGCGAAAAGGCCAGGTTCGGGTCCGCTATTCCGCGGCTGAGCCGGCGGCTTCCCTTCCCCGCTTCCCGGGCGCCGCCGTCGGTCCCTCCCCGGGGTGCGCTCCGGTGTTGGCCCGTTGGCCCGCCCGGCGGTCCTGTCAGCGGTGTCGCCCCGCTTCGGCCGTGTGCTCCCTCGTGGTGTCGCCACATTGACCGCGCTGCGGACAAACGTCACGTCGTCGACAGATTCGCGGCGACGCTACGGTTTCGAGTCTCATGTTGACCTTTGCCGTGGTTGTCTCGCGCAGTGGCGGGCCCGTGTCGGGTCTGGTTATCGACCATCTGTCCGACCGCGGGTGCCCGGACGTGCCGTTCGGAGTCGCCCAGCATCTCGCCTGGTCGAACGATACCGGCACCGTGCGGTTCGCGGGCTGGCAGAACGAAGCCGACGAGACTGCAGCCGCGCACCACTGGCACGTCGGCGCGCAGACCCTCACCGCGTTCACCGGTCACCTCTGGCCCCGCACCGGCGGCTGGACCGGAACGGAGGCGTGGTCGAGGCAGCTCGCGCAGCGCCTCGAGTCCCGCCCGCTCGCCGCGTCCGCCGACGAGCTCGCGGGCGTCTACATCGCGATGTCGTTGCACCGGCGGGGCCGCGGCGCGATCGCCGCCGATCCGGTCGGTATGGGCTTGGCCTACTGGGGCCGGAACCGCGACCTGATCGTCATCTCGTCGCGCGCCGCGCTCGCGGCTCGTCTTCTCGCGCCGGGCGGTGCCGAGCCGAAGCGCGACGTGTTCGGCGCGGGTTGGCTTGCGTACGGGACGCGGTCGATGGGACTCGACACAGGTTTCGAAGGCGTGAAGGTCGTGCCCGAAGGCGCCGTCGTCGACATCGACCCGACCGGCGACGTGCGGTTGCTGCATCCGCCGCGCCCGCCGTGGCGGCTCGCGCCGGACGACCCGCGGTCGACCGACGATCTGTTCGAAGAGACACGCGCCGAGATGACCACCGCGCTCCGCATGGCCCTCGCCGCGCCGGGAACCAAGAGCAGCGCGGGCCTGACCGGAGGCAAGGATTCGCGCCTGATCCTCGCGCTGCTCCTCGCCGACGGCACGGCTGGCCAGGTGGAGTTCCAGACCCGCGGCCGACCGGATCTTCCCGATGTGATCGTCGCCCGGCAGATCGCGGAGAGGTTCGGCTTGCGCCACGTCGTCAAATCTGGTGGAGGCGAATTGACGGAGCGGCAGGACGCGGTTCGTGCCGCCGCGTACCCCGGCGTGCGGTTGCGCGAGCTCTCGCTGCGGGTCGGTGCGTTTGCGGCATCGGGTTCTCGAAACGTCTCCGAGCCGATCCTCGTCAGACCGCGACCCGACGACCAGTTGTTGATCAACGGGCTGTGTGGCGAGATGTTGCGCGCGACGTGGCCCGCGACGACCCGGTTCCAGACGAAGGCGGCGGCGGCAGTGTTTCCCGACGCCGACATCAAGTTCGGCACCGCGGGCATCCTTCGGCCGGAGCCACGCGATCGCTATCGCCGAGCGGTTCACGGCCTGATGTTCGACGACGCGCTCGAGAGCGAAAGTCCGCAGGACGTCGTCGACGCGTTCTATATCAGGAATTGGCTGCGGCGATGGATCGGCAGCGAGCAGGAATTCGATTCGCAGAACCTCGTGTTCCCCCTCTACTCGCTGACTGGGCTCCGGCTGGCCTTTCGCATCGGTGCCGAGAACCGCCACGCGGATTGGATCCACTACCAGCTGACCAGCCGCGCCAGCGCGCCGCTCGCCGAGATGCCGTTCGCCGGCAGCGCGTGGCGCCCGGGCGCGCGCGATCCGCTCGTACCGATCCGTAGGTACTCGGAGTCCCCGCCCGAAACGGTCCCGACGACCAAGTACGGTGCGCCGCCACCGTCGACACACCAGACCCGGACCGTGGCGAAGGAACGGCGCGCGCGCTTGGAAGACGTCGACGTCGCGTTGATGCGCCGGTTCTTCGCGGACGACTCCGCGAACCCGTTGTTCGAGATCGTCGATCCGGTCGCGGCGAACGGTGCGCTCGACGGTTTCTCGACGCTCGCCGAGCGGCAGAAGCTGCAGCTCTACGGTGCCCTCACCGCCGCGATCTGGTTGGGCGGAGAAGAGATCGTTCCCCCGCTCTGATCAGCCCGATCGGATCAGCTCGCGCCGAGGTCGACGCGCTCGGTGATGAGGGCGAGCTTGGTGAGCGCATCCTTCACGTCGGCGAGCTCTCGTTCGATGCGATCGGTCCAGTGCTCGCCGCGGGTGTGGTCGAAAACAACCTGCGAGATCGTCGTCGCGCCGATCGCGAACCGGAGTCCTGCGATCCACGTGTCGCCCACCTGGGCGATCTTGACCGGTTGACCCAGCTGGTATGACCGGCTCGCCAACGGGTTCGACTCGCCGTCGACGTCGAGCAGTTCCCGGGCGTCCTGGGCGAGCACACGATGCGCGACCTTGGCCTGGTCGAAGCTGAGATAGCCGCCACGTGGGTGACGCACCAGGAATGTGAAGATGGTCGGGAGGTCGTCGAGGCCACGCTGGTCGTCCGCTGGAATCTGAGTGTACGGGCTCTCGACGATCTCGACGTTGGGTGCTGTGGTAACGATGCGCCGCAGGCCGGCCACGAGGATGCGCAGCACTTCGTCGCGGATCTCGGGCGACGCGTTGTGAAACGACCTCATCTCGGCCAGCGCCGCGGCCCACCGAGCGAGCAGGCCGAAATTCACACCGGCACGAGCCGCGTCGCGCAACGGACCGAGGGTCTCGGGCACGTCGGCCCGGGTGAGGTAGTCGCCCAACCCGTCGGGAAAATGGGGCGCGTTCCGCACGCGGTCGGCCAGCGCGCGCGGGATGAGGAGCGCGCCGGAGAACGGCGGTCCGCAAAAGAACTTCGATCCGGTGACGAAGATCATGCGGCCGGCTTCGAGATGCGACACGACGGTGGACTGGTTGATCCGCATCTGAGCCGCATCGACCACGACGTCGAGTCGGTCCCCTTCGCGTGCCTGCCAGCGCGCGACCGCGTCGGCGCGCGGGAGTCGGATACCGGTCTTGGATCCCTCGAGCACGTGCAGCAGGACTCGGTCCGGTGAGGCGGTCAACTCGAGGTCGATCCGGTCCTCGACGGCCTCGGCGGACAGGAGCACACCGTCGCGGTCGCGCACGGGGATCTCAGCGAGGCAGACCTGAGTCGAGTCGAGATCGTCGACTTCGTCACCGTCGTGAG
The DNA here is from genome assembly GCA_041691275.1 of Actinomycetota bacterium. Taxonomy (GTDB): domain Bacteria; phylum Actinomycetota; class Acidimicrobiia; order IMCC26256; family PALSA-610; genus PALSA-610. Next base: position 8,076 of record JBEPUZ010000132.1, on the reverse strand, counting down.
TAGACCGTCCGCTCGGCAGTGTGTCGCTGAAATGCCGGCCCGCGGCTGCGTGCACGCTGCCCCGGCCGATCTCGGTCGGTGCCACGACGATCGAACGGATCGGCGCGCCGGCCGCACGCGCGATCGTCAACGCGACGATCTCGGCATCGGTACCGGACGGCGTCATGATCACTTCGACACCGCCATCGGCGACGACGCCCAGCGCGGCGAGGATCGTCGCGCGGATCATTCGCGTTTCCGCCTGCACCGCGTCGTCGAGGTGATCGGCGAGCGCGGCTTCGATCAGCCTGTACTTGAGCTGGGTCGCGGCATCGAATGCTCGATACGTCGGCGACGACGCGGTGCACGAGCCGAACGCCGCCGTCCAGGGCGTCGGCCGCGGCGCGATGCCGTACGCGTTGACGCCATGATCCCAGTCGATCGTCTGGCGGTCATCGCCGCCCGACGCCAACAAGACCTGAGTGGGAAGCGCGAGGGGCAGGGCGCGCCCTGCCGCTTCGAGAGCAGCGTCCGGGCACGGAGATCCCGAGTTGTCGCGGACCTCGAGGAACCGGGCGATGGTCGTTGCCGTCTGTCGTGGACGCAGCGTGAGGTCGTCGGGTCCGAGCCCGGCTACCGAGAGGCCGGCGACGAGACGCGCGTCGGGACGAAGGCGGCGGCGCAGGCCGGTGAGCCCGTAGACCACGGCCGTCGCGTGCGCCAGGATCCGATCCGCCCAGCCGATCCGACCGTCCCCCAACGTCGCGAGCTCGATGGCTTCGCGCAGCGTCAGTGCCGCCGATCCGATGTTCGCGGCCACGTCAGGTCGGACCGCGATGATCGAACCGTCGAGCCGGAACGGTCGTGCCAGCGTTTCATCGATGTGCAACGAGAGGTAGGCGAGTCGCGATCCGATCTCGGGCAGGCTGCACGCTTCGATCAGAGCGGAAGGAACCGACGCGGACGATGCGCCTCCGTCGAGAACCTCGGCGGCCAGCGACCCGTCGCTCAATCCGTACCGTCGGGTCGTCGCACCGTACCGCTGACGAGACCGACCGAATCCGGTTCGAGGCTGGTGTGCAGTCCGCATTCGGTCTTGACGCCGCCCCAACGACCGTCGCGCGAGCCGGTGTCGGCGCGCGCGGTGCACGGCGCGCATCCGATGCTGGAATATCCCTGGCGCAAGAGCGGGTGCACCGGGATGTCGTTCATCTCCGTGTACGACTCGAGGTCGGCCGACGTCCAGTCGGCGATCGGATTGACCTTCGTCACGACTGCGCCGGACGGAAGTAGTCGGCGTTCGACGACTCCGGTGTCGCGTCGCGTCGCGGCCTGCTCGCGTCGTAGCCCGGTGAACCACGTGTCGTACGGCCGGAGTGCTTCGAACAAGGGTCCGGTCTTGCGGTCCTCACAACAGAGGTCAGGGTTCGTGCGGTGCAGAAGACCGACGTAGCGCTGCTGTGATGGCATCGTCTGGCGCGTCGTTACAGAACGAACGTCGAGACTCCACAAGCGTGTGATCTCATCCTTGAACTCCAGCGTCTCTTGGAAGTGGTATCCGGTGTCGACGAAGAGCACCGGAACATCGCGGCGCCTTTGGCCGAGAAGGTGCAGCACTACGAGGCCGCCGGGCTGGAACGAACAACTGATCGCCGGACGCTCCGCGTGCGAGAGCGAATCCTCGACGCGCCGACGAGCGTCTTCGAACGGCGAACGCGTCATTGGCGGGCAGCTCCTCCCGAGCCGAGCAGACTTTCCGGACGCCGACAGCGTGGCGCGCTCGCCCTCGTCCTGTCCACAGAGAATCCTGATTCAGCCACGGTCGGAGGCCTCGGGATCGGTGTCGTACCGCCGCTCCATATGGTCGAGGATCGTCTGCTCGACGTCGCCTTCGACCGGAACCGACGAGGTCACGCCGTACACGACTGCCGATGCGCGCGGGCCTCCCGCCGCCGGCGCGGCGTCGTATGACCTCGCCAAATCCGTCAAAAAGGTCATTGCGACCCGCGCATGGATCGGATTCACAATCAGGTGCAAGCAATCCGGTTCAGACTGACGGTCTATTCGCCAACCGCGTTGCTCGAGATCGTCGGCGATCACAAAGATGTCGCGCTGGGAAGACGTGAACGCGAACACTGTCATCGGAGGTTCGCCGACGAGGTCGAGGTCGCCGATATCGCGAATGCCGGCTTGCAGGAGTGCGGTCGTCTCCATGAGTGCAGCGAACAACGCCGCGTAGCCCTCGATGCCCAAGTGATGGATGGCGGCCCACGCCGCCGCGATCCCCCCGCCCGGGCGCGTGCCCAGCAGCGTCGGCGACGCGAGTGCACCACCCGGCCAATCGGTGTGAGCCGTGAACTGCGATCGCCGGAGCGTGCGATCGGCATAGAGGATGGTCGACGTTCCCTTCGCGCCGTACCCGTACTTGTGGAGATCGGCGGAGATCGACGTGACCCCGGGCACCGAGAAGTCGAAATCGGGAACGTCGTGTCCAGCCATGCGCAGGAACGGGAGTACGAACCCGCCGAGGCATGCGTCGACGTGCATTCCGAGTCCGTGCTCGCGGGCGAGCGCCGCGAGCGGACCGATTGGATCGACGAGACCGTACGGGAACGCCGGGGCGGAGCCGACGAGCAACACGGTGTTGCGATCGATCGCCGCGGCCGTGGCATCGACGTCGGCGACCAGATCGGCGTTGACCGGGATCACGATCGGATGCACTCGCAACAGCTCGCCCGCTTTGATGAAGGCGGGGTGCGCCGTCGACGGCACGATCATCGACGGATACTCGACGTCGCTCGCGTCGCGGTACGCCTTGACCGCGAGGATGATGCTCTCGGTGCCTCCCGAGGCCATGGTCCCGCCACCGCGCTCGGCGTCGGCGCCGAGCAGATCGAGCAAGGCCCACACGACCTCGCGCTCCATCCGGGCCACGCTCGGAAACGCCGACGGACTCAAACCGTTCTCGCTGAAGAAGCGTAGGTACGCGTCTTTCAACACCTGTTCGTGTTCTTCGCCCGCCGAGTAGACGAGGCTCCAGGTGCGGCCCGCGCGCCAGTCGGCGTCGTCGCCGCGCATGGCTTCGAGCGATGTCGCGACTGCGTCGGGAGTCATGCCCCGGGCCGGGAATCGCTTCGGGATCGGGTGCACCATGGGACGGCCTCTCGAGGAACGAAGACCCTACCTCCCTGTCCGTTTTGCGGGATCTATCCGGTCAACTTCTTGGGCTGTTGCGTCGACAACACTCTCCGTGGGGCGACACCGTCGGCTTCCGGCTCTCATCTCGTCGCGACGATTGACCGCGGGTGTCGTCCTCGCGCTCGCGGTCACGTCGGCGACGCTCGGGCTCGCCGCCGGTCCGGCCGGCGCGACTCCGCAAGACGACAACTTCGTCAGCGCGAACGAGCAGGCGGCCAAGCTCGAGCTGCAGATCGCGGCCAACGCCAAGCAGGCCGACGTCCTCGACGAGCGCTTTCTGCAGGCGCGTCACGCCGTAGCGGCCGCGCAGAAGCAGGTCGGTATCGCCCGCCAGCAACTGGCAAAGACCGAAGCGACGGCCGAGCGGCTGCGCGGTCAGCTCGCGGGTCGTGCCGCGCTCCTCTACATGGGTGCCGGGAGTCAGGGTCCGGTCGACATCAGCGTGTCGAGCGTGCAAGAGCTCGGGTCGATGACGCAGTATGGCGACGCGGCGGCCCAGCAGGACGAGCACCTGCTCGATGTCGTCCATCTGACTCAGGAGCGACTCGACTCGCAAAAGCGCGATCTCGACGCGCAACTCGCCGCCGCGCAGGACCGCCGGCACGCGGCCGACACCTCTCGCCGACAGGTCGCGCAGGCGAACGCGTCGATGATGCATCTGCTCGACACCACCAACGCGGGCATCAAGCTGCTCGCGGCGCAGATCGAGCAGGTGGCGACAGCCAACGCGGCTGCGCAGGAACAGCTCTGGCTGAAGCTGCAGGAACAGAAGCAAGCCATGCCGAACGCGGGCGCGACGCCGGGCGCCGCCACCGACCCGGCCGTGGCCCAACCCGACCTCGGTCCACTTCCTGCGCCGACCGCCGGAGCGGTGCTTGCGGTCGCGTACGTCCGCCGGCAGCTGGGCAAGCCCTACGTCTACGCGGGCGCGGGGCCGGACGTCTTCGACTGCTCCGGCCTGACGATGATGGCGTGGGCGCAAGCGGGTGTCGCGATGGAACACGGTTCGCAATCGCAGTACGCGTCGTTCCCGCACGTACCGATCGACCAACTGCTGCCCGGTGACCTCGTCTTCTTCGGCGACTCGGGACCAACGAATCATCACGTCGGGATGGTGGTCGCACCGGGGCTCATGATCGACGCGCCCCACACGGGTGCGTACGTCGAACTCGTCAGCTACTTCCGGCCGGATCTCGTCCCGATGGGCGCGCGACCGTAAGACGCGCGGGGTCGGTGTCGGGCCCGAGCAGCCACGTCGTGGCCGCGATGCTCACGCTCACGCCGAGCACACCGAGAATCATCCCGCCGAGCACGTCGATTGGATAGTGGAGCCCGAGCGCGATCATCGACCACCCGACGATGACCGGCAGCACGAACGCCAGGATCACGAGCGGCGTGCGGCGATGGAACAGGAACCACACGAACGTCGCGCACGCGGTTGCACCGGTGACGTGACCCGACGGAAACGTCAGCGAGCCGAAATGGAGCACCGGCGCGCCCCACGGGTAGAACTCTGATCGTTGGCGCGCGTCGATGAGCGGCTTCAACACGTTCTCGGCCGCGACGACCGCGACGAAGGAGCCGACGGTTCCCGCGAGCGCGAGCTTGGGCCGGCGCAGCAGGAGCGCGACGACCGCGAGCCCCAGGGTGATGAAGGCGAAGGGTTCGGGTTGGAACAGCGCCTGCCAGTGTGTCGCGCCGGGCGGCGTGTGGCGGTAGGCCGCGCGGATGTACGGGCGTTCCCACGGCATGGGACCCCGCGCGTGCCGCACCTTGACGCTGAACGCTACGAAGACGAGAACGGCCGCGAACGCGGCGCCCCAGCCCAGCATCACGCGCAGAGAATGCGCACGATCGTTCGCTTCGTCGTTCGTGAGATCGGCTACTTGGATGCGCCAATGCTAGGAGGCACCTGGCGCGGCCGAAACGCAGCTCGCCAAAGGTGCCCATCGGGCGAATCCCCGCCCGAGCTCGGTGTCCCGAACCGTGGCTCAGCTCAGAGATGCCGGATTCACGCCGACGCCGCCGGCTTCGCTGCTCGCGTACGTCGCGAGCGCGAACCGCAGCACGTTCACGGCGTCCTCGCCGCTCCACATGAGCGGGCCTTCACCGGTGTGCAGCCACCGGAGCCAGTGCCGTCCGGAGTCTCGGAAGCTGCTGCCCCAGTCGTCGTCGAGCGCGTGGAACGCACGCATCTCGCCATCGGCGTACACCTCGAGGCTCGGCTGCTGGATACCGCGTCCGGTGCAGCGGTTCACGCGCGCGTATCCACGCGAGCCTGTGACCTCCCAGCGCTCGTCGTTCGTGTAGTAGTCGGAGCGCAGGTACATGTCGGACGCGAGCGTGATGTCCCACACGCCACGGATCCCGTTCTCGTGCTGCCACAGGATCGTGGTCGGCGCGTCGATGGTCACCCCGGGCACCACTTCGGTCCCGCCGATCCAAGAGCGCACCTCTTTGATGGGCCCGAACAGCCACAGCGCGGTTGCGAGCTTGTGCCAACCGTCGTCGAACACGAGGACGCCCCGGCCGTTCTGCATCTGTTGGAGCTGCCAGTGGTAGCTGCTCATCGGCACGTCCCAGCCACCGCGGCTGCTGCCGACCATCTTCATGTGGTATCCCACGACATCACCGATGTCGCCCGCTTCGACCGTCGCCTTCAGCTTCCGCAACGGCTCGTAGAACAGGTAGTTCTCCATCACGCGCAGCACTCGATCGTTCGCCTTCGCCGCGTCGATCATGCGTTGCGCGTCGGCCAGGTCGTTGCACATGGGCTTTTGCAGATTGACGTGCCACCCGTAGCCGAGCAGCTCGATCACACCCTCGACGTGAAGCGGGATCGGGAGCAACGCCTCGACCGCGTCGACCTGCACCTCGCTCGCGGCGAGCTCTTTCGCCGACGTGAAGGTGCGCGCGTTCGGCCAGTCGAGCAGTCGTTCCGCGAGCCGCTCCTCGCTGGGGTCGACCAGCGCGACGACCTCGACGTCGGGGTTGTCTCGGTACGCGCGCACGTTGAGGTCGTAGATGCGACCGAGCCCGACGAACGCGGCGCGCACCGGTCGGTCGTAGGGAGTGAAGCTCATCGCGTCTGGTTCTCCTGTTGTAGCTCGATGGTGTTACCCGCAGGATCGGCGATCCAGATCTGCACGTTGTTTTGGCCCTGCACGCCCCGTACGTAGGTGATACCGAGCTCGTTGAGCTCGGCGATCGCCGCGTCGAGATCCTCGACCGCGACGCAGTAGTGATGACCGGTGGTGTCGATCGGCTTGCCAGAAGGCGGGGCGCCGACGAGGTGGAGCTGGAGGTCGCCGACAGTGTGCCAGTGACCGTCGACGCCGGGGATGTCGGGTCGGTCTTCGTCGCCCAGGCCGAGGACGTCACGGTAGAAGTCGACCATAACGTCGAGGGGCACGTCGTTCGTGTTGACCGAGACGTGATGGAACCGCGTGACCTTCATTTCGGATCCTCCAGCTGCTCCATGAACTCGAGCCGGATGTTGCCCGGCGCGTCGACGAACGCGATGCGCCGCGTGCCGAACGTACCTTCCACCACGGCAGGTCCCCACACGACGTGGTGGCCCTCGAGCTCGGCGTCGAGGTCGTCGGTGAAGAGCGCGGGGTGCAGGAAGCCTTCGGCCGGAAGGTCGACTGAGTCCTCGTAGATCGCGTGGGTGAAGAGCGTGATCATCACGGGTCCGAGGAACACGTCGGCCCGCTCGCCGTTGTTCCACTGCATCCGGTCGCGGACGTCGGCGCCCGCGGCCGTGTAGAACGCGCACGCGGCGTCGAGGTCGGCCACCTTGACTGCGAGGTTCGCCATTCCGGTTATCGCCACACCGTTCCCGTTTCCGGTCGAACTGAGGTCGACCTGACGCCGGGAAGGGTAGCCAGCGCTACTCCGTGGGGAGCGAGGCGATCACGTGATCGAACCCGGAGATCGCGGTGAGCGATGCCGGCGGCGGCGCGATGGTGCCGGTCCGGTACGTGACGGTGACGGGCGACGACGGGGTGTGCACCGCGTCGATGCGCACTTCGGCGATCCGGCTCGCTCCGGTTGTCGCGACTTCGACGACGTCGCCGCGCAACAGCTGGATCGCGTCGGACCCGGGTGCACCGGTCCCGAAGGGTTCCGGTAGATCGGCGCAATACGACCAGCCGTTCTGCAGATCGAGTACGTGCACGAACGCGGGCGCCCCGGCATCGGTCGGATCGCGGTACAGGGTGGCGAGCAGCGTGTGGTCGGCGCTCAGCACACCGTGGATTGCGTGGCCGTGCATGTCTTCGACGGGTCCCTTGTCGCGGGCGCTGGTGTCGTAGTGGTCGCCGGTGGCGACGTCGATCGTCTCCACCCGGTAGTGGTCGGGGAAATAGCTGAGCGTGAACATGCTTCTTCCGTCGGTAGAGAACGCTTCCGGTTGCAGGTCTCCCTTCAGGTCGATCGGCGCCGAAACGGTTCCCGTCGCGCCGGCGAAGACGTAGAGGTCGGTCGAGACGCGACCCTGGCTCCCGTATCCGGGCGTCCGGTCGGTCATCGCGACCCACCTGCCGGTCGGCGCGACCGCGCTGACCGACAGATGAGTGGGGACCGACGATTCCGACACGACAGAGCCGCTCCGCGGGTCGAGGCGAACGAGTTGGTCCGCGCGTTCGTCACCCTTGCGGATCGAAAACACCGCGGAGCCGTCGAGCGCGGCGACCGCATCGGGTTCGCGCCAGATCGGCGCCGACGCGCCCTCCTGCACCGCGCCGACCCCGTCGTCGAACTCCGCGAGCAGGCGGTGGCCCGGCGCCGGCGGTGGGTTCACCACCTTCACCTCGGGAGTCGCCTTGGGGGCGCTCGAGCCGCAGCCGGCCGACGCGGCGAGGATGAGCGCGGCCGTGATCGTGAGCAGTGCGCGTC
>JBEPUZ010000131.1:0-12530 GCA_041691275.1 Actinomycetota bacterium | reverse complement strand
CCATCTTGCGCTTGATGTCCTGGCTGACCTGGCGGCGCAGGTCACCTTCGACCTTGATGTTCTGGTCGATGTAGGCGCGTAGTCGCGCCACTTCCTCTTCGGTGAGATCCCGGACGCGCGTGTCGCGTGAGATCCCGGTCGCGTCGGTCACCTGCTGGGCGGTGTTCCGACCGATGCCGAAGATGTAGGTGAGCGAGATCTCGAGTCGCTTCTCGCGGGGAATGTCGACGCCTGCGATACGGGCCATCTGCAGTCCTTCCTAACCCTGCCGCTGCTTGTGGCGCGGGTCGTCGCAGATGATCCGGACCGAGCCGTGCCGGCGGATCACCTTGCACTTGTCGCACATCTTCTTGACCGAAGGACGAACCTTCATGGCATTCACCTTTCGCGCGGGGTGGCGCGTCTACTTGTAGCGATACGTGATGCGACCGCGGCTCAGGTCGTAAGGCGTGAGCTCGACCTGCACCTTGTCGCCCGGCGCAATGCGGATGTAGTGCATCCGCATCTTCCCGGAAATATGGGCGAGAACCTTGTGCCCGTTTTCCAGCTCGACACGGAACATGGCGTTCGGGAGCGGTTCGACAACCGTACCTTCGACCAGGATCGTGTCATCCTTGGGCTTGGCCAGAGAGCATCACCTTCAGGGCTGGAGCGCGCCAGCGGGAGTCAGAATTCTCGTGCGATTTCCTGGGTCCCTGGGCGCGCGGAACGGGCAAGGAGCCGACCGAAGAGATTACCTGATCAGGGTGGTCACTGCCAACCCGCCTAGGGAAGCGTCAGGATCGTCGGGCCGTCGTCGGTGATAGCGACGGTGTGCTCGAAGTGCGCGGCCCGGCAACCGTCGGCGGTGACCACCGTCCAGCCGTCGTCAAGCGTGTGGGTACCGGGGCTCCCGGCCGTGATCATCGGCTCGATGGCGAGGACGATGCCGCTGCGCAGCTTCATGCCGCGGCCCGGAGTCCCGTAGTTGGGGACGTCGGGTTCCTCGTGCATGGCTGTGCCGATCCCGTGACCCACGTACTCGCGCACTACTCCGAAGCCGGCCATCCGGGCCTCGTGCTCGGCCGCGGCCCCCACATCGCCCAGCCGGTTGCCCGGCACGGTCTTCGCGATCGCGGATTCGAGGGCGCTGCGGGTCACGTCCATGAGTCGCTGCGACTCCGCGTCGACCGTGCCCACCGGCACCGTGATCGCGGCGTCGGCATGCCAACCCGCGATGATGGCGCCGCAGTCGATCGACACGATGTCGCCTTCGGCGAGCACCCTCGGCCCCGGGATCCCGTGGACGATGACCTCGTTCGGCGAGATGCACGCCACCGCCGGGAACCCGTGATAGTTGAGGAAGTTCGAGCGCGCGTTCCGGCGGTCGAGCACGTCGTGCGCGGCGCGGTCGAGGTCGGCCGTGGTAGCGCCCGGTACCGCGGCGCGCGTGCAGGCTTCGTGCATCTCGGCCACCACCGCGCCCGCGCGCCGCATCAATGCGATCTGGGGTGCCGTCTTGCGCAGGACCATCCGGGTACCGGGCCGCCTACGGGAGCTGCTCGGCGCAGACCTTGATCAGACGGTCGAAGACCTCGTCGCCTTCGCCAACCCCGTCGACCACCGTCAACAGACCAAGCACGCGGTAGTACTCGACGATCGGGACCGTCTCGCGTTCGTACACCTCGAGGCGGCGCTCGACCGCGTCGTCTGTGTCATCGTCGCGCTGGCGCACGTTGCCCCCGCACGTGTCGCACACCCACGGATTCTGCGGCGGCAGGTTGACGTGGTACACCCGCTGGCAGTCCTCGCAGACGCGGCGACCGGCGATCCGGTCGAACACGATCTCGCTGGGCACGTCGAGATCGATGACGAGATGGAGGGGATCGCCGGCGATCACCCGGTCGAGCTCGCGCGCCTGGTGCAACGTGCGCGGAAATCCGTCGAGGACGAACCCGTCGCCCAGCGCCCCACCCGGGACCATCGACTCCTCGATGACGCCGACCACGATCTCGTCGGGTACGAGGTCGCCCGCGTCCATGTAGCGCTTGGCCTCGAGCCCGAACGCGGTGCCCTGCGCCGCCTGCGTGCGGAACATGTCTCCGGTCGAGACGTGGACAACGCCGTAGTGGTCCGCCAGACGGGTCGACTGGGTGCCCTTACCGGCGCCCTGCCTCCCGAGCAGCACGAGTCGGGGATTTGTCATGGGGCTAGGAGAGGAAGCCCTCGTAGTTCCGCATCATCAGCTGGCTGTCGAGTTGCTTCATGGTCTCGAGCATGACGCCGACCGCGATGAGGATGGTCACACCACCGAACGGATCCTGGATGTTCCACGCCTTGAGCACGAGGAACGGAAGGATCGTGATGATCGTGAGGTAGACGGCTCCCGGCAATGTGATGCGGTTCAACACCTTGGCGAGGTACCGCTCCGTCGGCGGACCAGGCCGGATGCCCGGGATGAAACCACCCTGCTTGCGGATGATGTCGGCCTGTTGCTGCGGGTTGAACGCGATGGCCGTGTAGAAGTACGTGAACAACATCGTGAGCGCGGCGAACGAGAAGATGTAGAACCAGCTCGTGGTCGCCTGACCGACGAGGTGGTCGTTGATCCACTTGCCGACACCCTTGGGCAGGATCGTTGCCGCCAGTGCCGGGAACGACAGCAGCGACGTCGCGAAGATCACCGGGATCACGCCCGACTGGTTGACCTTCAACGGGATGTAGGTGCTCTGGCCGCCGTACATACGGCGGCCGACGACACGCTTCGCGAACTGCACGGGTATTCGCCGTTGCCCCGATTCAATCAACACGATCGCGTAGACCAAGAAGATCGAGAGAAAGATGATGCAGATGAATTCGAAGGTCGACTGCTTCAGGACGAGCGAACCCTGATACGGAAGCCTCGACACGACCGACGTGAAGATCAGGATCGACATGCCGTTGCCGATCCCGCGTTGCGTGATCAGCTCGCTCAACCACATCACCAGTGCGCAGCCCGTGGTCCACGTGAGGATGATCATCAACGCGCGGAACACTGTGAAGTGCGGGATGAGGACGGTGCCGACGGGCAGCGAGATACCCGACTGGCCGAGCAGACCACCGTTGCCGCTCTTCAGCACGAACACGAACGCGGTCGACTGCATGAGCGCGAGCGCGACGGTCAGGTAGCGCGTCCACTGCGTGATCTTCTTCTGCCCGGTCTGACCCTCGTTCTGCCATTCCTCCAGCTTCGGGATCACGACCCCGAGGAGCTGCATGATGATCGACGCCGTGATGTACGGCATGATCCCGAGGAAGAAGACGGAGACGGCCGTCAGCGCGCCGCCCGAGAACAGGTTGAAGAGGCCGAGCACGCCGCCCGCGCCCTTCGACTGCGACTGCAGCTCCTGGACGGCCTTGAAGTCGACGTACGGGACCGGGATGTGCGATCCCATCCGGAACAAGAAGATCACGAAGATCGTGAACAGGATCTTGTACCGCAGGTCGGCGACCCGGAACATGTTCTGGAGGCGCGAAAGCCCTGACATCACGGCAACCTCATCGGGGCCTCATGGGGTCGACGACCTCGTCACGACCGGAACAACCGAACGAGGCAGTGTAGCTAGCGGTTGGTGAGGGCATTCCCGCGCGCGGGCGGACGACCTGTGGGCCACGGGAGCGGGAGGACCTCGGTCGTCCCACCTGCGGCTTCGATCGCCTGCACCGCGGCCGCGGAGAACCCGTGGGCACGCACGGTGAGTGATTTGGTCAATTCACCCCGAGCCAGGATCTTCACCAGGCCGCGCTTGGCGACGAGCCCGCCGGCACGCAAGGTGTCGGGAGTGACCTCTTCGCCGGCCTCGAAACCGTCGAGCGTCGAGAGGTTCACCACGTGGTAGTCGATCCGGAACGGGTTGTTGAAGCCCTTCGCCTTGGGCGTACGGCGGTGCAGCGGGGTCTGGCCACCCTCGAAGCGGGCCGGCACGTTGCCGCGCGCGCCCTGGCCCTTGCTGCCGCGGCCGGCGGTCTTGCCGCCCTTGCCGCCGATACCGCGACCGACGCGCTTCTTCGTCTTGCGCGACCCGGGCGCCGGCTTCAAGTCATGGATCTTCACGGGAGCTCCTCCACCTGGACGAGGTGCGGAACACGAGCGATCATGCCGCGCACCTCGGGCCGGTCGGGCAACGTGTTCGTCGACCCGATCCGACGCAGACCGAGCGCGCGGAGCGTGCCGCGCTGCTTCGGCTTGATACCGATCTGTGAACGCGTGAGCGTCACCTTGATTCCCTTGGGGACTCCACCGGAAGCGGTCACTTGACCTCCGTCACTTCGAGCTTGCCGCGCTGGCGTTCGCGGTACGCGTTGAGCATGCCCTTCGTCGCGACTTCCTCGGCCGACTTGCCCCGCAACCGCGCGACGTCGTCGGGGCGGCGCAGCGCCATCAGACCCTGCATCGTGGCGCGGGCGACGTTGATCGCGTTCGACGAGCCGAGCGACTTCGCGAGCACGTCGTGAATGCCCGCCGCTTCTAGGATCGCGCGCGCGGCGCCACCGGCGATCACGCCGGTACCAGGTGCGGCCGGCTTCATCAGGACGCGGGCCGCGTCGTGGCGGCCCATGATCACGTGCGTGATCGTGGAACCTGCGAGCGGCACCGCGAAGAAGCTCTTGCGCGCCTCTTCCATGCCTTTTTGAATCGCGGCCGGGACCTCTTTCGCCTTGCCGTAACCGAGGCCGACGTTGCCGTTGCCGTCGCCGACGACCACCAGCGCAGTGAAGGAGAAGCGCCGGCCACCCTTCACGACCTTGGCGACCCGATTGATCGAGATCACTCGTTCGTCGAACTGATCAGCCATCTGAACCCAATCCCTTAGAGAGTCAACCCGGCTTCGCGGGCGCCGTCGGCGACCGCGGCAACCCGGCCGTGGTACTTGAAGCCGCCCCGATCGAACACGACGGTCGTGATGCCGGCCGCCTGGGCCCGCTCACCGACCAGGGTGCCGATCTTCTTGGCGGCATCGATCGTGGACGTTGCACCGCCGCGCAGGTCTTTCTCCATCGTCGACGCGCTCGCGAGCGTGGTGCCGGAGAGGTCGTCGATGGCCTGCACGTAGATGTGCTTGCTCGACCGGAAGACGGCCAGGCGCGGCCGCTCGGCCGTGCCCGTGACCTTCTTGCGGACCCGGCGATGACGCCGATCGCGGTGGTTGGATTTCGTGAGACGCATGTCGGAAACCCTCTGCTACTTCGCCGACTTGCCGGCTTTACGTCGGACGTGCTCGCCGACGTAACGGATTCCCTTGCCCTTGTAGGGCTCGGGCTTGCGGACCTTGCGAATATCGGCGGCAACCTGACCCACGAGCTGCTTGTCGTAGCCGCGCACCACGATGCGGGTCGGCACCGGCACCTCGAACGTCACACCGTCGGGGGCGTCGAACTTGACCGTGTGCGAGTACCCGACCGACAGCTCGATCGCGTTCGGACCCTGCGCCGCGGCGCGGTACCCGACGCCGATGATCTCGAGCTCCTTGGCGAAACCGTCGGAGACCCCGATCACCATGTTGGCGATCAACGTGCGCTGCAACCCGTGCAACGAGCGGTTGGAGCGGGAGTCGTCGGCGCGGCTCACGGTCAGAGCATCACCGTCGCGTTCGATCGCGACGTCGCCGACCAGGCTGTATTCGAGTTGACCCTTCGGACCCTTCACGCGAACCGCGGCGCCGTCGATGGTCACCTCGACGCCGCTCGGGACGGTGATCGCTTGCTTACCGATACGCGACATGACGCAGCTCCGCTACCAGACCTGGCACAGGATCTCGCCGCCGACGCGACGCTCGCGCGCCTCGCGGTCGGTCAAGAGCCCTTGATTGGTGGACACGATTGCGATTCCCATACCGCCGAGCACACGCGGGACGCCTTCGGCCTTCGAATACACACGCAGGCCGGGACGCGACACCCGCTTGATGCCGGAGATGGTCCGGCGGCGGTCGCTCGAGTACTTCATCTTGATCGTCAGGCGCTTGCCCGGACGACTGGGATCGGCCACGACGTCGAATCCGGTGATGTAGCCCTCGCGCTCGAGGATCACCGCGACGGCTTCTTTCAGCTTCGACGAAGGCATGGCGACGTCGTCGTGGAACGCGACGTTCGCGTTCCTGATCCGGGTCAGCATGTCGGCGATCGGGTCGGTCATCGTCACAGCGAGTACCTCCCTTTCTCCCCGTAACCCATGATCACGTGGCCCGTCACCAGGAGCTCTTCGTCATGCCCGGGATCTCTCCCGCGTGAGCCATTTGTCGCAGACAGAGTCGACACAGTCCGAAGTCTTTGTAGACGGAGCGCGCCCGGCCGCACCGGCGGCAACGCGTGTACCCGCGCACTTTGAACTTCGGTGTGCGCTGCTGCTTGTTGACGAGTGCCTTTTTGGCCATCGATTCACCCCTGCCCGTCGCGGCGGAACGGGAACCCGAGCACCCGCAGGAGCGCGAGCCCCTGGTCGTCGGTTTCCGCTGTGGTCACGATCGTTACGTTCATGCCGCGAACGCTGTCGATCTTGTCGTAGTCGATCTCCGGGAACACCAGTTGCTCGGTGAGACCGAACGTGTAGTTCCCGTGACCGTCGAACTGCTTCGGTGGCATCCCCCGGAAGTCTCGGATACGCGGGATCGCCAGACTCACGAGCCGGTCGTAGAACTCCCACATCCGGTTGCCCCGCAAGGTCACCTTGGCACCGATCTCGTTGCCCTCGCGGAGCTTGAAGCTCGCGATCGACTTCTTCGCCTTGGTCACGAGCGGCTTTTGACCCGTGATGATCGTGAGGTCGGTGACCGCGCCGTCGAGCAGCGAACGCTGCTGGGTGGCCCGGCCGACTCCCATGTTCACGACGATCTTCACCGGCTGCGGAACCTGCATCACGTTCGAAAGACCGAGGTCTTTCTGCAACTGCGGCTTGAGCTCGGTCTCGAAGCGCTGCTTGAGACGCGGGGTCTCGGTCTCGGTTGTGGCCATCAGATGTCGCCCCCGCACTTGCGGCAGATGCGGTGCTTTGCTCCGTCGTCTGCGAACCGATATCCGATGCGGGTCGCGCCGCACTCCTTGCACCACAGCGCCACGTTCGACACGTGGATCGGCATCTCCTTGTCGATGATGCCGCCCTGCATGACCTGGCCTTTGGGCTTGGTGTGTCGCTTGACCATGTTCACGCCGTCGACGATCACCTTGTCGGTGGCGTTGATGACGCGCGTGATGGTGCCACGGCGGCCGATGTCCTTGCCCGCGAGCACCACGACGTCGTCGCCCTTCTTCACTTTCATGCTCACAGCACCTCCGGCGCGAGCGACACGATCCGCATGAAGCGGCGATCGCGAAGCTCGCGTCCGACCGGACCGAAGATGCGAGTGCCTCGCGGCTGCATCTGGTCGTTGATCAATACCGCGGCGTTCTCGTCGAAGCGGATGTAGCTGCCGTCGGGACGACGCTTCTCCTTCTTCGTACGGACGACGACACACTTCACGACGTCGCCCTTCTTGACCGAGGCGCCCGGGACTGCGTCCTTCACCGTTGCGACGAAGATGTCGCCGATGCTCGCGTAGCGCCGGCGTGTACCGCCGAGCACCTTGATGCAGAGCACCTCGCGTGCGCCCGAGTTGTCGGCGACCTTGAGCCGCGACTCCTGCTGGATCATCGTGCACGCTCCAGGACTTCCACGATCCGCCAGCGCTTCTGCTTCGAGGTACGGCGCGTCTCGGCGATCCGGACTCGGTCGCCCTCGCGGACGTCGTTGGCCTCGTCGTGCGCGTAGAGCCGCTTCGTGCGCTGCATGGTCTTTTGGTACCGGCGGTGACGGACCCGGTCGACGACTGCGACGACCACCGTCTTGTCCATCTTCACGGACACCGCGATGCCTTCGCGAACCTTGCGGGAGTTCGACCGCTGGTCGGTCTCCCCGGCGCTGCCGTCGGTCGTGCTGTCGTTGGTAGTGCCTTCGTCGGCCATCAGGCCTCCTGCCGATCTGCTTCGTGCGCCACGATCTCGCGCTCACGCATCAGTGTGTGAATGCGCGCGATCTCACGCTTGTAGTTCGTGATCTCGGTGGTGCTGTCGAGCTGGCCTGTCGCGAGGTCGAGGCGGCGCTTCCACAGCTCCTGCTTCGCTTCGGACAAGCGGTCGACGAGCGAGTCGTCGGTGAGCTCGCGCAGCTCACTGGGCTTGGTCATCGCTATACCTCTTCTTCACGCACGATGAACCGCGCGCGCATCGGAAGCTTGTGGATCGCGAGCCGCATCGCTTCGCGGGCGACGGGTTCCGGAACGCCGGAGAGCTCGAACAACACGCGTCCCGGCTTCACGACCGCAACCCACTTCTCCGGATTACCCTTGCCCGAACCCATGCGGGTCTCGGCCGGCTTTTGCGTGATCGGCTTGTCCGGGAAGACGTTGATCCACACCTTGCCGCCACGCTTGATGTGACGGGTCATCGCGATACGAGCGGCTTCGATCTGCCGGTTCGTCAACCAACCGGGCTCCAGGGCCTGGATGCCGAACTCGCCGAAGGCGAGACGCGTCCCACCCTTGGCCATTCCGGTCATCCGACCTCGTTGCACCTTGCGGTGCCGAACCTTGCGGGGCATCAACATGTGACGACCTACTCCTCGCCGCCGCGGAAGTGCGGGGTCTCGTGGTGCTCACGCGTGCGGCGCTCGATGTCTTCTTCTTCGGCGAGCAGGCGCTCGAGCTCGGGATCGGCCTCGCCGAGCAGCGGCTTGGCCGGTGCGTCGTCTCCGCCTTCGGCCGTCTCGGGCGCACCCTCGGTCGCCGGCGCGCCTTCGGCCCCTTCGTCCGCAGGCTTGCGGCGTCCGCCGCCGGCGCTGACGACGCGCCGGGCCCCGGGCTGACCCGCGGTCTCGCCCACGGCCATGGCCGCCTCACGGGCGATCTTGTCCTCGACCGCGCTCTTGTACGGAAGGATGTCGCCCTTGTAGATCCAGACCTTCACGCCGATGCGACCGAACGTGGTCTTGGCTTCCGCGAGGCCGTAGTCGACGTCGGCGCGCAGCGTGTGCAGTGGCACCCGTCCTTCGCGGTACCACTCCTTGCGGCTCATCTCGGCGCCACCCAGACGACCACTGCACTGCACGCGCACGCCGAGAGCGCCCGCCTTCATCGCGGTCTGCACGGCCCGCTTCATCGCCCGCCGGAACGAGACGCGCCCGGTGAGCTGGTCTGCGACACCTTGCGCGAGCAGCATGGCGTCAATCTCGGGCTGCTTGATCTCTTGGATGTTGAACTGGATCTTCGGGTTGCCGCTGATGTTGCGCAGTCCTTCACGCAGGCGCTCCGCCTCGGCGCCGCGGCGACCGATGACGATGCCCGGGCGCGCGGTGTAGACGTCAATGCGGAGCCGGTCGCCAGTCCGCTCGATCTCGACGCGGCTGACGGCAGCGCGCTCCAGCTGCTTGCGCAGGTAGTCGCGGATCTTCCAGTCCTCGATCAGGAACTCGCGGTATTCCTTCTTGGGCGCGATCCAGCGGGACTTCCACTCGGTGGTGATACCGAGCCGGAACCCGTACGGGTTGACTTTTTGACCCATGACTATTCCTTCTCGGCTTCGGGCTCGGCGGCTTCGTCCGCATCGGCTGCTTCGGCGTCGGTATCGGTCCCGACCGCGCCGGCGACCTCGTCGACCGCATCGGCCGCGTCCGCTTCGGCGACCACTTCGACGACTTCGGTTGCGACCGCTTCCGGTTCGACAACGTCGTCTTCGACCTCGTTCGCCGCTTCGGGCTCGGCTCCGGGACCACGCGAACGCCGCACCCGCTCCGCGCGGCGCCGCTGGGAGACCGCCGCACCCCGGCCTGTCGACTCGTCGCGCCGGCGCCGTTCCTCGAGCTCGTCGAGGGCGAAGCGCTCCAACACGATGGTGACGTGCGAGGTGCGTTTGCGGATCCGGAAGTAACGACCGCGAGCCCGGGGCTGACCGTGCTTGCGCGTGGGGCCTTCGTCGGCCCACGCGAGCGAAACGAATAGCTCGTCGGCCGGCAGCGAGTCGTTGTGCTCACCGTTGGCGATCGCCGAACGCAGCAGCTTCAAGACATCGGCGGCGGCGTCCTTCTCGCAGAGCTGCAGCAGGCGGTCGGCATCGTCGACCGGCAGGCCGCGCACGAGCTCGAGGACTTGGCGCACCTTGTACGGCGACGTGTGGAGGTACCGGACCGTCGCCCGGACCGTCGGGTTCGCGTCGGGAGTCGTGGTGGTCTTCGCCATCAGCGCCGGCTCGATCGCTCTTGGCCTGCGTGATAGCGGAAGATGCGCGTCGGCGCGAACTCGCCGAGCTTGTGCCCGACCATCGCCTCGGTGACGTAGACCGGAACGTGCTTGCGACCGTCGTGCACCGCGAGCGTGTGACCGACCATGTCGGGCGTCACGGTGCTGCGACGCGACCAGGTCTTGATGACCTTGCGATCGCCGGCCGCGTTCATGGCGTCGACCTTCTCCGCGAGATGGTCGTCGATGAACGGGCCCTTTTTGAGGCTGCGGGGCACTACATGGCTCCTTCGCTACGCGGCATGTGCGCGCGTACCTGAGTCTTCGTTTCGTTCATCCGCACGGTGGCATTACCTCCGTGCGCCGCGCGTACGACGCCGGCGAATGATGAGCTTGTCGCTCGACTTGCCCTTCTTGCGGGTACGACCTTCGGGCTTGCCCCACGGCGACACCGGGTGCCGTCCACCGGAGCTCTTGCCCTCGCCGCCGCCGAGCGGGTGGTCGACGGGGTTCATCGCGACACCGCGGGTGTGCGGGCGCTTGCCCTTCCAACGGTTACGACCGGCCTTGCCGATCGAGATCAGGCCCGACTCGCTGTTGCCGACCGAGCCCACCGTGGCCCGGCAGTCGATCGGGACGCGCCGCATCTCGGTGGAGGGCAGCCGCAATGTGGCGAACAAGCCCTCCTTGGCGATGAGCTGGATCGCGGCGCCCGCACCCCGGCCCATCTTGGCGCCGCCGCCGGGCTTGAGCTCGACGTTGTGCACCGTGGTACCGACCGGGATGTAGCGAAGCGGCAACGCGTTGCCGACGCGGATCTCGCTGCCCTGACCGCTCTGGACCATGGCGCCGACCTCGAGGCCCTGCGGGGCGATGATGTAGCGCTTCTCGCCGTCGAGGTAGTGCAACAGCGCGAGCCGCGCGTTGCGGTTCGGGTCGTACTCGATCGCGGCGACCTTCGCCGGCACGCCGTCCTTGTTCCGACGGAAGTCGACGATGCGGTACCGCTGCTTGTGACCACCGCCGCGGTGACGGGCGGTCATACGACCGTACGAGTTTCGCCCACCGGTCTTCGGCTTCGGCTTCGTCAGCGACTTCTCGGGCTTGGTCTTCGTGACCTCCGCGAAGTCGGACGACGACTGGAACCGGCGCCCGGGGCTCGTCGGCTTGCGCTTGCGAATAGGCATCGTCAGCTCCCGAAGATGTCGATGCGTTCCTCGCCGGCGGCGAGGGTGACGATGGCCCGCTTCTGGCGCGCCGGGGCGTTGTACGCGCCGGTGCTGCGATTGCGCGTGCGCTTCGCCTTGCGGTTGATGGTGTGGACCTTCTCGACCCGCCGGGCGAACAGCTGCTCGACCGCGGTGCGGATCTCGATCTTGTTGGCGTTCTGGGCGACGATGAACGTGTAGACGTTCAGGTCGTAGCCCGCGTACGACTTCTCGGACACGACGGGCCGGATGATGATGTCGCGCGGATCCTTACTCATTCGCAGCACTCGCTTTCGAACCGCTCAACCGCGCGACCGTGGTCTCGAGCGCGGGCTGGGAAAAGACGATCCAGTCGTTGAGCAGCACGTCGTACGTGTTCAGCTCTTCCGGCAGGACGATCTGCACGCGCGCACCGAGGTTGCGCAGCGACTTCCACGCGTTCTCGTCGGTGCGGAACAGCACCACGAGGACGCGGTCCTCGCGCTGACCCTGCGTGCGCAGGCCGATCGCCTGCAGCAGCTTCACCGCGTCCTTGGTCTTCGGCGCGTCGATCGCCCAGTCGTCGACGACGACGACCTTCGACTCCGACGCCCGGTCGGAGAGCGCGGAGCGGAGCGCGAGCTGCACCATCTTCTTGGGGGTTCGCTGCGAGTAGTCGCGCGGCTTGGGACCGTGCGCCACGCCACCGCCCCGCCACTGCGGCGCGCGGATCGAACCCTGACGGGCGCGGCCGGTGCCCTTCTGGCGCCACGGCTTGGCTCCACCACCACGCACCTCGGCGCGCGTCTTGGTGCTGTGCGTACCGGCCCGCTTCGCCGCGAGCTGGGCGGTGACGACCTGGTGCATCACCGCGACGTTGGGCTCGATGCCGAAGATGTGATCGGGGAGCTCGACGGTCGCACCGTCGCCACCCGTCGCCGTCTTCATGACGAGCGAGCTCATGCCTTCACTCCCGACTTCACTGCATTGCGTACGAAGACGATGCCGCCCGACGGCCCGGGAACCGCGCCGCGGATGAGGAGCAGGTTTCGCTCCGCATCGCCTTCAACGACCTGCAGGTTGAGCGTCGTGGTGCGCACGTTGCCCATCTGGCCGGCCATCT
>JBEPUZ010000130.1:0-12555 GCA_041691275.1 Actinomycetota bacterium | reverse complement strand
CGCCGAGGTCGTGCGCACCATGGCGATCGTCGACGAGCTGGCGGGTCGACTCAGACCCTCGGCGCTCACTGTGGGCGCCGAGGACCATCTCGGTCCCCACGCCGCCTGAGTCTCGACCGCGGCTCTCGCTCGCGGCGTACGCTGGCGATCCTTGTACTGGATCGTCAAGATCTTCGTCACGCCGTTCATCCGCATCTTCGTGCGGGTGCGCGTGGTCGGGCGGGAGAACCTGCCCCGTCGCGGCGCGGTCATCCTCGCCTCCAACCACCGCTCGTTCCTCGATTCGATCTTCATCCCGTTGATCGTCCATCGCCGGGTGACCTTCGTCGCCAAGGCCGAGTACTTCGAGGACGCCAAGACCGCGTGGTTCTTCAAGAGTTGCGGACAGATCCCGATCCGGCGCGAGGGCGGCACCGCAAGCGAGCGGGCGCTCGCGTCGGCGACCGAGGTGCTCCGGGCCGGGAACGTCTTCGGCATCTACCCGGAGGGCACCCGCACCCGCGACGGCCTGTTGCACCGCGGTCACACCGGAGTCGCCCGGCTCGCGCTGGGTTGCAACGTCCCGATCGTTCCCGTCGGCCTGATCGGTACCGACGACGTCCAGCCGATCGACTCGCGGTTGCCGAAGCTCTTCCGCCGCGTCACCATCAGCTTCGGCGAGCCGATCGACCCAATGCGGTACGCGGGTCGCGACGATCGCATGGCGCTGCGCGAGATCACCGACGAGGTGATGTACGAGATCGCCCAGCTTTCCGGCTACGAGTACGTCGACACGTACGCCACGAAGCGCGCCGAGGACATCCCGACGGAGACGGCTCGCGTCGCCGGCTTCGCCGACGCACGCACGCCCACTGCGGTCGCTTCGTAGTCGACGGCGTCGCCCAGCCTCACTCGGGCACTTCGTGGGTCCAGTCGCGCGAACGTGCGACGGCGCGGTGCCACACCTCGAGCCGGCCCGCACGATCGGTGCTCGTCATCGTGGGTGCGAACGAGGTGTCGGCACGCCATTGGGCGTTTACCTCTCCCGGTGAAAACCAGACGCCTTCCGCGATGCCGGCGAGGAACGCGGCTCCGAGCGCAGTCGTCTCCTGGATCGCGGCGCGTCTCACGGTGACGCCGAGCACGTCGGCCTGGAACTGGCACAGCACGTCCATCACCGACGCGCCGCCGTCGACGCGCATCTCGTCGATGTCATCGAGCCCGCTCGCGCTCGTGATCGCGTCGACGACGTCGGCGGTCTGGAACGCCATCGCCTCGACGACGGCGCGAGCGATATGAGCGCGGGTGGTGCCGCGGGTGATTCCGACGATCGCCCCGCGCGCGTACGGGTCCCACCACGGCGACCCGAGTCCGGTGAACGCGGGCACCACGTACACGCCCGCGGAGTCGGCCACCGACGCGGCGAGCGGTCCGGTCTGCGCGGCGTCGTCGATGAGGCCGAGACCGTCGCGCATCCACTGGATCGCGGCGCCGGTCGCGAAGATGGCGCCTTCCATCGCGTAGGTGACCTCGCCGGGCGCGAGCGACCAGGCGATCGTCGTCAGCAGGCCGTCGACCGGCTCCGGGAGCGTCGGGCCGACGTTGGTAAGCACGAACGAACCGGTGCCGTAGGTGTTCTTCGTCATGCCGGGCGCGACGCAGGCCTGCCCGAACAGCGCGGCCTGCTGGTCGCCGGCGATGCCGCTGATCGGCACCTGCAATCCGGCCGAGCTCGCGGGGTCGGTGGTACCGAACCGACCGCTCGACGGGAGTACGGCCGGGAGGCACGACCGGGGCACGTCGAACAGCGTCACGAGCTCGTCCGACCAGTCGCCGTTCCCGATGTCGTAGAGCATCGTGCGGCCCGCGTTCGAGGGATCGGTCGCGTGCACTCCGTCGTCGACGCCACCGGTGAGATTCCAGAGGAGCCAGCTGTCGACCGTGCCGAACATCAGGTCGTCGTCCGCCTCGACCCCGCCCTCGTGCAGCAGCCACGCCAGCTTCGACGCGGAGAAATAGGGGTCGAGCACCAGCCCGGTGGCGCGCCGGATCATCGGCTCGTGCCCGGCCGCGCGCAACGCATCGCAGCGCCCGGCCGTGCGGCGGTCCTGCCACACGATCGCCCGCGCGCGCGGGCGACCGGTGCGGCGGTCCCAGACGACCACCGTTTCCCGCTGGTTCGTGATGCCGACCGCGGCGATCGTCTCGCCGTCGTCCTGCACTTCCCGGACGACCTCGCCGAGCGTCTCGCGCGTGACCCGAAGGATGTCGTCGGCGTCGTGCTCGACCCAACCCGGACGAGGAAAGTGCTGCGGGAACTCGCGGTATGACCGGGCCCGGGGCGATCCGTCGGCGCCGACCGCGAACGCCCTCACACCCGTGGTGCCCGCGTCGATCGCGATGACGCAGCTCACGGCGATTCGGGAGGCGGTACCTCGCGGGCGGTCGCATCGGGCCCGACCCGGGCGCGCGCGATCAGTGCCTCGGCGAACGCGTCGGTCTGTTCGTTCGACTTCAGCTCGAGCCACAACGGACGGCCTTTGGCCGATGTGATCCGCAGTCGGGTTCCGCGCGGACTCTTCTCCTCGGCGACGAAGATCTCGGCCAGCCGCGCCGCGTACACGCACCGTCGCGGACGCCGGGTGAAGAAGCCGGTGTTGAGCAGGAACAGCCAGCGGTCGGTCAGCGCCGCGAAGTCGAGGGTCCGGGCCGCGAACAGGCCGTGCAGACGCATCTCCCGGGAGACCCAACCGCGCGCCCACCCGATGACGAGCTCGTTCGTCTCCACCCGCGCCTCGAGACGCCGGACGATCCGCTCCTCTCGGGGCGAGTACGGGGTCGCGCTCTGCGCGGCAGGCGGGGACGGGGTCGGCGTGGGGTCCGGTGCTGATTGGTCCATCGAAGTGACGCCCGGGACGCGGACTCGCGGCAGGATAGGTCAACCGAGGAGGCGAGTATGCGCATCGGCATCTTGACTGGTGGGGGAGATTGCCCCGGTCTGAACGCGGTCATCCGGGCGGTGGTCCGCAAGGGTGTCGGCGAGTACGGGCACACCATCGTCGGATATCGGCACGGCTGGCGGGGTGTGATGAAGGGCGAGTCGATGGATCTCTCGCTCGCGGACGTCCGGGGTCTGCTGCCCAGGGGCGGGACCATCCTGGGGACGTCACGCACGAACCCGTACAAGACCGACGACGGACCCCGACAGGTGCTGGCGACCTTCGCCCAGGACCGTGTCGACGCGCTGATCGCCATCGGGGGTGAGGACACACTCGGTGTCGCGCTCCGGCTCGACGGCGACGGCGTGCGTGTCGTCGGTGTGCCGAAGACGATCGACAACGATCTGTCGGGTACCGACTTCACGTTCGGGTTCCACACCGCGGTGCAGATCGCGACCGACGCGATCGACCGGCTGCACACGACGGCCGAGAGTCACGACCGCGTCATGGTGGTCGAGGTCATGGGCCGGCACGCGGGATGGATTGCGACGTACTCGGGGATGGCCGGGGGCGCCGACATCATCTTGATCCCCGAAGAGCCGTTCGACATCGACGCGATCTGCGAGCGGCTGATGCATCGGCATCAGCACGGCGCGAACTTCTCCATCGTGGTGGCCGCAGAAGGCGCCACCCCGAAGGAGGGGACGATGGAAGTGCAGGCCGGTGAGGTCGACGACTTCGGACACGTCCGGCTCGGCGGCATCGGGCAACGTCTCGCCGACGAGATCGAACGCCGGACGGGCTACGAGGCGCGCATGACCGCGCTGGGTCACGTGCTGCGAGGTGGCACCCCGAGCGCGTACGACCGCGTGATCGCGACCCGCTTCGGTATCGAGGCGATCGACGCCTCCCACGAAGGCGATTTCGGGAAGATGGTCGCACTGAAGGGGACCGACGTCGTGCGGATCCCGATCGAGGAGGGCGTCTCGCAGCTGAAGACGGTTGACGGCCGGCTCTTCGAGACCGCGGCGGTGTTCTTCGGCTGACGACGTTCTCGGGTTGACGGCATTCTCGGGCTGACGGCATTCTCGGGCTGACGGCATTCTCGGGCTGACGGGGCGCCGGTAGCATCGGCGCGGTCATGGGGCGTGCGCTGGACGATCTGATCGACCTGCTCGAGTTAGAGCAGCTGGAAGCCAACCTCTTCCGCGGCGTGAGTCCCGACGAGGACCGCCAGCGCGTCTTCGGCGGCCAGGTTGCGGGCCAGGCCCTGATCGCGGCCGGGCGAACCGTCGACTCCGACCGCCGGGTCCACTCCCTGCACGCGTACTTCCTGCGGCCCGGCGACCCTCGCATCCCAATCGTCTACGACGTCGACCGAATCCGCGACGGACAGAGCTTCACGACCCGGCGCGTGATCGCGATCCAGCATGGGCGCGCGATCTTCAACCTGTCGGCGTCTTTCCACATCGACGAGCCCGGGCCCGAGCATCAGTACCCGTTGCCCGACGCACCCGATCCCGAGTCGTTGCCGACGATGCGGGAGCGGCTCGAGCCGTTCGTCGATCGCTTCCCCCAGGGCTTCGTCGACTGGATCCGCCGGGACCGCCCGATCGACACGCGCTCCGCGCGCCTGCCCCGCTGGCTCGATCCCGACCCGAGCCCGCGCGAGCCCGAACAGCTCGTGTGGTTCCGCGCCGACGGACGCCTGCCCGACGACCCGCTCATGCACGCATGTGTGGTCGCCTACGCGTCCGACCTGACTCTGCTCGACACTGCGGTCATGTCGCACGCGAAATCGTGGGACGACGACCGCTTCATGATCGCCAGCCTCGACCACGCGATGTGGTTCCACCGTCCGTTGCGGGCCGACGAGTGGCTCCTGTATCACCAGAAGAGCCCGTCGGCGCAGGCCGCCCGTGGTCTCGCAGAGGGATTCATATACCGGGCCGACGGCGCGCTCGCGGTCACCGTGATCCAAGAAGGACTCATGCGACCCGTGAAGCCGGGCTGGGACGTGCCTTGAGCATGCCTGGGAGCGCGTCCGGGAGCGCGATCGACCTCCGCTCCGACACGGTCACCACGCCCACTCCGGAGATGCGCCGGGCCATGGCCGATGCCGAGGTGGGTGACGACGTGTACGGCGAGGACCCCACGGTCAACCGTCTGCAGTCGCTCGCGGCGTCGCTCCTGGGCAAGGAAGCTGCGCTCTACGTGCCGTCGGGAACGATGGCAAACCAGCTCGCGATCCGGGTGCTCGCGGCTTCGGGCACCGAGGTGCTGTGCCCCGACCGCGCCCACGTGTACCGCTACGAAGCGGCCGCCGCGGCGGTGAACAGCGGCGTGCAGATGCATCCGCTGTGGGACCTGCCCGATGGCGTGCGCACCGCGCTCGAAGGTGTCGACCATCATCTGCCCACGCCCGCGCTGGTCGTGATCGAGAACACGTACATGGCGCAGTCGGGCGCGCCGATCGCGGCCGCCGAGATGGCGACGTTGTGCGATATCGCCGGCGCGGGTGGGCTACCGGTGCACGTCGACGGCGCGCGGATCTGGAACGCGGCGATCGGGCTGGGGGTCTCGCCGCACGAGCTCGTCGCGTCAGTCGACACCGTGATGTTCTGCTTGTCGAAGGGGTTGGGCGCCCCAGTGGGTTCGCTGCTCTGCGGCCCCGCCGCCGTCATCGACGAAGCGCGCGAGTACCGGCACCGTTGGGGTGGCGCGATGCGCCAAGCGGGCGTGATCGCGGCCGCGGGTGTGGTCGCACTCGAGACGATGGTCGAGCGCCTGGCCGACGACCACGTGCGGGCCCGACGGCTCGCCGACGCGCTCGCGCAGCGCTGGCCTGGATGCGTCGACCCGGAGACCGTGCACACCAACATCGTCTGCGCCGATCTGCACAAGCTGCCCGCCGATTTCGTCGCCCGGCTCGAAGTGCTCGGCGTCCGCTCGGGCACGCTCGACCCCCGGACGTTCCGGCTGGTGACGCACAAGGACGTCGACGATGACGGGATCGCCGGCGCGATCAGCGCGTTCGACGAGCTGGCGCGATCGTGATCACCGACGAGATCCCGGAACGGGTCCTCGCGATCTACGCGCATCCCGACGACCCCGAGATCTCGGCGGGGGGCACGCTCGCGCGCTGGGCCGACGCGGGCGCCGAGGTCCACGTGGTCGTCACGACCCGCGGCGACAAAGGCACGAGCGATCTCGATGCCGATCTCGAGGCGCTCGCGCAGCTGCGGGTCGAGGAGACCGCGGCGGCGGCGCGTGTTCTCGGTATCGCCGAGCACCATCACCTCGATCATCCCGACGGGGAGATCGAGGACGATCGCGCGCTCCGGCTCGAGCTCGTCCGTTTGATCCGGTCGGTGCGCCCCGACGTCGTCTGCTGTCCCGACCCGACTGCGGTGTTCTTCGGTGACGCGTACATCAACCATCGAGATCATCGCATCACCGGGTGGGCGACCCTCGACGCGGTCGCGCCCGCCGCGGGCAATCCGCACTACTTTCCCGAGTTGGCTGCGGAGGGCCTGGCCGTGCATCAGGTTCGGGCGCTGTACCTCTCGGGCACCTTCGAGGCCAACGTGTGGATCGACGTGGGCGCCACGCTCGAACGCAAGATCGAGGCGCTCTTCTGCCATGCGAGTCAGCTCGTCGAGACGGGCGACTGGTTCCGCGACTTCCTGCGGGAGACGGCAATCGACGCGGGTCGGGCCGCGGGCGTTCCCTTCGCGGAAGCCTTTCGGCGCATCGCCCTCGCCTGAGGGCCAGCTACGAGGGACAAGAGCCGTTTCGACGACGCGCCTGGTGGTTGGCTTACGGGAGGTGGGGGCGGGGTGCGTGACCGCGCCATTCCGACTGGGCCCGGAGCACGAGGATCGCGATCGTCGCCGCGCCGACGGCTGCCACGATCGTGCCCAGCAGCGCGGCGG
Source organism: Actinomycetota bacterium (assembly GCA_041691275.1). Classification (GTDB taxonomy): domain Bacteria; phylum Actinomycetota; class Acidimicrobiia; order IMCC26256; family PALSA-610; genus PALSA-610. The sequence continues at coordinate 5,702 of JBEPUZ010000130.1, read as the reverse complement.
CGAGCTCCTTGACACCCGCGGCCGGCACGTGGGCCTGGAATCCGCGGATCTGTTCCAGCAGCTGTTCGGCGCGCGTAGGCGTGCTCGGCGACGTCGTGGCGACGAGGCTGTAGCCGATCAGGCCGCCGAGCGAGCCGGAGACCGCGATGAGCACGAACATCGCTGCGAGTGCGGCCCGGCGCGGCAGGTTCGGGTGCTCGGGAACGGTGTCGGCCGGCGTGATCTCTGCGGGCACCCTGTGATCGTACCGGGGCCGCCGGAAGCGGGCCGAAGCGCGAGAATGTCGTCGTGCACGAGTGGACGGTCGCCGGAGGACTGCTCGAGACGGCCGACGGAGTGCTGCTCGTCCGCAACCTCCGACGCGGTGGTTTCGAGGACTGGAGCACGCCCGGCGGCGTGATCGACGCCGGAGATGCCGACCTTCTTTCCGGGCTCACGCGTGAGGTCGAGGAGGAGACGGGGCTGCGCGTCCGCGAGTGGAGCGGTCCGCTTTACGAGGTGCGTGCGCACGCGCCGGACATGGGCTGGCGCATGCGGTGCGAGGTCCATCTCGCGGTCGCGTTCGACGGCGACGTCGTGGTCGACGATCCCGACGGGATCGTCGTCGAGGCCGCGTTCGTCCCTGCGACGGAGTGTGCGGAGCTGCTGGCGTCGTGCGCCCCGTGGGTGCGCGAACCGCTGTCGGCATGGTTGCGCGACCGCTGGGAACCGGGCAGTGGTGTCGACTTCGAGTACGACGTGTTCGGCACGACGCGCGACGAGATGCGTGTCGTCCGCTCGGTGCTGTGACGGCCCGCACCGAGGCGACGATCCTGCACGTCGACCTCGACGCGTTCTTCGCCGCGGTCGAACAGCTCGACGATCCCGCGTTGCGGGGCCGTCCGGTCATCGTCGGCGGACTGGGAAATCGGGGCGTGGTCAGCACCGCAAGCTACGAGGCCCGGAAGTTCGGCGCGCACTCGGCAATGCCCATGGCCCGGGCCCGCAGGGCCTGCCCGCACGCGGTCTTCGTCTCGCCCCGAATGAGCCGCTACGTCGACAAGAGCCACGAGGTCATGGCGATCCTCGCCTCGGTCTCACCGCTTGTCGAACAGCTTTCGATCGACGAGGCGTTCGTCGACGTCGCCGGAGCCCGTCGCATGCTCGGCGCGCCGGCCGAGATCGCTGCTTCGATCCGGAGCCGGGTCGTCGCCGAGACCGGTCTGTGCCTCTCGGTCGGGGTCGCGTCGACGAAGTTCCTGGCCAAGCTGGCCAGCGACATGGGTAAGCCCGACGGCCTGCTGGTGATCGAACCGGGCACGGAACGGGCGTTCCTCGCGCCGCTCCCGGTGACGCGGCTCTGGGGAGTCGGGCCGGCCACGCTGACCAAGCTCGAGCGAATCGGACTGCGCACGATCGGCGACGTCGCCGCGCTCGACGAGGACGTGCTCGTCGCGTCGTTGGGTGCGAGCCTGGGCCGCCACCTCCACGCGCTGTCGCACAACGACGACGATCGCGACGTGGTTCCCGAGCGCGAGGCGAAGTCGATCGGCGCGGAGGAGACGTTCGCGGCCGATCTGAAGACGGTCGTAGCATGTGAACGTGAGCTCGTCCGTCTCACCGACCGTGCGTGCACGCGGCTGCGGGCCGCCGGTTCCACCGCGCGCACCGTCAACTTGAAGATCCGCTTCGGCAACTTCGAGACGCGTACCCGCGCCCGCACCTTGGCCGCGCCGACCGATGTGAGCACCGTCGTCCTCGGCGTGGTGCACGAGCTTCTTGGCGACTTCGACGTGAGTCGCGGTATCCGCCTCCTCGGCGTGTCGCTCGCGCAGCTCGACGCGATCGTGGCGGTGCAGACGACTCTCGATCTGACCGGCGAGATCGAGAGCGATCGCGGGGTCCGCACCGCGCGCCGCGCCGCGGTGGAGCGCGCGGTCGACGAGGTGCGCGACCGCTTCGGCGCCCGCTCGGTTCGCCCTGCGACACTGGTCGAACCGCGCCCCGAGCCGCGGGGGAGCAGATGATCAGGGTCGGGCTCGTCGGCTGCGGGCACATCGGCACGGTCCATGCCATCGCGCTGCAGCAGCTCAGCGCCGCGGAGCTCGTCGATGCGCGGCTGACTGCGGCGTTCGACGACGATCCCGCCAGGTCGGCCAAGGTGGCGCGCCATCAGGGCGCGGAGCAGCACACGGCGCTCGACTCGCTGCTCGACGACGTCGACGCGGTCTGGATCTGTACGTGGACCGCGGCGCACCTCGCCGCGATCGAGGCCGCCGCCGAGCGCGGCCTGCCGGTTTTCTGCGAGAAGCCGCTCGCCCCCGACCTCGCCTCGGCGACGCGGGTCGCGGCGGCGTTGGAACGGGTGCCGCACCAGGTCGGTCTCGTGCTGCGGTGGGCGCCGGTCTTCCGCAGTCTCGCCGCGGCCGTCGCGTCGGGCGAGCACGGCCGGGTGCTCGCGGCCGTGATGCGCGACGACCAGTACTTTCCGGTGCAGGGCTTGTACGGCTCGACCTGGCGCGGCGACGTCGCCCACGCGGGGGGCGGCACCGTGATCGAGCATTCGATTCACGACATCGACGTCCTGCGCTGGGTGCTCGGCGACCCGGTCGAGGTCTCGGCCCGGACCGCATCGCGCTTCGGCTACCCGGGTATCGAGGACACGGCCGCGGTCACTTTCAGCTACGCCGACGGTTCCGTGGCCCAGCTCACGAGCATCTGGCATCAGGTGCTCACCAGAGAGTCGAGTCGCCGGCTCGAGGTGTTCTGCGAGAAGGCGATGCTCTGGACCGACGACGACTATCTCGGACCGCTGCACGTGCAGACCGACGCCGGCGAAACGCTCGTCACCTCGGCCGCACCCGAGTGGAGCGATCGCTTCACCGTGCCCGCGATCTACGCAAAAGCGCTGGCCCAGTACGCCGAGCCGACCAAGGCGTTCCTCGATGCGCTCGCGACCTCACGCGCGCCCCGCGGGGTCGATCCGTCAGCCATCGGTCACCCGCGGGCCGGGGATGCCCTGGCCGCACATCGGCTCGTAGACCTCGTGTACCGCTCGTCCGCGGACGGTGGTGCTCCACGATCTGTGACCAATTTGGCCGGCAAAGAGGCGGGATGACCATGCTCCGAGGCGGTTCCGACCCGTCCGCGCGTTGTTGGCCCGTGCCGGCTGCGCGAGAATAACGAGATGCCGCTCTCCGACGAAGAGCAGAAGATCCTCAAAGAGATAGAGGCTCAGCTCAACGCGACCGATCCCGCTCTCGGGGAGCGGGTTTCGCGCACGACGCTGTACCGCCATTCGGCGCGCATGATCCGCTGGGCGGCGCTCGGACTCCTCGGCGGTCTGATCCTGCTCGTCTTCACGTTCGCCTCGCACGTGTGGGTGGGTGCGATCGGTTTCGCGGTGATGCTCGGATGTTCGCTCGTCATCGAGCGACATGTGCGCAAGCTCGGGCGGGCCGGGCTCGAGACGCTCACCGGCGGGCTGCGCGCCCAGGGTGGTCTGCGGGGCATGTTCGGCGATCGCGGCCGGCAGTGGCGGGATCGCTTCCGTCGCGACGACTCCTGACCGCGCCACGATGGGTTTCACTCCGGCGCAAGCCGCGCGCCTGTCCGGATGCACGCCGGCGCAACTGCGGCACTGGTCGCGCTCGGGGCTCGTGCCTCCGGTCGATCCGCCGAGCGGCTACGGCTTCCGGGATCTCGTCGCGCTGCGCGTCGTGCGTTCGATGCTCGACGCGGGACTGCCGTCGGCGCGTGTGCGCGTCGCGCTCGACGCGGTGCGCGACGCGGGCCACGATCTGTCGAGCCTGCGGCTGATCACCGACGGTCGCAGCGTCTGGGCCTGCCACGACGACGGTCAGATTCTCGACGCGCTCCGGGCCGGTCAGCTCGCGCTCTTCGTCTCCGTCGATCAGGTCGCGGCCGAGGTCGACGCCGACGTGCGGGCGTTCAGCCGGGAGCGCGCCGCGTTCGTCGACGGGCTTACCGCTCGGGGTTGAGCACTTCAGCCGCGGGTGCGGGCTTGCGTCGCCAGCGCGCGAACCAGCGCATCTTCAGTCGACGGCTACGGGGCACGCTCACGCGCAGCGCGGCGGCGATGAGGTCGACCTCCGACCAGGCCTCGTCGGCTTCGGCGGGGGTCGGTTCCTCGGGCGAGTACATCGCCTGCGTGTGCAACCGGGCGAGGTCCATGAGCGGAGGTCCCGCCGCGCCCGCGCCGAGGGCAGGCGCCTGCCGCAACGCGAACTCGAGTGACGTGGTGGACGGGCGGCGCTGGATGCCGGCCGCTTCGAGCCGTTCGAGCGCCTCCGTCCACGCGCCGAGGACGCGGCGCCGAACGTCCGGGTCGTGGCGTCGGCGCCGGGTGCGATTCCAGGCCGCGTACGCGAGCGCCCCCAGCAGCGCGACCAGCGCGCCGATCGCGATCGCGACCGCCACCGCCACCACGGTGATCACATGGGCCCGGGTCCCCGTCGACGGGGGCGGCGTGGCGCTCGGCGGCAACGCGCCACCGGCGATGCCCGTAGTGGGAGTGGACGACACGGTTGTCGGGGTCGTGGGCTTGTTGTTCGGGGCCGTCGTCGTGGTGGTGCCGCCCGGGTTGGTTTTCGTCGTCCCGCTGCCGAAACCGGTCACCGGATCCTGACGGGTCGGGGTCGGCTCGAACCGGTACCAGCCGACCTTCGGTCCGAGCCATACCTCGGGCCAGGCGTGCGCGTCCTTCTCCTCGACCTGCCACACACCGTTCCTCAGCGTGCCGGGCTGGTATCCCACCGCGACGCGGGCGGGCAGCCCGATCGCACGGGCGAGCTCCGCGAAGGCCGACGCGTACTGCTCGCAGAAGCCGCTGTGCGTCTGGAAGAGGAACTTGTCGAGCGCGCTCGGTGACGTACCGAGATCGGCGCTCGTGTCGTACGTGAACGGTGGCCTCTGGAAGAGGTTCATCAACGCGACGGCCTTGTCGAACGGCGTCCGCGCCGCCGCCGTCACCGACTTCGCGTAGGCCGTGGCGCGAGCCGAGAACCCGGCCGGAAGCGCGATATCGGCCGACATCGCGGTGAGGTCCGCGCTCGTCACCGACTCGAGCACCGACTTGTCGGGATTGAAGACCTCCGAGTGCACGACGTAGGTGAGGCCCGCGAGCGGGTTCTCGAGGAACAGCGAGGTCGAGCCGGGCAGCACCTGGGAGCCGGCGACGTCGATGTCGACGGGCCGGTACGCGGCCGGCAGCCAGAGCGCGTCGATGTCGGCGAGATGGAACGTCTGGGTCACGAGCGTGGTGCCGGGTGCGTTCGTCGGTCCGGGGAGCTTGGAGGTGGGCCGGCGATCGGAGCTCAGGCCCCAACCGTCCTTTTCGAACTGGTCGAGCGCGATCACGCGCCAGTAGTTGCCCTTGGGCTCGGTGGTCTTCACCGTGAACACGACGTCGGTCGACTGGCGCCCGTTCAACTTGGCCCCGACCGACACGAGGGGCGAGGTCACGTTCAGGATGTTCGAACCGCTGCCGCTGCCGGCGGCGCGGTAGTTGATCCACGCAGTGCCGCGCGCGCCGGGGACCCCCGGGCCCAGCGCGACCGCGACCGCGACGACCAGCACGCCCGCGATCGCACCCCCGACGACCAGCTGAGAACGCCGGTTCGCCGTGCTCTGGAACCACGTGCGCCGTGTCTCCATCTCGGTGTGTTGCAGTGCGACGAGATACTCGATGACGACGACGGCGT
>JBEPUZ010000129.1:0-12720 GCA_041691275.1 Actinomycetota bacterium | reverse complement strand
TCACCCGTGGATTCGGCGATCGGCCGGTTTCGGGTGCTCCGCGGCGGGCGTGTCAACCAAATCTTGTGCGTAGGGGTTGAACAGTTGTGGGAGGCGACAGCGAAGGCGTGCCGAGCTTTGAGGGCGAGTTCGATCGCCTGTTCGGTCGCGCCTATTCGGTCGCCCGGCGTCTGACGGCTGACGCATCGCTCGCCGAGGACATCGCAGCCGAGACCCTGGCGCGGACCTATGTGCATTGGGGCCGCGTGCGCTTGTATGAGTACCGAGACGCGTGGGTCGCGCGTGTCGCGACCAACCTCGCGATCAAGGCGACCCGTCGCAGACCGCTCATCGGTGTGGCCGCGCCGCACGACCCGAACGACGCGTTGGTCACGCGGCTTGCGCTGGTGGATGCGCTGGGTCGGCTCCCGCGTCGACAGCGCGAAGCGGTTGCGCTGAGGTATCTGGCCGATTTCAGCGTTGACGACGTGGCGCAGACGCTGGGGGTCAGCTCCGGCACGGTGAAGCAGTCGGTGCATCGTGCGTTGCGAACACTGCGCGCACATCTCGGCCCCGACCTGGCGTTCGAGGAGTCGTGATGGACGAGTGGATGGAACACCGCGGCGAGCTGTACGACCGAGTCATCTACCGCGGTCGCGCATTGCGAGCGCGTCGGCGTCTGCTACCAGTCGTAGCCGGCGCGGTCGTTGTCGTCGCCGTCGTTGGAGCGTTTGTGATGCGGCCGACGGATACAGCGCGCGTCGTGGCCGGGCCTGGCGCCTCCGCACCGACGAGCACCGCACCGACTGCGCCTGGCCCGCTCGAAGTTCTCGCCGGAACTTGGTACCGCCACGGCGTTGATCTGACCATCACACCCGCCGGCCACGCGACCATGGAGTGGCGCGTCTACACCGTCTGCGGACAAGACCCGCCGCCGTGCGACAACCTGCAAGGAAATGAGGTCGATGACGGTGGCCGCGCCACGCTCGAACTTCACATGACCAGTCCGACGACAGCGTCGGGCACTGTCGTTGTGACCAGTGACTCGTCGTCTCTGCAACTCGGACCGATACAGGCACGGTTCGACGAGCAACACGACCTCCTTTTCGTCGATCCTTTCCCCGGCCCGGGCAAGCCTTTCTGTGGGCCCCGTGCCACCGATCAGCGATGCGGCGCCTGACGCACCTGCGATCGTCGTTGTCGTGGGTGCTCCGGAACCGACCCGACCGGCACCGGTCCGATTCCACGCCGCTCCGGCGCGATCGACTCGACCTCGCTCGCGTCGGCCACGCGACGCTGCTTCAGTTGTTGATCGTGGTGCGGCCATCAGTCCTGCAGGCTTCGCGGTGGGACGTCGCTCAGTTCGTGCGGGCGATCATGCGCTCTCGCCACTCCGACGCGGTTGTCGTCGAAGGCGTTGTCGTGAGCATGAAATCGGTGAGGACTTCGCAGAAACGTTCGGGCTGGTCGCAGTGGGTGAAGTGGCCGGCGCCTTCGAAGATCTCGAGCCGGCTGCCCGGGATCGCGTCGTGTGTGGTGCGTCCTTGCTCGACGGGAATGATCGTGTCGCGGTCGCCCCAGATGATGAGCGTCGGAATGTCGGCGGCGAGGTAGAGACGGTCGGCGGCACTGACTCGTTGGCCGGCGACGTCGACGACCGACCGCAATGTGTGCGCAAAGGCTGTGCGCGTTTCCGAGTCGGCCAACGATCCGTAGCTCTGCCAAATCTGCACGAGGTTCGGGCTGGGCTGCAGGCCGATGTGTCCGAGCCATTCCCCGACTCGTACGCCCGCGTCATGGATCCAGCGGTTGCAACCGACCGCGAGCGCGTATTCCGCCCCCGGCAGGGCGAGCAAGCGCAGAAGGACGTTCACCTCGTCGCCCAAGCCGCCACTGGACGTGAGCACGAGCCGCTCGCACCGTTCCGGGAACTGATACGCGAACTGCATCGCGACGCCGCCGCCGAGCGACTGGCCGAGCAGCGTCGCACGCTCATGGCCCAGGGTGAGCAGGAGATCGCGCACACCGCTGGCGAACGCACCGAGCGAATAGTCACCGCGTGGCTTCTCCGAACCGCCGTGGCCCAGCAGGTCGGGCGCAATGACCGTGAAGTGCTCGGCCAGCGCCGGGATCACGGATTGCCAGGTCGTAGAACTCCCCGCCATCCCGTGGATCAGGACGATCACGGGCCCGGATCCCGCGCTGCGGAAACCGACCCTGTGGCCGTGGATCTCGATGTGTTTCAGGTCGACAGGTGTCGTCACGTTCGCAGCGTAAGCCCGCCGACCGGGACCGGTGAGAGCCATTGGGCTCGAATGGGACGGACCCCGGGCCCTGTTCGAGACCGTGCCGCAGCTGTAGCCGGCTGATGTCGCGCGCGAGTTCGCGGAGACTGATGCGCGCGATGTCATCGGGGAGTTCCAGGGCCGCGGAGACCGCGCGGTCGCGGAGATCCGAGGGGAAGTCGTTGACTCCCGTTGTACAAGCGTTCAGTATATAGAACGTGCGTATAGCAAAAGATGACCGGAAGACTGCGGCCGTTATCCGTGATGCCGCGATGGAGCTGTTTGCGCTGAGGGGCAGCGACGTGGTGACGGTTCGAGAGGTCGCCGCGGCCGCGGGTGTGTCGCCGGGGCTGGTGATGCATCACTTCGGATCGAAGAACGGTTTGAAGGCGGCAGTAGACCGCAGAGCGGTCGAGTTCTTTGACGACATGGTCGCCGAGCTCGTGCGCCTTGGTGACGAGGGAGCAGCGGCGTCGCTTGCCGAAGTGTTCGCGGATCGGCTGGAGCTCGAGCCGGCACTTGCGGGGTATGTGCGACGATTGTTGTCCGACGGAGGTGAAGCCGCGGATCGGTTGTTTCGAGTGTTGTTCGAGACAACAACGGCCGAGATGGACAAGCTTGTCACGGCCGGCGTCATGCGTCGGAGCGCCGACGAGCAGGTACGTGTGGGATTCCTCCTCGCGAATGACTTGGCTGTCGTGTTGTTTCGTCGTCAGATCGAGCGGGCGATCGGTATCGATCCGCTGTCGAGGGCCGGACTGGGCCGGTGGGCAGCCGAGGTGCTCGACGTCTACGCCGGCGGTCTTTTCGTGGCTCCCCGTGGCGAGACGACGACAGCCGTGACGCGGCCGCGGGAAAGATCGAGCGAGTAGTGCTCGCGATCGAGACGTCGGGACTCGCAAAGGACTACGGGACGACGCGCGCGCTGATCGACCTGGATCTGCAGGTCGAGACCGGGCAGGTGTTCGGGTTCCTGGGTCCGAACGGCGCGGGGAAGACCACGACGATCCGGATGCTGCTCGCGTTGCAACGGCCGTCGAAGGGTCACGCCGCGGTCCTCGGCCTCGATCCATCCCGCGAGAGCGTCGAAGTGCTGCGTCGTGTGGGATATCTCCCCGGCGACCTCGCGTTGTATCCGCACATGACCGCGCGCCAGCACATCGATTGGTTCATGCGCGCCCGAGGCGCCCGTCGTTCGGTGCTGGTCGACGATCTCATCGAGCGATTCGACGTCGTTTTGGACCGCCCCGCGAAAGAACTGTCGACGGGAAATCGCCAGAAGGTCGGGTTGATCATGGCGTTGGCGCATCGACCGGAGTTGCTCATCCTCGACGAACCCACCTCGGGCCTGGATCCTTTGATGCAACACGAGTTCGAAGCGCTCATGCACGAGATCGTCGCCGAAGGCCGTACCGTGTTCTTGTCCTCGCACGACTTGGATGAGGTCCAGCGGATCGCGGACCGCGTCGCGATCATCCGGTCCGGCCGGCTGGTGACAGTCGACACCGTCGACCACCTTCGCGAGAGCGCACCCCAGAGAATCGAAGTCCGATTCGATCACGATGTTGACCCGGCCCTATTCGCGGGGGTCGACGGGGTAACGATCCGCGCCGTCAACGGCAGCACGATCGCCTTGGAAGCGAGCGGCCGCATCGGCCCGGTATTGAGGATAATCGCCGATCAAAACCCCGTCGATGTCGTGTGCCGCCATCCCGATCTCGACGAACTGTTTCTCGGTGTGTACCGCGACCCACCCGACGAAGGGTCGAGTCGTGCGCGTTGACGTCACCCGCCTCGACGTATCGGGCCGGCGCCGGAGCCTCATCGGCTACGCGGCCGGGATGGCTGCGTACACGCTGGTCGTCGTCGCTCTCTACCCGACGTTCAAGCACTCGACGTCGCTCGACAATCTGGTCACGAACGATCCGACCGCGGCTGCGCTCTTCGGCGTCTCCGGTCCGCTCTCGTCGTCGGGGGGATGGCTCAGCGGCAACATCTATGCCAACTTCTTTCCGTTGGTGATGCTGATGCTGACCATCGGATACGGCGCCGCCTCGCTGGCGGGCCAGGACGAAGACGGGACGCTCCGCCTCATCGCGACACTTCCCATCCGACGAACGATCATTCTCCTCGAGAAGGTCGGAGCGATGGCGCTCCAGGCGATCTTGTTGTCCGCCACCGTCGGCGCTTGCGTCGTCATCGGCCGATCCTTCGACCTGAACGTGACCATCGCCAACGTCTGCGCCGTCTCGCTCAGCGTCTTCCTGCTCGGCCTCGACTTCGGCATTATCGCTATGGCCATCGGTGCGCTGAGCGCACGCCGCGGAACGGCGATCGGCATCGTGACCGCGCTCGCGGCCACCTCATACCTGATCAGCTCCCTCGCCTCCACCGTGTCGTGGATCCACACTGCGCGCTACCTGTCACTCTTCTACTGGGCGATCGGACACAACCAAATCACCACCGGTGTCAGCCTCGCTGACGCAGCCGTCCTCACGGCCGTCGGCATCATCGTGAGCTACGCGGCCGCCGCGGCGTTCCGACGACTCGACCTCCACTAGAACGTCCGACCGCATGGAGACCGCCACACGGCGATAGCTCCGGCCTGCCGTCTGATCAGGTCGCGGCCTTCGGCGGGATCTCGAAGCGGGCGCGCAGTACGTCGAGCGGCTCGGCGGCGAGCGCGAAGTGATCGATGCCGCCCATGACGTCGACGCGGCACGCTTGACCGCGTGCGAGCGCGTCGGCGAAGCGGTCGACCGCGCCGGGATCGCCCAGCGTGTTCTCGCGGCCGATCTTGACGACGCGGCCCTCGACGCGGTGGATCGTGCCGGTCTGGAACATTCCCAGGGTGACGGCGAGCAGGATGAGACCCTGCGCGGCGGGCATCGACGCGGCGATGAAGGCGAACACGTCGATCTCGCCGTCGGGACTGGCGTCGTAGTCGGCCAGCACGTGCACGAAGTCGTGCACTGCGCCGATCTCGTAGATGCCGTGCCGTTCGCCGGGAAACGGGAATCCGTGGGCCTCGTAGAAATCGGCAACGCCTCGCCCCCAACTTCCCGGCGGGCACGTTCGCAGCGTCCCCCATCGGCGCGCGATCGCACGGTCGGGTTCGAGGCCTTCGTACGCCACCTTCGACCGCACGAGCTCGATGAGCCGACCGTGTACCGCTTCGCGCTCGGTCTCGTGCGCGTACCAACTACTGCGGCGTAGGTCGGCCCGGAGCAGCACGAGATGACGATCGGCGAGTTGACGCGCCGCGTGCACTGCGGCGAGCGGCACGCCGAATGTCTTGGCCGCCCGCTCCACCGCCTGGGCCTGCGCGGCCGGAGTTGGGTGTGCGACGAGCTCCAGCACCACGGCAAGGTGGAGCACCTGGTGACGAACGGCATCGGGGATCTCACTCGAGATCAGATCCGCCGGTTCGAGGGCAGTGAGCGCCGACCGGTCGGTGTCGTACAAACGGGCAGCGATTGCGTCGAAGACCGACGCCTGGAGCACATCGAAACCACCCGCCGTCCCGAACAGCCCGAGTACCCCGCCCAACGCGAGCGGCGCGTCGGCACGCGTCGGCAACTTGGGCATCGGCTCATTCATCGGAGCCACGTTACGCGGCGCCGCGAGTCGACCGGGACGGTCCGCGGTATGTCGCCGCGGCGAGTCCGACCAGCATGACGACCAGCGCGACCGCCATCGCGGCCCGCACCGACGTGCTCAGATCGACCGGCGACACCGCGTTGGCCGCCCCGGCGATCCGTTCGACGATCGCGCCGGAAACTGCGACGCCGACGACGAGGCCCAACAGGCGCGCGGTCTGGATCAAGGCGGTGACCGAGCCCGATTCCGCAGCGTCGACGCCGTCGAGCGACACCACGGTGGAGATGTCGAACGCGAGTCCCTGGCCGAGGCCTCCGACCACCAGGCCGCCAACGACGAGCGACCACGCCGTGGTCGGGTCGAGGGAGAGTCGCAACGCCAGACCCGCCGCGCAGATCGCCGTCGACACCACCAGTGCCCGCCGAAAGCCGCGCGCTGCGAGCCATCCGGTCGCGAGGCCGGCGCCGGCGAAGCTGACGCTGAACGCGAGCGTCGTGACGCCGGCGCGCACCGGGCTCTGGCCGCGCACGATCTCGAGGTACTCGCCCATCATCACGAGGGTGACGCCGAAGCCCCAGTTCGAACAGAACGCGACTGCCAGTGCAGCTCGGAAGGAACGGCGGGAGACCACCGCAGGTCCGAGCACGGGCGCTGTGCCCCGCCTGCGCGCGCGGACGAGCACTGCGACACCTCCGACGGCGGCAATGCCCGCGGCGAACAGCACGAGCCACGAGCGAGCCTGGCCCGCGGCGACGCTGATGGCGACGAACAACACTCCGATCGCCGCGATGCGCGACCACGGGACGGAACTCTGTACGGGCCCACTCAGCCCGGTGTCGACATCGGCGCGGAGCAACGCGGCGAGCAACGGCAACGCGAGCAGACAGAGCGGAGCGTTCACCGCGAAGAACCATCGCCATGACAACGACGACGAGAGTGAGCCTGCGACGAGTGGACCGATCGCACTGCCAATACCTCCGACCGCGCCCCAGATCCCGATCGCACGCGCGCGACGGGCCGGTACGAACAGCGAGTCGACGACGCTCAGCGAGGTGGTGAAGCAGAGCGACGACGCGAGGCCCTGAAGGATCCGCCCCGTCACGAGCACCGGCGCGTTCGGGGCGACGGTGCACAACGCCGACGCGAGCCCGAAGCCGGCGACGCCGCCCAGGAGCCGACGTCGAGGGCCGAGACGATCGGCCAGCGCGCCCGCGAACAGCAACGACGCACCGAACGCCAGCGCGCTGCCGTTCATGACCCACGCTTTGCCGCCCGCGCCCAGTGCGAAGGAGTGCCCGATCGCCGGGAGCGCGACCCCGGCGCCACTTACGTCGATCGACAGGGCGGCCAGCGGCAAGCTCATTGCCGCGAGCACGAGCCACGCGCGGCGGTCGCCGGGAACGACGTCGGCTGTGGTCACGTCGTCGCCGATCTCAGTCCCAGGAGGCCAGCGCGGGACCGAGATCGAGCTCGGTGACGATCGCGGCGCGGTCCGAGTGCGCGTGCTCGGCGATCCGATCGATGTCGACGTCGGTCATGAGGCCCAGCGCGATCTCGACGACGACCCGGTCGCGCGGCGACAGCCAACCATCGGCGAACACGCGATCGAGCAGGTCGAACACGGCCGGCTCGTACGACGCGCTGCTCGTCGGATCCATTCCCACGATCTCCAAGAACGCGGGCGGGCAGCGGCGACGGGGGTCTTCGCTGCTCGCGAACGGGATGCTCGCGAAGTCGCGCGTCTGCATCCCGGGCGCGCCTCCCGGGATCGTGCCCGGCCCCGACGGTGCAACCAGGGAGACGGTTGCCGACCCCGCATTTCGGGAGTTCAGCAAGCTGATGAGCAGCGAATTCTGACGGCGCGCGAGCTCGGTACCGGTGCGCGTCAGCATCGGCTGCTGTGCGATGAGTTGGGCGTGCACCATCGCCGCCAGCGCATGCAGCGCGACCTCTTCGCACTGTCCGGCGCCGGGTCCGCTCCAGACGAGCGCGTGGGCGAGTGACGGGGCGATGAGCTCCGGTCGCTCGGCGCGGTAGCGGTCGTTGACGGAACGCCGCGCCGGATCAGACGCAGTCGGTCCGACGACGCGACCGGGCCCGGAAGTAGGCGAGAGCTCGAATCCCTCCGGATCGGCGCCGGCGAGAAGGGCGTCGAGCGCGGGACGAGCGACGGTACCCACGAGCGACGCCAGTGCGGCCCGGACGACGGGCGTCGGAGCGATCCGCCGTAGCGACGGATCGTCGAAGGTGTCGCCCCCGCTGCGATCTCCTCCCGTGTCGATGCCGCGGAGTAGAGCCCGCGCGCCGTGTTCGTCAAGATCGGGTCCGTCGGCGAGCTTCAGCGCCGGACCGCCCGGATAGATACCGGGTTCACCGAACAATTCGGTCGACGTGAACAGGCCCTGGTCGCGGGGAGGCCGAGGCGCACGGGAGAGGGCGGCGGTCACGGCGGTGTCGAGTTCGTTCGCACCGGTTTCGATCGAGCGATGCTATGCGTTCGGGTCTTAGTGTCTTTCGCTATGGCGCCGATCTCGTTCTCCGAGGATGGAGGGTTCGATTTCGCGGTGCGCTGCATCCTTTCGGGGGTCGCGTACGGCATGGCCGAGATCGGCGAAGTCCTGTCCGTCGCCGAGCAGATCGAACCCGCCGACCTCGACGCCTGGTTCGACGCGTGGACCGCCCTCGGTGCGCGCATCGACGCGGTAGCGGAGCGGGCAGAACGGGCCGGACACGCGCACAGCGCGGCGCAGGCGTACCTGCGCGCGGCGAACTACCGCTTTGCCGGTTTCTACTACGTGCTGGGTACCGCTCGCGCCGCCGAACATCTCGCGGCATGGAAGGCGCACCGGCGTTCGCTCGAGCGTTCGCTTCGCGGCCGCGCCCCCGCCGTCGAGCCCGTCCGAGTGACATGCGGTGACGTCGAGCTGCGCGCGTGGCGGTTTCGCGGTTCGGGTCCGTCGGGGCTCCACCCGGCGCTGTTGATCCACAACGGACTCGGCTCGCCGCTCTCGGACGTCTTCATGACCGGCGCGGCCGACGCGATGCTCCGCGGCTGGGACGCGATCGTGTTCGACGGTCCCGGGCAGGGTCACGCCCGGTTCGTCGACGGGCTCGGCCCCGTCGACGACTGGGGACCGGTGGGTATTGCGGTGCTCGACGCGGCGCTCGCGCTCGGCGACATCGACCCCGAGCGCGTCGTCGTGTCGGGCATCGCCGATGGTGGTTTCCTCGCCGCTGTCCACGCCGCCGCCGATCCCCGGATCGCGGCGCTCGTCTGCGACCCGGGTGTCATGCGTCCGGTCGACGGCGCGCTCGGCAGCCTGCCTGTCGATGTGGCGACCGCGTGGCGCGCCGGCGAGTCGGTGGGCGCGATGACGGGGCGTGATCGCGATACGGCGTTCGCGCTGGAGAAGCTGGTCGAGCAGTGGCCTGGATCCTCTGCGGACGATGTGCTCGCGCGGCTGGCTTTGTGGGACCTGGGGCCGTTGCTCGACCGCATCCGTGTCCCGACATTCGTGGCCGACCCCGATGCCGCCTCGGCCTTCGCCGGCCAGTCGGCTGAGCTCGCGGGCGTGCTCGGCGAACGGGCCGCGCTCGTGCCGTTCACTACGACCGAAGGGGCGGGCCTCGACTGTGAGATCGGTGCTCCGCAGTTGCGCAA
Organism: Actinomycetota bacterium; assembly: GCA_041691275.1. Classification (GTDB taxonomy): domain Bacteria; phylum Actinomycetota; class Acidimicrobiia; order IMCC26256; family PALSA-610; genus PALSA-610. Next base: position 3,195 of record JBEPUZ010000129.1, on the reverse strand, counting down.
CCAGCGGGTGTTCGACTGGCTCGACGAGATGCTCGGTTGATGCGAAGTCGGTGGATCGCTGATACGAATCGCGGCGACGAGGTTCCGAGGGCGACGAGGAGAGCACGATGAGCGAGGGTTCCGGTCCGGTGGGATGGCTGAGGGCGGTGGTGATCGACGCGCACGATCCCGAAGCGCTGTCGACGTTCTGGCAGGCCGTGCTCGGCGTCGGCGTGTACGAGGTCGCCCAAGACTGGATCCAGCTCGAGCGGGATCAGGGTGGCGTCTACCTCGCGTTCCAGCCGAAGCCTTCGGGTGGTGCTGGCGGGACCGCACGGTTGCGACCCGATGTCGAGGTCGAGGATATGGATGTCGCCCAAGCGCGCGTCGAGGCGCTCGGTGGTTGGCTCGTTGCCGTCATCCAAGAACCCGACGGCGACTCGCACCGGCGGATGGCCGATCCCGAGGGAAACGAGTTCACGATCCTGCTCCCGCTGTCCCCGGGCGCCTAGATGGCCGATCGCGCGGAATCCATCGCCGACGCCATCGAGATTCGGATCGACGGGTCGCCGGGCACGCTTGCAGCCGTCGGGGGCGCGGTCCGCGCCATGGCGATCGCGGGCGGACTCGATCCCGATCGGGCGACCAGGTTCCGGGTCGTCGTCGAAGAGCTGGTGCGCGAGGCGCTCGGGCGCGAGCACGCGGAGGGCGCGAACGATGTCGTCGTCCGCGCCCGCGGTGGCGCGGGGACGTTGCACGTGGAGGTCCACGACCGCGGTCTGCCGATGACCGGCGCCGAGGCGCGCCGGGCGCCGTCGCGCCGGTTGGCTGCCCTCGGCTTCGTCGACGAGATGCACATCGCGACCCACGGGAGCGAAGGCAACGTGGCCGAGTGCGCGGTCTCGGTGACCGGTCCCGACCGCGCGATCGTCGGAGAGCTGCTCGATCCCAACGTCCCCGACGCGACCGACGACGAGGCGCAAGCGGTCGACGTGCGGGCCATGGAGGTCGCCGACGCGATCGGGCTCGCCCGGTGCATCTACCGCTGTTACGGCTACACATACAAGGACCACACGCTCTACGAGCCCCGCCACATCGCGCATGCGCTCAGGAGCGGGCTCATGCAGTCGGTGGTCGCGGTGACGCCCGCCGGTGAGATCGTCGGGCACTCGGCCTTGTTCGTCCAGCGCGCGGGCGACCCGGTACCGGAGTCGGGCAAGCTCGTCGTCGACCCGCGTTATCGCGGGCATCACCTCGCCGAACGCATGGCCGCCGTCCGTTTCGAGCACGGGCTCGGTCTCGGTCTCGTCGGGTTCTGGGCCGAGGCCGTGACGAATCACGCGGGCAGCCAGAAGGAGATCATCCACGTTGGCGGCGCCGAGGTCGGGTTGCTCATCGGCGCGTCGCCGGCGACGGTCGTGATGGCCGACCTCGCCAACGTCAACCAGGGACGCCGTTCGCTCGTAGCGATGTACACCCCGTTGCGCCGCGCGTCCCAGACCGTTTACCCCCCGGCCGAGCACGCCGGCGTCGTCGGCGAGCTCCGCGACACGCTCGCGCTCGACCGCGCGATTGCCGTCGGCGAGGGGGTTCCCACGGGCGCGACGAAGGTGCGGGTCATCGTGGTTCCCGAGGCCGGGATCGCCCACGTCCGGATCGAGCGGATCGGGGCCGACGTGCTGGCGCGCGTCGCGCACGAGCTCGAAGGCCTCGACGCGTTCGACCTCGGCGTGGTGCATCTCGATCTGCCGCTCACGGATCCCGCGGCCGGCCGGATCGCGAGCGCACTCGAGCGCCTGGGCTTTTGCTTCGCGGCGTGGCTTCCCGACTTCGGCGTGAACGGCGACGTGCTGCGCCTACAGCGCGTCGGTAGCCATCCCGTCGACGTCGAGCACGTGGTCTGCGCCCGCGCGGAGGGCGAGCGCCTACGCGACTACGTCGTCAACGAATGGCACCGCGTGCGTCGTGGAGGAGTGGCGTAACGACAGGAGTTGCCCGGCCGGTTCAGCTGCCGGTGATGTCGGCGACCGGGGTGAGGGGCTTCCACAGGCCGGTGGTACCGAGGGTCGAGTCGTACGACTGGAGGCGCCAGTTGTCGTCGGCCGAGTACTTGCCCCTGGTCAGCGACGCGTACTGCCCAGAACCACGGTTGGTGATCGGCCCGAAGGTGTTGACCGTGTTCTGCCAGTTCGTGTCGTTGAGGAACGGGCCCACGCGCTGGCCGATGTCGTGGAACATCGACATGATTTGGCACGCGTCGTTGAAGGCGCCGTACAGGTCGTTGATCTTCCCGTTCGGAAGCTTGAGGGTGTGCTCGGCGTCGGGAGCGATCTGGCCGGTCGCGGCCTTGTAGATGTCGGCGCAGTACTTGTAATTCGCGCCCTCGTCGTATTCCTTCGCCGTCGGGCCGCCCGCGGTGATGACACCTTCGTACGGGTTCGGCTTCACACCGGCCTGCTGCACCTGCTGGGCCTGGTCGAGGACGTCGGTGTTGTCGGCGATGAACTTCATGTTCGGGAACGTGCGCAGCACCTGCTGCACGAAGATCTTCGTCGAGGCGAGATCGCCCGACAAGAAGACCGTGTCGACATGCTCGGTCTTCCAGCGCTCGATGAAGCTGTCGAGCTGGGTGACGGCAGCCGACGTGTCGCCCGTCGTTCCGACGTTGAGGACAGCCGCGGTTCCCGTCTTCACGCCGGCGTTCTTGAGGCCGGGGACGATCGTCTTCTTCACGACATTGCTCTGAGTGGCGTCACCCAGCACCGCGACGGTCTTGCCGTCGAGCAGCTTCTGCTTCGTCAACAGCTGAATCAGGATCGATGCCGAACGCTCGGGGATGAGGCCGGGTGTGATCATCACCCCGGGCGGCGCCTTGTCGATCATCGCCTGGGTCAGGTTGAACGTCATCAGCACGCGCTTCTCCTGCTTCGCGACGCACTGCTGTGCGTCGCCGGAGAAGTCGATGAACGTCCCGACGACCGCGAAGACCTTCTCGTCCTGAGTGAGCGAAGTGCAGACCGCGAGCGGGCCGGCCGAACCGAGCGGCGAGTAGAACTTGTAGACGGGCACGATCTTGCGGCCGTTGATGCCGCCGTGCGCGTTGATGTAGTCGATGTAGATCCCGTAGACCTTCTTCTGGTCCGCCTGTTGGCGGATGACGTCGGTGAACTGCTCGATTGGGCCGAAGTCGACGAGTGCGACCCCGAGCTTGATCGT
>JBEPUZ010000128.1:0-12818 GCA_041691275.1 Actinomycetota bacterium | reverse complement strand
AGGCGCACCTGCACATCCCCGACATCGACCTGAAGATGGTCGAGGAGTCGTTCCTCTTGTGGGACCCGCTCCGCTACCTCGACGTGTGCCCCAGCTCCGACGGCGCGATGGCGATGGTGCTCGGCAGCGAGAAGGTCGCCGACGCGTCGGAGGGCCCCGTCGCGTGGATTCACGGCATGGCGATGCGCAGCGAGCCGACGATGTTCGCGCGGCGCGACCAGGTGAGTCCGCAAGCGGGCAAGGACTGCGCCAAGGACGTGTACGCGCAGGCGGGGATCACCGATCCCCGCAAAGACTTCGACACCGCCGAGGTCTATGTGCCGTTCTCCTGGTACGAGCCGATGTGGCTCGAGAACCTCGGGTTCTGCGCCGAGGGCGACGGCTGGAAGCTCACCGAGGCCGGCGCGACCGGACCCGACGGCGACATCCCCTGGAACATGTCGGGCGGAGTGCTCTCGTCGAACCCGATCGGTGCGTCGGGAATGGTGCGCTTCGGCGAAGCCGCGCAACAGGTTCGCGAGCGTTCGGGCGACTTCCAGGTCGAGTTGAAGACCGGGCGCGCGCTCGGTCAGGCCTACGGCGGCGGCTCGCAGTTCTTCTCGATGTGGGTCGTGGGGAACAAGAAGCCGTGACCGGCCGGAATGACTGAGCCGGAATGACTGAGCCCGAATGAGCGCAAACGGCGACCGGGTGCGCGAGATCATGCGACTGGCCGACGAGATGCGCGTCGACGAGCTGATCGAGATGTTCGCCGACGACGCGGTTATGGAGCTCCCTTTCGCGCCCGGGAAGATGACGCGCCGCTACGAAGGCAAGGCCGCGGTCGGCGAGTTCCAGCGGTTCGCCCGCGACACGTTCAGCCGGTTCTCGATGTCGGTCGACGCGATCCACGAGACCGCCGATCCGCACGTCGTGATCGCCGAGCACCGAAGCCGCGCCGAGGTGGCCGAGAACGGCCGCCCATACCGCAACCACTACGTCACCTTCTTCACATTCAACGACGACGGCCTGATCTCCAGCTGGCGGGAGTTCTACGACGCAGGTGTCGTCGTACGTGCTTTCCGCCCCGATCCGGCGCGCTAGTCGACGCGTGTAGTTTTGGTCCTGACGATCGAGGGAGATCCGCAATGGAATTGAGCGACATCAACCTGCTGGACCGGGACGCGTTCACCAACGGTGTACCGCACGAATGGTTCACATACCTGCGGGCGAACTACCCGATCTTCAAGCATCCCGAGCCCGACGGGCCGGGCTTTTGGGTCGTCACGAAGTACGACGACGTCGTCACGGTCGGCCGCGACGGCGCGACGTTCTCGTCGGATCAAAAGCGCGGCGGCGTCGTCGTGCTCGAGGAGACGGGGATGAACGACTTCGAGCAAGGGGGCAACCTCATGCTCACGATGGACGCGCCCGAGCACACGCGCTACCGCAAGCTCGTCAACCGCGGCTTCACCCCGCGCCAGATGCGCATGCTCGAGCCGCACATCCGCGAGCTCACCGCGCAGATCATCGACGAGGTCATCGAGCAGGGCGGGTGCGACTACGTCGTCGATGTCGCGGCCGAAGTTCCGCTGCAGGTGATCGCTCAGATGCTCGGCGTTCCGCAGGAGGACCGCCACAAGTTGTTCGAGTGGAGCAACCGGATGATCGGCTCCGAGGACCCGGAGTACATCGTCTCCGAGGAAGAAGTCATGAACGCGCAGGTCGAGATGTTCGTCTACGCGAACGAGCTCGCGGCAAAGCGCCGCGCCGAGCCGCGTGACGACATCATCAGCGCGCTGCTCACCGCCGAGGTCGACGGCGACACGCTGTCGGAGATGGACTTCAACCTGTTCTTCCTCCTGATCGCGGTCGCGGGCAACGAGACCACCCGCAACTCGATCTCGCACGGCATCAAGGCGTTCTGCGACTTCCCCGACCAGTACCAGTTGCTCGTGAACGATCCGACGCTGGCGCAGTCGGCCACCGACGAAATCGTCCGGTGGGCGTCGCCCGTCATGTACTTCCGGCGCAACCTCACAAGGGACACCGTCCTCCACGGCCAGGAGCTCAAGGAGGGCGACAAGATCGCGATGTACTACATATCGGCGAACCGCGACGAAGATATCTTCGACCGGCCGTTCGAGTTCGACATCCGGCGCACACCGAACGAGCACGTCGGCTTCGGTGGTGGCGGACCGCACCACTGCCTCGGCATGAACCTCGCGCGCATGGAGATCTACGTGCTGCTCGAAGAGATGGCGAAACGCATCCCGACGCTCGAGCGCACGGGCGACGCGGTACCGCTCCGGTCGAACTTCATCGCCGGCATCAAGCACATGCCCGTGAAATACCCGCAGGGTGAGCGAGTCTGCCCGGTCGCGCACTAGTGAGGCTCGGCGGATGAGCACCCACAAGTTCCGGTTCGGCGTCGAGGTCCACGGCCCCCTCGAGGGCAGCACGTGGGCCGACACGGTCCGGGAGCTCGAGGCGCTCGGATATTCGACGCTGTTCGTCCCGGACCACTTCGACGAAGGGCTCGGTCCGATCGCGGCCATGGCCACCGCGGCCGTCCTCACCGCCACCCTGAAGGTCGGTGCGCTGGTCTTCGACTGCGACTACCGCCACCCGGCTGTGCTCGCCCGCGAGCTCGCGTCGATCGACGTGTTGTCGGAGGGGCGGCTCGAGGTCGGCGTCGGTGCGGGCTGGAAGAAGCTCGACTACGACCGCTCCGGCATCCAGATGGAGGCGCCCAAGGTCCGCGTCGATCGCATGATCGAGCACACCAAGATCCTGAAGGCGCTCTTCGTCGAGGAGGGCCCGGTCAACTTCGAGGGTGAGCACTACCGCATCACCGACCTGCCCGGCACCCCGAGGCCCTACACGCCCGGTGGCCCACCGTTCATCATCGGCGGTGGTCAGCCGCGCGTGTTGCGCTTTGCGGGCGCGGTGGCCGACATCGTCGGGGTCAACGCGTCGATCCACTCGGGCGAGGTCGACACCGAAGCTGCGCACGATGCCATGCCGGACCGCATCGACCAGAAGGTCGGATGGCTGCGCGAAGGCGCGGGCGCACGCTTCGACGACATCGAGATCAACGCGTGGTTGGCGGCGGCGGAAGTCACCGACGACACGCCGGGTGTCGCCGACGTCATGGGGCAATTGTTCAGCGCCGATCCCGACGACGTTCTCGCTTCGCCGCTCACGCTTATCGGGTCGATCCCGGAGTGTGCCGACCGCCTGAATGAACGCCGCGAACGTTGGGGCTACAGCTACAGCGTTATTCCCGGTGAAAAGGCCCGCGATTTCGCGCCGCTCGTTGCCGAGCTCACCGGGCAGTAGGAGAGCGACATGCAGATCTCTTGTGGTTTTCCGCCGGGCCCGCATGTGGTCGACCACATCGTCGAAGCCGAGCGGCTCGGGTACGAGCGCGCGTGGCTCTTCGATTCGCCGGCGCTGTACGGCGACATCTGGGTGATCGCCGCGCTCGCCGCGCAACGGACGTCGCGCATCGGGCTCGGTCCCGCCGTACTCGTCCCCAACCTCCGCCACCCGCTCGTCCAGGCCAGCGCGATCGCGACGCTTGAGCAGCTCGCACCCGGGCGCATCGTCGTCGCGATAGGTACCGGCTTCACGGGCCGGATGGCGATGGGCCAGACCGCGCTCACGTGGGCGTGGACGCGGCGCTACATCGAGCAGCTCCGGGCGTTGCTGCGCGGCGAGATGGTCGACGTCGACGGCGGGATGGCGCAGATGCTCCACGGGCCCGACTTCGCGCCGCCCTTCCCGATCGCCACGCCGATCCTCGTTGCCGCCAACGGGCCGAAAGGCATGGCGGTCGCCCGCGACCTCGGCGACGGTGTGATGACGATCGGTGCCGGCGAAGGCGACTTCGACTGGTGTTCGGTGCTCGCGTTCGGCACCGTGCTCGACGAGGGCGAGAGTGCCGGTTCCGAACGCGCGCTAGCCGCGGCCGGCCCCGGGCTCACGGTCGTGTACCACGCGATGTACGAGGGCGACCCGGCTTCGGTCGAGGCGCTCCCCAACGGTGTCGAGTGGCGCAAGGAGCTCGAGAAGGTGCCGGAAGAGGAACGCCATCTCGCGATCCACAAGGATCACATGGTGCGCGTGACCGAGCGGGACAAGCCGCTGCTCGACGGCGATCTGCTGCAGGCGTTCACGTGGACCGGCTCCGCGCCCGAGGTGCGCGCCCGGATCGACGCGCTGGAAGCGGCCGGCGCGACGGAGCTTCTGTACGCGCCGATGGGACCGGACATCACCCGCGAGCTGCACACGTTCTGGGAGATGGCGAACTGAAGCTCGGTCTGTTCGGGGTCAACATGGGGCCGTCGGCGACCGCGGACGGCTTGATCGAGTCGGTGCAGGCGGCCGAGTCGGCGGGCTTCGACTCGGTCTGGGCGGGGGAGCACGTGATCCTGCCCGACCCGCAGGCGCTACCGTCGCCGATGCATCCGCAGGATGCCGCGCTCGACCCGCTGGTCGCGCTCACGCTGGCCGCGGCGCACACGACGACGATGCGGCTCGCAACCGGCATCGTCATCCTCCCGCAGCGCAATCCGATCGTGCTGGCCAAGCAAATTGCGAGCCTCGACGTCGTGAGCGGCGGTCGCTTCACGTTCGGCATCGGGGTCGGGTATCTCGAACCCGAGTTCCGGGCCATCGGTTCCGACTTCGAGCATCGGGGTGCGGTCACCGACGAGTACCTCGATGCGATGCAGCATCTCTGGTACGACGAGCACCCCGAGTTCCACGGCCGGTTCGCCGACTTCGCCGGTGTGGATGCGCATCCGCGCCCGGTGCAGCGTCCGATTCCGATCATCGTCGGTGGCCACTCGCCGCCGGCGTACCGGCGCGCGGTGGCGCGCGGTCATGGTTGGTACGGCTTCGCGATGAAACCCGACAGTGTCGCCGGATGTGTGGCCGGCCTGCGGGAGGCGGCGGGGCAGGTCGAGCGGCCGGCGGAGCTGGGACCGATCGAGATCACGGTGACGCCCCGGGTGCCGATGACGCCGGAGACGGTCGCCGCCTTCGCCGATGTCGGCGTCGATCGCCTGGTCCCGTTCCCGCCCCCGAACCGCGATGCGGTGAATGAGGCGATCGACGCGTCGGTGGCCGCCGTCGCCGCTCTGTAGGTTTCCCCCGTCGCGGGGAATCCTTCGGGGAATCCTCGCAACAGATGATCGGGCGGGAGACGCCCGGCGAGTGATCGGGGAGAAGATGCGGCCCAACGGGCTACGTGATGCATGGGCCGAGGACCGGGCGACCCTCGGCGGCTGGCTGACGATCCCGAGTGGCTTCTCGGCCGAGATCATGGCCAACGCCGGTTTCGACTGGGTCTGTGTCGATACGCAACACGGCGTCATCGACTACCAGCAGATGGTCGCCATGTTGCAGGCCGTATCCGCGACGAACGTCACTCCGCTCGCACGGGTCCCGTGGAACGAACCCGGGATCATCGGCAAGACGCTCGATGCCGGTGCTCGCGGCGTGATCATCCCCATGGTGAACAGCGTGGCGGAAGCCGAGCAGGCGGTGCGCGCGTGCCGCTATGCGCCGGCCGGCGCGCGCAGCTACGGGCCGCTGCGGGCGACGTACTACGCGGGCTCCGACTACTACGAGCACGCCAACGCCGACGTGTTGTGCATCGTGATGATCGAGACGAAGGAAGCCGTGAGTCGCGTCGACGACATCCTCGCGGTCCCCGGCATCGACGCGGTCTACATCGGCCCCGCCGACCTCAGCATCACGTACGGTCTGCCGCCGGCACCCGCACAGGAAGCCGCGGTCTTCAACGATGCGCTCACCAAGGTCGTTGAGTCGTGCCACGCGCATGGCGTCGTCCCCGGCATCGCCGGCAACCGCAACACCGCCCCACTGCGCATCGAGCAGGGTTTCCGCCTGGTCGAGGTCGCCTCCGACTCGGGGGTCCTCGGCATCGGGGCGGGCGAGGCGTTGAAGGCCGTCGCCCCCGACCACGCCTCGACGTCACGTTCGGCCTACCTGTGACCCCCAGAGCCCAGATCGTCTCCGCCGTCCCCTTGGGCCCGGACCAGCTCTCACGGCTCGCAGAATGGGATGTGACGGTCGTCGACTTCACTAAAACGAGTCGCGACGACCTCCGGGCCGCTCTCGCGGGCGCGGAGGGCCTCCTGGTGAACTCTCACTCTCCAGTTGACCAAGAGATGATCGATCACTCGACCCGGCTACGTGTCATCAGCACGATCAGCGTGGGGTACGACCACATCGCAGTTGCCACCACGACTTCGAGGGGGATATGCGTCACGAACGCCCCGGTCCTGAGCGACGCAGTAGCTGACCTTACCCTTGGGTTGATGGTTATGGTTGCCCGGCGGTTGGACGAGGCAACCGCCGATATGGCCCGCGGAACCTGGAGCGACGGTCGGCTCGGCACGGACCTGCGGGGGAAGACCCTCCTGCTCGTCGGCTTCGGGCGGATCGCCCGGGAGGTCGCATCCAGAGCACTCGCGTGCAAGCTCGACGTGACGTATTTCGACGTCCGCGCCGATGTCCCGGCCATGCCCGGCGTCGAGCGGGTCGCGACGCTCGCCGAGGGTCTGGCCCGCGCCGACATCGTCTCCCTTCACGTCGATCTCAACCCATCGACCTTCCACCTCCTCGACGCCGCGACAATCGGGCTCATGAAGCCGACGGCGATCGTCCTCAACACCTCACGAGGCGGCGTGATCGACCAGGGCGCGCTCACCCTCGCGCTCGCCGAGGGGCGCCTCGGCGGCGCCGGTCTCGACGTGCTCGAGACCGAGCCTCCGGCGGCCGACGATCCTCTGCTGTCGATGCCGAACGTTGTCGTGCTTCCGCACATCGGGTCGGCGACGATCGAGACACGCGACGCGATGCGCGACTGCGCGATCAACAATCTCATCGCCTGCATGCGCGGCGACGACTGCGCGCACGTGCTCACGTTCTGATCGGCATTCGTCCGGAGAACGAAGCCCTAACCGACGGAGCCGAGCAGCGCGAGCTGCGCGGCGCGCAACGGTGCCACCGGCCCGCCCCTTTCGAACGATACGGTGACGTCGAAACCGCCGACCTGTTCGATGAACGGTCCGGAGCGGGTCGGCAACGAGTTGTCGAGATACGCGCGTCCGCCGACGAGGTGTTGCAGTTTCCCACTCCGGTGAGTCGCGTCGAACGGCACCTTCGACGAAGGCACGACCCGCACCGTGAGCTCGGTCGACGACTGACCCGACTCGAGGGTCGTCTCGAACACGAAGTACGCGCTGACGGGCTTGTCGAGCCGGGCGATGAACCCGCGGTTGTAGCGAATGCCGGCCGGTGCCTGGATGGACGGGAGGGTGCGCACGCCGGCGCCCCACATCTTCGCCAGTCGGCTCGAGCAGGCCTCGGGTGCGCTCGTGGGGCACGACACGTAGTTGCCGTGGTCGTCGTCGCCGTGCTTCGAGATCAGCACGCCCACCACGACGAGCAGGAGCACGACGACGACCGCGGCCGCGAGGAGTTGGCTCACGGCGAAGCGGCGTCTCACCCTTCATCAATCGGCGGGGCCGCACCCGGGCCTGAGTGTTACGAGTTATCGACCGCGGGGCAGCGGGCGATGTCGGCCACTGAGCGGCGGCAGAGCTGCGGATTGAGGGGGGCGAACAGGCCCCAGACGTTGGCTGTCCCCGGGACGACCCATGCGTGCAGCATCCACATGTCGGCCCCGTTCATGTACGTGCCGTTGCAGAGGGCCGGGCTCCGGACGTTCTCCCGTTCGAGCATCATCGTGCGGTCGAAGCACATGCCGTAGTGGCGATGCCACCGGTCGGCCGAGCCCGCGAAACCGTCGGGCCCGGCGTGGTCGGTCGTGCGGACCCAGTACGAGAAGCCGACGAGTTGGGTCTCACCGAGCCGGGGTCCGTACAGCAACATCGACGGACGGGTCGGGTCGAACGGCGCGTCGACGAGCCCCCAGTTCGTCCAATGGGTGCCGATGCCTTCGGTGTAGTTCGACGAGAGCACGTAGCCGGCCCGCGCCGCGCTTTCCGGGGTGCGCAGTGCGCAAGCCGCTTGCTCGGCCGCCCGTATCTCCGACGCGAGTGCGGTCGCGGTCGGCCCCTTCGCGTCGATGGGTGGTTGGAGTCCCGGTGTTCCGTGGCCGGAGTGATCGATCACCCCGGCCAGCGGCGCGCGCTCCTCGCTCGCAAGCTTGGCGATCGCAGTGGGCGGCGGTCGTTCTTCGCTCGAGGTCACATTCGTCGTGCACTTTGCCGTCTGGATGTCGGGGAGGGCGGTGGGCTTGCTCGTCGCGCCGCACCCGCTCGCAACGACGAGCACCAGCACGCCGAAAGACGTGTGCCGCGAACGGACGCGATATCGGCGGCCGCCGGGGCGCCGACCGGAGCGGGGGATCTCGAAGGACGTAGCTTCGAGCCTACGACGACGCGGTCGCAGGCCCGCCGCGCGTCTCCTTCCACGTCTTGCCCTGCTCGACGTCGAGGTCGTGGGGGAGTCCGAGCAGCCGTTCGGCGATGATGTTGTGCAGCACCTCGCTGGTTCCGCCCCCGACCGTAAGCGCCGGACTGAAGAGGAACCCCCGATCCCAGGCCGCGTCGAGGTTGCCGTTCGCGGCGAGCATCCCGCCCGCGCCCATGAGGTTCTTCGCGAGCGTGAAAACCTTCTTGCCGTGCGGATCGGCGAGCGCCTTGCGCAGCGACGCATCGGGCCCAGGTTTCTTGTTCACCGCGGCCGAGATCATGCGCATCCGGTGGTACCGCAGGATCTCACCCTCGATGAATGCGCCGACGACCTGCTGGCGCGCCACGGTGTCGGCGAGACCGCCCGCGGCACGGAAATGCTCGACGAGATCGCGTGCACTCGGGCCGTAACCCCATTGCAGGCCGCCGCCGGTCGAGAGTGAGACCCGTTCGTTCGCGAGCGTGCTCTTCGCCATGCCCCAGCCGAAGTTCTCCTCGCCGATCAGGTTCTCGGCGGGCACGCGCACATCGGTGAAGAACACCTCGGTGAATCCCGACTCGCCGGTCATGCTGCGGATCGGACGCACCTCGATACCGGGCAGGTCCATGGAGATGATGAAGTACGAGATGCCGCGATGCTTGGAGACGTCGTTGCGGGTGCGGGCGATGAGGATGCCGAACTTGGCGTGGTCGGCGAGCGACGTCCAGATCTTCTGCCCGTTGACCCGGTAGATGTCGCCGTCGCGTTCGGCGCGCGTCGAGAGGTTCGCGAGGTCGGAGCCGGCGCCCGGCTCGCTGAAGAGCTGGCACCACAGCTCTTCGCCGGTGAGCATCGGGCCCAGGTAACGCTGCTTCTGCTCGTCGTTCCCGAGCGCGACGATGATGGGTCCGCAGTGCCCGATCCCGATCGGGTTCATCGGTTTCGACACACCGGCGCGGCGCATCTCGCCTTCGATGATCAGCTGCAACGCGGGATCGGCGTCGAGCCCGTAGGGAGTGGGCCAGTGCGGGACCACATAGCCGGCATCGACCAGATCCCGTGGCGCGGGTGCCGGATGTTCGGTGAACCAGCGCCTGACCTCGAGCCGGCGCGGGTCGTCTTCGGGAGGAAGGTCGACGTCCACGGCCGCAGTCTCGCATCGGTCGCCCCTGCGGTGCTCAACTGGCCCGCATATGGCCTGGAACATCGCAGATCTCACCGAGCACATCGTCGACACGGTCCCGGACCGGATCGCGTTGATCATCGCCGACGAGCCCCGCACCTACGGCGAACTCGAGGAGCGGGCGAACCGTCTCGCCCATCATCTCGCGGCCCAAGGGGTGAAGCCCGGCGACCACGTGGGGATCTACGGATTCAACAGTCACGCGTTCGTGGAAACGATCTTCGCCGCGTACAAGCTCCGCGCGGTTCCGGTCAACGTCAACTACCGGTACGTCGAAGCCGAGTTGCGGTACCTGTTCGACAACGCCGATCTCGTCGCCCTCGTGCACGACGCGCAGTTCGCGCCGCGTATTGCGGCGGTGCGCGACTCGTTGCCGATGTTGCGTCACCTGATCGCGATCGACGACGGATCCGGTACCGACACGTCCGCCATTGGCTCGGTCGACTACGAAGACGCGCTCGCGGGTGCGAATCCGGAGCGCGACTTCGAGGAACGCTCCGACGACGACATCTACATCCTCTACACCGGCGGCACCACGGGCATGCCCAAGGGCGTCGTGTGGCGCCAGGAGGACGTGCTCTGCGTGCTCGGCGGTCTCGTCAACTTCGACACGGGCGTGCGCGTCGAGGACGAGTGGGAGTTCGCCAAAGGCGCAGCCGTTGCCGACGCCGCGGCCGGCTACGGCGTGGTCATCGCGCCCCTCATGCATGGCGCCGCGCAATGGGGAACGCTGAACGGTCTCATCAACGGGCGGACGACTGTCTTGACGCCGAGGTTCGACGCCCACGACGTGTGGCGTGTGGTCGAGAAGTACAAGATCCCGACGTTGGCGATCACCGGCGACGCAATGGGCCGCCCGCTGATCGAGGCGCTCGACGAAGGCGGTTACGACGCGTCGTCACTCAGCGTCGTCGCGTCCACCGCCGCCGTGTTCAGTGCAACGGTGAAGGCGCAGTTCCACGAGCGGTTCCCGAACCTGGTCATCGCCGACGCGGTCGGCTCGACCGAGACCGGTTACAACGGCGTGCGGGTGATCATGAAGGGCGGCGAGGAGCGCCCGGGCCTCCCCACGGTGAAGATGGGCCCCGACACCGTCGTGCTCGACGACGACATGAACATCGTGCAGCCGGGCTCCGGCGTCGTCGGGCGCATGGCCCGGGGCGGGAACGTGCCTTTGCGCTACCACAAGGACCCGGAGAAGTCGGAGGCGACGTTCGTTTTGGTGAACGGGCGCCGGTTCTCGGTGTCGGGCGACTCGGCCGTCGTCGAAGCCGACGGCACGATGACGCTGCTGGGCCGGGGATCGGTATGCATCAACTCCGGCGGCGAGAAGATCTATCCCGAAGAGGTCGAGGCCGCGCTCAAGGCGCACGAAGCGGTATTCGACGTGGTGGTGGTCGGCGTGCCCGACGAACGTTGGGGTGAGCGCGTGGCCGCCGTCGTCGAGATGCGTCCGGAGCACAACGCGACGCTCGAGGAGCTCGACGCGCACGCGCGCAAGCACGTCGCCGGCTACAAGGTCCCGCGCGAGCTGCACCTCGTCGCCAAGATCGAGCGATCACCGAGCGGCAAGCCCGACTACCGCTGGGCCAAGGACATCGCCACCGGCGTCAAGAAGGCCTAGACCCGAAAACTCCACCAACTGTTGTCGGAGAAAACCGCGCCATGCGCGGAAAACTCCGACAACACGTCACTGTTTCAGCTCGACGATGATCTCGTAGTACGGCTCGACGCCTGTGTTGACGGCCGTCTCGATCCCGCTCTTCGGCACGTGCGTGACCATGCCCGGGATGACCGCGGCCTCGAAGAACTCGCGGTACGGACTCTCGGTGTCAGGCTCGGGCTCGACCGCAATCCGGTCGCCTCTGACCTGGATCAGCAGATGATCGAGGTCATGGCGGTGCAGCGGGCTGCGCTCGCCCGGGCCGAGGGAGAGCACCCAGACCCGGACCCTGTGGTCCTCGAAGACGACCTTGGTGCCGACGCCGCCCAGCTCCCGCCCCTCCGGTGCTTGTGCCATGGTCGAGACGCTATTCGCCGTCGACCCACCGCAAGATTGGAACGTGTTCTAAAATCGTTCGCATGGCGAAGCGTCGATTCCCCTTCCCGATCCCGTTCGGCTGGTACCAGGTCGCGTTCCCGAGCGACCTCGCGCCCGGCGAGGTGACCGCCGTCGAGTACTGGAACAGCGAGCTGGTGCTCTGGCGCGACATGAGCGGCGCGTTCCATCTGCAGGACGCGTTCTGCCCGCACCTCGGCGCCCATCTCGCGTACGGCGGCTCGGTCGATGGTGACCTGCTTACCTGCCCGTTTCACGGATGGAAGTTCGACGGCGACGGCGCCTGCGCCAATATCCCGTACAGTCAGCGCACCAATCGCAAGGCTCGGGTGCGCACGTACCCCGTCGTTGAACGCAACGGCTTCGTGCTCGCCTGGTACCACCCGTACGAAGAAGCGCCGAAGTGGGAGATCCCCGTCATCGACGAGATCGGTGATCCCGCGTGGAGCGACTTCTACGCGTCGTCGTACGTGATCCGCACGATCCCGCAGGAGATGTCGGAGAACGGCGCCGACCCCGCGCACTTCCAGTTCGTGCACGGTACCGACACGGTTGCCGAGATGGAGGAGTACAACACCGACGGGCCGTGCTCGTCGATGCTGTCGAAGCAGTCGTTCGTGACGCCGCGCGGCGTCACCGAGGGTCGCATCGACGTCTACAACTACGGGCCCGGTTTCTCCAAGGTGTGGTTCAGTGGCATCGTCGACGCGATCAACATCGCGACGACCACGCCGATCGACGAAGAGACCACGCAGGTGCGGTTCAACTTCGTCGTGCGCAAGTTCGACGACGAGAAGCTGACGTCGACGGTCGCCGACGCGTTCGTCAAGGAGATCAACAAGCAGGTGCAGGAGGACCGGCCGATCTGGGAGCACAAGAGCTTCCTGCCGTCACCGGCCCTCGCCGACACCGACGGCCCGATTCTCAAATTCCGTAAGTGGTACAGCCAGTTTTACGCCGAGCCCTACGAGGTCACCAGCTGACCTGGGGTTACGCGGCCCGTAACGCCTCCGTGGTCACGGATTGGTCACGAACCGAGGAACAGCGCGGCGACCCGGGC
The DNA here is from genome assembly GCA_041691275.1 of Actinomycetota bacterium. Taxonomy (GTDB): domain Bacteria; phylum Actinomycetota; class Acidimicrobiia; order IMCC26256; family PALSA-610; genus PALSA-610. Next base: position 80 of record JBEPUZ010000128.1, on the reverse strand, counting down.
GGTCGCTTCGGCCTGCATGCCGGGCGCGACGTGGCTGTACAGGTCGAGGGTGATCCCGACGTTCGAGTGGCCGAGAATCT
>JBEPUZ010000127.1:0-12890 GCA_041691275.1 Actinomycetota bacterium | reverse complement strand
GGAGCACGCTCCAAGGCCTTTACGTGGACGGCGCCGGGACGTGGGCCAGCCACCCACCGCGGGTCCCGCCCGCGCGGGGGGTCCACGGCCGCCGGACGACCGCCAGTACTGACTCGCGCGTCGACATGTTGTTGCAGGGTCATCGTTACAAGTACGGATGGAAGCACGGTGTCGATCCTCACCGAGCGCCGCCGTACTACGGCCGGGACGTGGTGGAGTACGTCGGCGCGTTTCGCGTCCCGGACCCGGGGAGCGACGCCCGACCCGATCGGCCCCGGATCTTTGGCATCGGTCTCAACAAGACGGGCACGACGTCACTGCACGAGGCGTTGTCGACCCTCGGGTACGACAGCCTGCACTGGGGTGGCCCCGCGGTGCGCCGGATCGTCGAGACGAGCTTGGCGATCGGTGAACCGCTGCTCTCCCGACTCGATCCACGCTTCGAGGCATTCTCCGATATCCGTGCATTGTCAACGAACTTCGACCTGCTCGACCGGCAGTATCCCGGCAGTCGGTTCGTCCTCACCGTGCGCCCGATCGAGGAGTGGCTCGAAAGTCGTCGGCGTCACGTCGAGTCGAACGTGCAGCGGAAGGCCGCCGGCGAATACCACGGGGTCTTCCTCACGGTCGAAGAGCACGCCTGGCGTGAAGAATGGGAGGAGCACATCGAGCGGGTCCGGTCGTACTTCACCGACCGCGACGATTTCCTCGAGGTCGACGTCACCGCGCGCCCGGGTTGGGAGCCGATCTGCGACCTGCTCGGCATCCCGGTGCCGGCGACGCCGTTCCCGTGGACGAACCGCAGCGCGATCGACGAGAGCCGCGCCTGATGACGGTCGAACAGGCCCGCAGGATCCTCTCCGACCGCCCGTTCCTCCACCGCACGCGCGACGATCAGCCCAAGGATGGTGGTCTGAACCCGCCGATGGGCGAAAGGTTCATCAAGGAGCTCACGGCCCTCGATCGCCCGCGCATCGCCGAGACCGGGAGTGGGCTCTCGACGTTGCTCTTCTTAAGTCTCGATCCGGGCGCGGTCATCAGTATCTCGCCCGCGCCGGATCTGCACGAGCGCATACGGGCCGAAGGCGCGACGCGCGGGATCGCGATGGAGACGCTGCGTTTCGTCGACGATCGCTCGGAGACGGCGCTGCCACTGCTCGCGCTCGTCGAAGGTGTCGAGCTCGACGCGGGGTTCATCGACGGGAACCACGGTTGGCCGGCCGTGTTCGTCGACTTCTGCTACCTCAATCGCATGCTGCGGCCGGGTGGGCTCATGTTCGTCGACGACATCCAGATCTACGCGGTCGCCCAGCTCGTGTGTCTGCTCCGTGAACAGACCCCGCACTACGAGTTCGTCGGCATCGACTCCAAGATGGCGACGTTCCGAAAAGGCATCGACAAGGAGTATCTCCCCGACTGGCGGATGGAACCCTTCATCACGTCGAACACCGCGACCGCGTGAGCAGAACCGAAGGATCTCGAGTGACGGTGCGTATCCGGGGCCCGCGTCAGCTGGGGGCGTTCTCCGGTCGCTGATCGAACTGGATCACCTGCTCGTACACGCGGCTGTCGGGTTCGCACACGGCTCGGGCCCGCTCCATCGACTCGGCGGTGATCTCGGCGTCATCGGGTGCGGGACTCAGGTTGTACATCGGGATTGTGACCGTGCTGTCGAGCACGGTGGAGACGCGCCGCGAGAACGAGTCGAGCCGATCGGTGAATCCCACAACGGAGAACCGACGCAGGTTCTCGACGGTCGCGGCGATGGCGTCGTCGGAACGGAAGTCGACACCGTCGCTCCCGCAGAACGTCTCGACGTACGTGTGGCCTTCGCGCGACCAGCGCCTGCTCTCGAGGAACTCGTCGAACGACATCGACACCGGAACGTCGACACCGGTCTTGTACCGGCGGTATTTCCAGAGCGACACGACCCGGTCGACGGGCTCGCGCAGCACAGTGACGAAGTGGTTCGCCTCCGCGATGGCGGCGTACCGGTCGCGGTAACGGAAGTGACCGAGGACGAGCGCTGGTCGCATCGCTTCGAGGACGTACGGCAGCAACGCGTCGCGGAAGATCCAGTTGTCGCGGTTCGTCCCGCCCGCGGCGGCCTTGGCCGCTTCCCCGCTGAGCTCGAAGATCGGCGATTCCAACCTGAGTGCGGGAGCGGGCGCCGCCTCGGATTCGCGCGTCGCGCCTTCGACGCCGACGGGCAGGGCAGGTCGATTGAGTGCACCGATCGACAGACCGGCCCGCACAGAGGTTCCTCCGCACTTCATGACGTGGAAGAAGACGACGGGTCTGCGGTCGTTCATGCCGGGCCTGTCCTAGAGGTTCATCGCGAACTTGCGTTCGTGGCGCAAGAAAACCTGGATCCCTACCACGAGTAGGAAGACCGCCCAGAACACTGTTTCCAGGACGTAAAGCGGGCTTGGCACCGTCCCGCTGAACACGGCCTGATACGCCGCGAAGAGGGAGAACAGCGGATGCCAACCGACGATCAGCTTCGCGCTGGCCGGAAGCAGCGAGACCGGATACGCGACGGGCGTCGCAAAGAACAGGACGCGGCTGACGTACTGCATCACGTTGCTGGCGTCGGGCACCAGGGTCACGAAGGTGGACACGAGTAGCGCGATCCCGACGTTCATCGTGACCTGCAGCACGAACAGCAGCGGGAGGAAGAACAGCCCCGGACCCACCTGGCCGCCGACCAACGGGAACAGCACCACGAAGACGCATGCGCACGGGACGAAGTTGCGCAGGGACTTGTACACCGACGTGATCGGGAACAGCGCGCGTGGAAATGTGGAATTGAGGATGAGCCCCTTGGCCCGCTTGATCGACGAGCCCCCTTCGCCCAGCGCCGACATGCTCAATGCGAAGAGGAAGAATCCGCCGATCAGCACGGGCAGGAACTGGGTCTGGCTCGTCGAGCCCCGGCGGAGCACGGTGTAGAGGAAGTAGTAGATGCCGGCCTGGAAGAGCGGATCGAGCACGCTCCAGATGTTGCCGAGGGCCGTGCTCGATCGCAGGCTGCGTAGGTCGGCGCGCGCCAGCTCGAGCATGAACTGCCGACGATCCCAGAGCGCGGCAATGTAGGTGCGGAGGTCGGGAAGCGTGCTCGAGTGAGGTTCGAAGACGTATTCGACGTCGCTGTACTCGACGATCTCGCTCACGTCGTCACCTCACTCGTCGTTGTTGCCCGGAATGTGGCCGTCACGTCAGATGTCGTCGACGCCGAGCGACTCGATACGGCAGTAGCGCATGTATTTGGCGACCACTTCGTCGGGATCGCCGAATTCTGCGACCCGTCCCTGGTGCAGCCACAGCGCCTCGGTCGCCATCGTGCGAACGGTGCTGAGCCCGTGCGTGACGAGAACGATCGTGCGCCCTTCGCCGATGAGCTGTCCCGTCTTCTCCGCGATGTGCTCGCTGAACGCAGCGTCGCCGCCGGTGAGCGCTTCGTCGATGAGCAGGATCTCGGGATCGAGGAACACTGCGACCGACGACGCGAGGCGCATGCGCATACCACCGGAATACGCGCGCATCGGGAGATCGAGGTACTCGTCGAGTTGGGCGAATTCGCCGATCTCCTCGGAGAGCTCGGCCAGCCGCTCCGGCGACAGGCCGCTCGCGAGCCCGCCCAGGGTGATGTTCTCGCGACCCGTGAGCGCGTCGCTGAAACCGATGCCCGGACTCAGCAGGTTCAGCCGTCCGCGCACGATGACGTAGCCCTTCTCCGGGGGCAACACGCCGGTGATCACGCGGCAGAGGGTCGACTTTCCCGCGCCGTTGCGACCGATGACCGCGAGCACGGAGCCCTTGGCGACGTTGAAGGTGACGTCCCGCAGCGCGGGGATCAGCCGGTCGGCGGCGGCTTGCTGGCGGAGAAGGATGCGCCGGACGTCGGAGGCGAGGTTCACCGAATCGATCCGGACCCGGTACGACGCGGAGATGTCGTGAAGCTCGATGGACGACTTCTCCGGAGCGACGTCGGCCTCCGACGGGAGGTCGGGCTCGGACGGGAGGTCGGGCTCGGACGGGAGGTCGGCGAACGTTTCGCTCATCGCGCGCGCGTCAGGACCGAGATGATGCCGGGCTCCGACGGACACGAGCGCCAGAGCGTCATGGGGCCGGGTCGCCGACCGGGTTGTCGCGCAGGTCGGCCTTCTCTGCTTCCTTGACGAACTCGGCGATGTCGAGGTCCATCAGGAATACGCGCTTGTCCTTGGTGCGACCGTTCGGAAGCCTCTCGGAGGTGATGCGCGCGTTGATCAGCGAGGGCCTATTCGCGTCACGGGCAAGGGCGTTGACCTCGTTCATGATGCCAACAGCCTCGCGTACAGTGAGCTGGAGCCTACGTGCAGCGTCCTGGTCGAGGAGCTCGCCCTCTTCGACTGCCGCCCGGGCCACGAACGCGAGCAGTGACTTGCTCGCCTCGTCGACCTCGGCGAAGACGTTGTTGATCGACTCGGAGTCCCAAGGCTCGACCGATGCCCGCGCAATTGCCCGCAGAATGAACTGCATGACGGCTTCGACGTGCTCTTCGGGCACCGGCATCATGACGTAGGGCATCGAACCTCCTCCGCGACGAGGATACAGAGTAGACGCCGCCGCGAGCCACCCACCCCAGGCCCTACGTGACCGAAAACCATCCAAATCTCACGCGAATTCTTCGCGCGCACCGCTCTTTCGGAGGTCAGGCCGATTCGGTGTGACGGGCCAGCGCCTTGAGCAGCTCCGAGGCGCGTTGATCGAAAGTATGGGCGGCGAGCACTGCCTCCCGTCCGCGCTCCGCTCGGGCGCGGGCTGCCGCCGGTTCGGCCAGGATCTCGTCGACCAGATCGCGCAATTCCCTCGGAGAGTGGTATTCGAGCACGGCCCCGTCGAACAGCTCCGCGATACCGACGACAGGATCGGAGATCACGGGTATCCCGCACGCGAGCACGTCGTAGAGCCGATTCGAGACGAAGCCCCAACGCTGCATGGTGCGCCAGTGGTCGTTCAGCACGACGTCCGCGGAGGAGTAGACAATCGGGAGCTCCTCGTTGTCGACGTGGTCGGCGACCACCAAGGCGGGGTCGACGAGATCGCGCCAGCCCGAGCCGTAGATGGCGGGCCGGAGCCCGACCGAGAGCGCGTCGACCACGACCGGCCGCAGGACGTCTCGGGTCTTGGCGACAACGGTGATCGCATGTCGGTGCGCGGGATCGACGGGCCGCGGGTGGAAACGCCGTGCGTCGGTCGCCTGGAGCAACACTTCGACCGGCGTAGCAGTGCGGCTCGCGAGGTGGGCGGCGAACGGAGGTGATGCGACGAGCACCAGGTCGGCGGCATCGAGCTCTTCGTCCTCGATCGACTCGGGATGGCTGATGATCCAGAGCACGTGGCGCTGGCCGGGCGTCCGCCGGACCGGTTCGAGGCCTCGGAGCACGATGTGCACGTCGCAGACGCGACCGGCCGGGTCGTCGGCGCGATCCGCGGTCTGGACCCGCGCCTCGTGACCGTGGCGCCGCAGCGCGCCCGCGAGCGCGTCGGCGAGATGCCAGTCACCCCATTGCCGCGCGGTCTTCAGCGACGGCGCCGCGACCGTGAGCACGAAGCGCAGGGCGTCGCCCGGCGGTCGCTCCGAGCGGACCAACGCGGGACCGAACCGGTCGACGGCGTCCGCCCAGGCGAGCGCGGTGGGATCGACCGGGCCCCGAAGATCGCGGCGCGAGCGAACCGGACGGCGATCGATCATGACCGCACTCGGCACGACCGAGATCCGGCCGCCACCGGCGCGCAGGCGGGCGCACAGCTCGACGATCGCGATGTCGAGGTCGTGCACCGACGTCAGGCCGCCGGCAGCCCGGTACGCCGCCCGTGCGAACACGATGCACGCCGACGACGCGGACTCGACGGTGTGGACCAACGCGTTGGGGTCGGCGATCGAGCCCGCCTCGGCGCCGAGCAACTCCGGCGCGCCGTCGGAAGGAACGGCCAGGGTCAGACCCGAGGCCCGGACCCGTCCGTCGTGCGGGGTGGCGTGCGTGCGCGCGCGGTGCGGATGCACGAGCAGCGGCACCACCGCGACGGTGTCGTCGTGGATCTCGCGTGCGAGGCGACGGAGCCAGGTGTCGTCGAGGGGCTCACTCGACGCGAGCAAGACGCCGACGAGGTCGTGGTCGGTCGAATCGATCGCCCGCCGTACGGCACTCACCGGATCGGATCCCGCGTCGGCGCGACCATCGACGTGGGTCACGTCGACGGCACCGGCGGCCGCGTCACCGGCCGTTCCTCGCAGCGGTCCCTCGGCCCGACCGACGACCACGAGCGCGATGCGGCGGGAGTCGTTTGGAGGTGCGGGCAGGCGGTGGAGCGCGTCCTGCAACAGCGCGAGCCGCCGTGCGGGGCGCGCCCGCACTGCGCCGAGCGCGAGCCGGGTCCGCTCCGAGAGCGCCCGGAGCCGTGCGAGAGCCGTGGCGACCGGATGGCGTACGAACCCGAGCCTGCGTTCCAGCGCGAGGACCGCGCGCACGGTCGGACGGTGCCGAAGCTCCGCGAAAGCCGCGGAACGCTGACGGGCGACACGGCGCCAGTGGTCGGTGGCGGCCCGCTCGGCCTCGAGCTCGGCTCGTAGGTCGCGGTCGCCCGGCTCGCGATCACTCGGGCCGGCCACCATCGGGGGAGTATGCCATCGGTTCGGTCTGGACGGCGATCGAGGTCGCGCTCTGGACGGCGATCGAGGTCGCGGTCTGGACGGCGATCGATGTCGCGGTCTGGACGGCGATCGAGGTCGCGCTGCTACCGTCTGCGTTCCGCCGGACGTAGGGACGCAGACACAACATGTTTCCCCTGTGGGATGTCGCCATCGCACCAGTGCTCGAGGCCGCCCGAGTCAGGCGTGTCGTCGAGATCGGCGCGCTCCGGGGCGAGACCACCGTCAAGATGCTCCACGATCTCGGTCCCGACGCGGTGCTGCACGTCATCGACCCGGTTCCCGATTTCGACCCGAGCGAACACGAGAAGCAGTTCGCGGGTCGGTACGTCTTCCACGAAGCGCTGAGCCTCGACGTGTTGCCGACGCTCGAGCCGATGGACGCGGCGCTGATCGACGGTGACCACAACTGGTACACGGTCTACAACGAGCTGCGGCTGCTCGCCGAGAGCGCGCGTCGTGGCGGCGCCCCGCTGCCGGTGCTCATCCTGCATGACGTGCTATGGCCGTACGGGCGCCGCGACCTCTACTACGCGCCCGAACAGATACCCGACGAGTTCCGCCAGCCCTACGAGCAGAAGGGCATGCGGCCGGGAGCCAAACGACTGATCCCGCGCGGCGGCCTCAATCCGACCATGCACAACGCGGAGATCGAAGGCGGTCCTCGCAACGGCGTGATGACGGGACTCGACGATTTCATCGCCGAGTACGACAAGCCGGTCCGGCGCGTGCATCTCCCGATTTACTTCGGGCTCGCGATCGTCGTCGAAGAAGAGCGCCTCGCTCGCGAGCCCCAGCTCGCGGCCGCGCTCGATCGGCTCGAGAGCGACGAGGGTCGCTTCGACCTGTTGCAGGTCGCCGAGGAAGTACGCCTGCGGGCAATGATCTTCCAGCACAACGTGTTCTTCCAGCGTTCGGAGCAGGTCGAGCGCGCGACCGAGCGCTACCTCAAGGTGACGAAGTCGGCGCTCCTGAACGAGCATTACCTCGAGAACGAGGTGAGGCTCGAGGCGTTGTCGGGGAACGCGAAAGCCGATCGGCGCGCGGCCGACAAGCTGCGCGATCCCGTGCGCTACGACACCGAGGCCTACCGACGGTTCGAACGGCAGCGTCTCGGCCCGGCCGGCCCGGAGCAGCACTCGGCGAACTCGTTCCTGCCATTCACGGCTATGGGACGTACGCAGCTCGACCATCTGCAGCGTTGTCTAGACACGATCCGGAACGACGCGGTGGCCGGAGATCTCGTCGAGTGCGGAACGGGCCGCGGTGGTGGCGCGATTTTCCTGCGCGCGTATCTCGAAGCGTGGGAGCTGCCCGATCGCAAGGTGTTCGTCGCCGACCAGTTCCGTTCGTCGCCCGAGCCCGACAAGGCGCCCCGGCTCTCCAACGAAGGCGTAGCGGGCTTCCGGGCCGACCTCAACATCGTGCGGGACGGGTTCGCGCGCTTCGACCTGCTCGACGATCGGGTGCGCTTCCTCGAAGGCAGGTTGCACGCGACGTTGCGCGACGACGCGATCACCGATGTCGCGCTCATCCGCATCGGACCGGGAATCGGCGGCGAGACGCGGGCGGTGCTCGATCGCCTTTACGACCGTCTCAGCGTCGGTGGCTTCGTCGTCGTCGACCAGCGTGCCCACTCCTTGGTGCGCGAGCACGTCGAGGCCTTCCGGACCGAGCGGGGCATCACGTCACAGATCGACCGCGTCGACGATTTCGCAATCGCCTGGCGCAAGTCGGCGACCGACACGCGCCCGGTGCCGGTCACAACCGCGTCGGTCGGTGGCGGTGCCCGGCCGCCGCTCGCGGCCGAGGCACCCAAGGATGCGATCGACCTTTCCGTGGTCGTCGTCTTCTACAACATGCGCCGCGAGGCGGCGCGCACGTTGCAATCACTCTCCCGCTCGTACCAGCAGGACGTCGACGACGTCGAGTACGAGGTCCTGGTCGTCGAGAACGGCTCGAACGAGGAGGAAAAGCTCGGCGAGGAATTCGTCCGGAGCTTCGGGCCCGAGTTCCGTTACGTCGATCTCGGCGCCGACGCTACTCCGTCGCCCGCGCTCGCGCTCAACCTCGGCATCCGCGAGGGGCGCGGGCGCGCATTCGCACTCATGATCGACGGCGCCCACGTGCTGACGCCGGGCGTGCTCCACTTCGGTCTCGCGGGTCTCTCGACGTACGCACCCGCGATCGTCGCGACCCAACAGTGGTATGTCGGGCCCGGCCAACAGGGCGACGTCATGCGCGCCGGGTACGACCAGTCGTACGAGGACCGCCTGTTCGAATCGATCAAGTGGCCGAGCGCCGGGCACCGGCTCTTCGAGATCGGCCATTTCATCGGCGACCGCGACTGGCTCGACGGCATGTGGGAGAGCAACTGCATGTTCGTGCCGCGTTCGCTGCTCGCTCAGGTCGGCGGTTTCGACGAGAACTTCTCCATCGCGGGCGGCGGGTACGCGAACCTCGAGCTCTACGAACGTCTGGGCGCGTCGCCCGACGTCACCGTGTGCACGATCATGGGTGAGGGGTCGTTCCACCAGGTGCACGGCGGCACCACCACCAACCAGATCGACGCGGCCGAGCGGCGGTCGCGCATCTTCGGGTACAGCCAGGAGTACGCCGACCTGCGGGGCCGTCCGTTCAAGGGCCCGGGCAAGCCCATCCACTTCGTCGGCCGGATCCCGAACGTGTCCGCCCGCCGGTCGAAAGCGCGGCGCATGTCGACCGACGCCTTCGCCGAGGGTGCGGCCGCCGGCATGAACGACGGACTTCCCGACACTCCCACCCCGTTGCCCGACGAGCTCAAGTGGGCGTTCACCGAAGCGGTGTGGCGCAGCTTGCCGTGGACCGACACGACCTGGCTCGGGCGGCGCATCGCGAGCGCGCCGACCGATCTGCTCGCGTATCAGGAGATCATCGCGAGCGCGCGTCCCGACTGGGTGATCGAGACCGGCGCCGGCGACGGCTCACGTGCATTGTTCCTCGCGTCGGTCTGCGAGATGGTGGGTCATGGCGAGGTCATCGCCGTCGGCGAGACACTGGCCGGAGACCTTCCCCAACATCCGCGACTGCGCTACCGGCACGGCGTCGCCCACGACGCCGACACGAGTGTCGCGGTGCGGGAAGTCGTGGGCTCGGGCACTGCGGTGGTGATCCTCGGCTCGCGCACCGATCGGGCCACGACCGTGCGCGAGTTCGACGCGTACGCGTCGCTCGTACCGGTGGGTTCCTACGTCGTCGTGACCGACACGATCGTGAACGGCCATCCCGTGTGGCCCGCGTTCGGAGCCGGCCCCACCGAAGCGGTGAAGCAAATCCTCACTATCCACGGCGAATTCGTCGCCGACGCGCTGATGGAGAAGTACTCGCTGACGTTCAACCCCGGCGGGTTCCTGCGCCGGGTGTCGTAGCTTCCGTTCCTCGGCGCGAGAGCTACCAGACGAGCGGGATCTGGCCGTCCGGGTAAGCGTCGGCCGCGAAGCACCACGTCTCGATCGCGTGACGCTCGTGCGTCATCTCCGGGGAGACCGCGGTCTTGTGCAGCAGCAGGTCATCGAAGATCAAGAGGTCACCGGCGGCGAAGTGCGGACGGATCACACCACCGTCGCCCGCGGTCTGTTGCACGAGATCGTCGCCCGCGGCCCAGGTGAAGTACGACCCTTCGGTGCCCGTCTCGACGACCTGGTCGAAGCGGCGGGGCACGAGATCGAGACCGGGCGCGTCGACCCCGCAGTCGGTCAGCGCGAGCCAGAGGTTGATGGCGCGGATACCGGTGCCGAGGAACGCGCCGTCCTGGTGCCAGCCGCCGGTCGCGTCGAGCCCGACGCGACGGAGGGTGCACTTGTTCGCCGACAACACCGGCCGGCTCCCGAGATACTCGCTGACCATCGTGAAGAGTCCGAGCTCGCGATAGAGGTCGAGCAGCTCGAACTGCATACGCGGCGAGTCGCACAACAACACGCCGCCGCCCGCGCGCACCCAGTTGCGGATGCCGGGCACCCAGCTCTTGGCGAGCTCTTCCTTGTCGCCCTTCGGCTCGAAGCGAGTCCACCAGGGCGAGTGCGGTCGTACCGCGGCGTCGCGCGACGCGGACCACTCGTCGCTCGCGCGGTAGCACTCGTCGATGCCGTCGGCGAGCGCGCGGGCGTGCTCCGGATCGACCGCACCCCGGACGAGCAGGCTTCCGCGTTCGAGGATCGCGGCGCGCACCAACGGCGCGGTCAGCTCGGCCACCGGCGCCTCGGGGAGATCGCTGCTGCCGATCGGCGGGCACGTTCCCGGCGCCACCGGCGCGGCCGGCGCAGCGACTTCGCCCAAGCGCTCGTAGCCGCGGGCGCGCGCCTCGGCCAGCGCGAACTCGATCTCGTCGGCGCGCGCATTGCGGTTCGCGGCTTCGAGCAGGTCGACCGCGCCGGCCCAATCGACGGGCTCCGTCGCCGCCGCCAGTTCGAGCACGGACGCGGTCGCAGGATCGGCGGTCATCGGTGTGAGCCTCGCGCCGAATACAGGGTGCGGGCGAAGTCGTAGAGCGCGACGTCGAGCTCGTTGTCCGACCGGATCCGGTCGACGAGGTGGTCGGGGGCGTCCTCGGGCTCGGTCGCGTTCGACCGCAGCGGTTCGCCGGCGACGAGGTCGTGGCGGGACGCGAACTCGCCCCAGAACTCCTCGAAGCACGGCTGCAGCCCGAATGCGTCGAGCCCGGCGACCGCTTCTTGCGCCCGTTCGAGCCGGGCCGTGGAATCGGGGACGTCGGTGAGCACGCCGTCGCCCGGACCCATCTCGTCGGCGCCGATCGAGAACATCCGCACCATGTGGTTGCGTACGAGGCCGTTGAATCGGAACGGATCGTCGTAGATCTCCTCGAGCGAACGGTCACGGTCGTCGGGGTTGATCTTCTTTTGGTGCCGCAGGTAGGAGAGCGTGCGGTCGACGGGTTCGCGCAGGATGCTGACCGTGACGAAGTCGGCGTCGAGCAGTTCGACCGTCGAGAGTGGGAAATGGCCGGCGACGACACGGATTTCTCCCTTTCGCACCTTCCACCGTTCGAGCAGGTGGCTGAGCGAGATCACCGACAGGCGCTTGTCGCGTCCATCGTCGGCGTTCGGGTAGATCGCGACGTCGGGGAACGTCGCCCGGAACCGGTCTCGGAGCGTGGTGCCCGCGGTCTTTTGCAGGTGCACCACGAAGTACCGGGTGGGTTCATTCGTCACGACTCCTCCTCTCGGAAGGCTAGCTCTGGCCTCGCGCGTCCCGCATCGGGTGAGCGGTGCGTCTCGTAGGGTTATGACCGCGAGAGGGGGTTGTGCCGGTGAAGGTGCCGTGGAAGAGAATCGAACGTCCGCTGATGCGGACGCTGCAGCAACGCCACCCGGCGTTCAAGGTCGCGGTGCTCGCTGACATGCAGCTCGAGCGACGTGCGCGCGGCGACGTCGCGATGTTGGAGTCGCGCGTCGCCGTCGGATTCGAGCTCGTGCGTTTGGTCTTCGTGAGCGACGCGTTCGGCGCGCTCGTGCTGTACCGGCTCAAGGCGAGTTGCCAGCGGCGAGGCATCCCGGTGATTCCGCGGCTCGCGCACCGCGTCGCGATCTCGTGGGCGCAGCTCTCGATCGGCGATCCGGTCGTCGTGCATCCGGGGGTGCGCTTCCCGCACGGCCAGGTCGTGATCGACGGGTTCGTCGAGATCCACACCGGCGCGCAGATTCGACCGTTTGTGGTGATTGGTCTGCGGGAGGGCGACTACCAGGGCCCGACGATCCGCGAGTACGCCGAGATCGGGACGGGCGCGAAGATCCTCGGCCCGGTGACGGTCGGCGACCGGTCCCGGGTGGGCGCCAACGCCGTGGTCGTGCACGACGTGGCGCCCCGATCGGTCGTGGTCGGCGTGCCCGCCCGGCCGGTCGGGTGAGCGCCGGACCCCGTATTCCCGAACGGGTGGCGCCGGAAGCGGGTCGTCAAGGGGTGAGGACGAACCTTAGAATTGCCTGACGATGAGCTACGACTGGGCGTTCCTTCCGATGGAGGTGTCAAACGGTCTCCTCGGCGATAGCGACGCGTTGCGCGCCCGGCTCGACCGCGACGGGTACCTGTACTTCTCGGAGCTGATTGACCGCGAGAAGGTGTTGAAGCTCCGCCAGCAGATGTTGCTCGCGCTGCGCGACTGCGGTTGGATCGAACCCGCGCTCCTCAAGCTCGGGCG
>JBEPUZ010000126.1:0-12908 GCA_041691275.1 Actinomycetota bacterium | reverse complement strand
GCCGGGATGTTGTCGGTGCTGTTGTTTCCGGCGATCGCGTTCGCGCTCCGCCGGCGCCGGTGCGCGAACTGACGTGACCCGGTACTGACTACTTCTGGTAGAAGGACGGGCTCGTCGCGCCCTTGGGCACACCCTCGTACGGCTCCGCGATCTCGGCGACGGTCGGGCCGTGGATCGCCGCGAGCGGCGCGAGCTTCTCGAGATCGAATCCGTACACGTTCGCCACGTTGAGCGCGAAGATCTGGTGGAGCTCGGCGGGATCCACGTCGGAGAAGGCACGGCGCAGGCTCTCGCGCGAGAACGGAGTCGAGCCTTCGTGGTGCGGATAGTCGCTGCCCCACATGTACTTGTCGATACCGATGCGCGTGCGGGCCTTGCCGTCGCTCGGGCTCGGGAAGCTCGCTCCGATCCAGCAATTGCGGGCGAAGTACTCGCTCGGCTTCATCGGCAGGGCGGACTCGGGATCGAAACCGACCTCACCCGTGCGTCCCATCGCCATCGCCATGTGCAGCCCGTCGAGCTGTCGGATCGTCTCCGGGACCCAGCTCGCACCCGACTCGGTCATCACGAACTTCAGCGTCGGGAAGCGCTCGAAGATCCCGCCCATGATCATGAACCACAGCGGACGATGCGCGAAGTACGGCGTCTCGATGACCCACAGCACCTGTGCGACGGGGTACTTGCCGTGATCGGGGAGACCGGTTCCCGAGTGACTGTTGACCGGCATGTCGAGCTCTTGGCAGGCGGCCCAGATCGGGTCGTAGCTCGGGTCGTAGACCGGCGGCACGTCGAACTGGTCGGGCGGGAGGTTGGGCACGAGCACCCCGCCACGCAAGCCGTGCTCGCGCGCCCAGTGGATCTCGGCGACCGCGTCGTCGACGTTGTTGAAGCAGATCTGCGCGATCCCGGCGCGGCGGTCCGGCGCCTGCGAACAAAAGTCGGCGAGCCAACGGTTGTGCGCCTGGATGCCCGCCCACCGCAGCTCGTACTCGGCGTTGGTCGGCGGACGCGCGATCACGATACCGGTCGGGAAGAACGGCGGGATCGTGTTCGGGAAGAGGACCTCGCCCACCTGGCCGTCGGCCTCGAGATCTTTCCAGCGGCGCGCGTCGTCCCAGTTGCGGGTACGGCTGTCGCCCTGCAGGTCGCGGTACGGGTTCTTGTACGCGCCGCGCCAGGCGTCGTACGCGTCGTGGTACTTCGGCGCGAGGTAGTCGCGGTATTCCGCAGTCGAGCCGCCGCCGTGGCAGTCGGCCGAGATGATCGTGTAGTGGTCGGTGGGTGCGCTCGGCGCGGCGACGGTCAACATGCTTCCTTTTGTCCGGCGAACAGCGACGCGGAAACTGACACACGTGTCATATCCACGGTAGCGGCTGGCGAAACGGGGCGCACTGTTGCGTCACGTCCCGGCGGGGTTCCGGGCCAGGCGTACCGCGGTGACGCCCGCGAGATAGTGCTCGAACGCGGCGTCGACGCCGGCGACGTCACCGGTCGCGAGGACGTCGAGGAGGAGCCCGCGCACGACCGCAAGCCCGAGGCGTGCGACCGCGCGGGCCTCGTCGGGCGGCAACCCCTCTTCTTCGAGGCCGGCGGTCGCGGGCCCGAGCCAGTTCTCGATCACGCCGTCGAGCAGCGGGCGCGCGTACTCGCGGCCTTGGAGCGCTTGCCCGTAGACCTCGAAGAAGAGGCGTTCGTGGGCGGCGACCTCGGGCGACCGGAGCCGCTTCCAGAACTTCCGGGCCGCGTCTTCGGGGGTGCCCTCGGTGGTTTCGTTCAGGCCCGCGAGCACCTCCTGCTCGCGTCGCTCCGAGGCCTGCACGACCTCGACGAACAGGCCTTCCTTCGACCCGAAGTGGTAGATGAGCATGCGGTGGCTGGTGCCCAGCGCCGCAGCCAGCTCTCGCAGCGAGATGTCGCCCAGGCCCCGCTCGGTCAGGAACTCGACCGCCCGGGCCAAAAGCAGCTCCTTGGCCGCCGTGTTCTTCGGGTGCCGGACCGAACTCGTGGTGGTCATGAACCGTATGGTACATGTACCATACGGTTCACGCGACGATGAGCCCGGGGACGACCGGGCGAGTGAGGAGAGAACGATGAACTTCGAGGCCGAGATCGAGATCGACGCTCCGAGCGCGACGGTGTGGGCGATCCTCGCCGATGTGGAGCGCTGGCCCGAGTGGACCGCGTCCGTGAAGAAGGTCGAGATCCTGTCGGGCGCACCGGCGGGGCTGTCGACGAAGGTCCGGGTGAAGCAGCCCCGCCTGCGCGCGCTGGTGTGGGACATCACCGACTTCGTTCCCGGTCGCGAGTTCACGTGGCACGCGTCGACCCTCGGTGTTCGGTGCGCCGGGATCCACCGCGTCGAAACCGGGTCCGATCGGCCCGGCTCCGACAACACCACGAAGGTGGTCCTGCGGATGGAGCAGGTCGGCGTGTTGGCCCCGCTCGTCGGGCTCCTGACCGCGCGCCTCACGCGCCGGTACCTGAGCTACGAGGCCGAGGGTCTGAAAGCCCGCGCCGAGGAGTGGGCGGCCCGGAGCAGCAAAGCGCGGCAGTGACCGCTACCGGGGCTCGGTGCGCAGATGCTCGGTCGCGCCCGCGACGTCATTGCGGATCGCGACGAGCTCGGCGAGCCCGGCCAACCGCGCCACCCGCTCGAGGAACGCACCGGCGGGAATGACCAGGACGACCCGGCAGAGCGCGGCCGTCCGGTGCAGCGCACGAAATCCACTCGAGTCCATGTACCGGCATTCGCTGAGGTCGACGACGATGGGCATCCGTCGTTCTGCCACCTCGAGCAGGCGTCGTTCGAGCTCGGGCGCGGTTTCTAGATCGATCTCACCGCGGACCGTCACGATCGCGTACTCGGCCGGCCGAAGGTCGGTCCGGATATCGAGCGGCTCCTCGATGGTCATGTGCGATTGCTCCGGCTCGGGAAGTGATAGTCGAGCTCGACAACCGTGCCGCGTGCATCGCTCCGCACCCGTACGTCGTCGACGAGTTGTCGCATCAGGTTCAGACCTCGGCCCCGGTCGGTCGGTTCTTCCTGCGGCGCTCGCCACGCTCCATGGTCGCGCACGGAGACGTGCAGCAACCCGTCGGCGTAGGTGGCTTCCACCTCGAGGATCCCGGGAGGCATACCCGCGTACGCGTGTTCGACTCCGTTGGCCAGCGCTTCGCCGAGCGCGATTGCGAGGTCTCCCGCGGCTTCGCCGCCCAGCTCGTAGTGCGCGATCCAGCTCTGGAAGTCGTGGCGGACCACTCGGGCGTTCGCCGCGTTCGCGCTGACGCGTCGCCGGAACTGATCGCTGTGCGTCTTGACGAGACGGGCGACGACGACGGCCACGTCGTCGCGCTGAAGTTGGTCGGCGAGCAGGCCCGCGATCAGCCCGTCGCACATCGCGCGGATCGGGAGATCGATCGTCGCCGATGCGGCGAGCGCGAGGCGTTCGAGACCGTCGTCGATCGACTCCCGCCGGCGCTCGACGAGTCCGTCGGTGAAGAGCACGAGGGTCGAGCCCGCGAGGAACGGGTGGGTGCCGACGCGTCGGGGCCGGTCGAGGTACGCGGCCGCCAGCGGCGGATCCTGTTGGCGGTCGAGATACTCAGTGTCACCGTCGGGGGTGATCACGAGCGGCGGCATGTGGCCGGCGACGGAGTAGACGAGGCGCGCGTTCGTCGGGTCGACGATCAGGTAGAGGCACGTCGCGGAACGCGCGCCCGGGATGGTATGTGCGAACGCCTCGACCGCTTCGAGCGCGTCCGCGGGGTCGAGGCCCGCGAGCGCGAGCGCGGTGAGCGAGCTGCGGAGCTGTCCCATCGCGGTCGCGGCGTCGATCCCGCGGCCGACCGCGTCGCCGACGATGAGGCCGACCATGTCGTTCGGGAGCGGCACCACGTCGTACCAATCGCCGCCGACCGTGAGCTCCTCGAGTGCGGGTTGGTAGCGCGCGCACACGTCGAGGCGGTCGTCGTCGATCTCGGCGTTCCCGAGCATCGCCTGCTGCAGCGTCTCCGCCAGGCGGTGCTCGATTTGGTAGAGCCGTTCCCGATCGGCCTGCAGGAGTCGTTCAAGTGTGACGTCGCGGGCGACGCCGACGACCCCGATCCGGCGTCCGTCGGAAGCTTCGAGCGGGCTCTTGCTCGTCAGGAACACGTGCGGCCCGTCCGGTTGGCCGAGGATCTCCTCGTTGCGCGAGTCCTCGCCGGTCGACATCACCCGCAGGTCTTCGGCGCGGATCTGGCGCGCCATCTCGGGGTCGACGAAGTCGTCGACGGTACGACCGATCACGATCGCATCGGCGTCGCCGTGCGCGAGCGATGCGGCCCGCGCTCTGTTCGCGAGGAGATGACGGCCGTCGGCGTCCTTGGCGAAGATCGGTTCGGTCGTGGCCTCGACGACCGAGCGCAGCAGCACACCGAGATCGGCGAGCGCAAGTTCGCGTCCGGCCTCGCGCTCGCCCCAGACCCTCCACCACAACCACAGACCGACGGCGACCGCGAGCCCGACGGCGAGCGCGACGATCAAGCCGAGCAGCGACGATTCGACGTCGTGCCGCAGCCGCTTGCGGCTGGTGCTGACGTCGTGCGCGACCTGAGCCTCGAGCTGATCGTGCGCGGCGCGGAACTCGTCGAAGCGGCTCTTTCCCACACCGGACTGCACGATGGCGCGCGCCGCGGCCGGGTCTCCGGTCCGGATGTGGAGAATCACCGGCTCCGCGAACGTGCTGCGCCAGGTTTTGAGTGACTTCTCCATCACGTCGACGGCAGATTGGATGTCGTTCTCGGCATCCGGTCCGCGCAGGGTGGCCAACGCGGCCGTGACCCGTTGCGCGCCGGAGGAGTACTGCGCGAGGAACGATTGGTTCGCGGTGATGATGTAGCCGCGGACGGATGTCTCCTCGTCGAGCGCACCAACCAGTGCGGCGTTGGTCGCAGTCGCGGACGGATCGGATCGCTGTTGTTGACGATCGAGGGCGTGCACGGTCGCGAGCAGTGCCGGAATGCCGATCGCGGCGACGAGCAGTAGCACCGCGAACGAACCGACGATGAGCACGCGCGGCCCGACGAGCGTGAGCCGCCGCCGTCGTCGAGGCTCGGCCGTCGCGGTGGTCACGGCCGGAGGCTAAAGCGAACGCCGGCTCCCGCGCCCGCTGCGGAGGCGTGCGAGCAGCGCACCGATCGCGACGAGCGCGATCCCGATCGCGCCACTCGCGGCGGGCGCGGTCGAACCGGTCCGGGGAAGCGTCGGCCGGGCCGTGACCGGCGCGACGATCAATGCGGGCAGTCGGGCCGGAACCGTCGTGGTGACCGGTCCCGGTGGTGCGGCCGGGACGGGCTCACAGTTCCTCTTCGCCGGTGTCCACGGCGCACGCCCGGCCACGAAGGTCTTCTCCACGAGCGTCGGTGGGTTGGCCGAATGCGTGACCGCGGCGCCGATGTAGACGATCTCGCACAGGGCGGGCTTCGGGCCGAGCAGACCGAGGAGTGGATCGGGTCCCGCGGGCGGCGATCCGGAGTTCGGGAACGTCTCCGACGAACCGTTCCACGGCGGACCGAGCTTCGACCAGCGCGCGCCGTCGAACAGCCAGGCGTCGCGATCGATGTGCTGGGTCGCGCCGTTCCCGAAGATGTCGCCGCCCTCGGCGAGTACGGCTCCCCGCGGCGAGCGCTCGTTGCCGGCGAACGCGAACGCGCCGAGGTCGCGTGCGGAGGGACCGCAGGCGTGTCCCATCGACGTTCCGCAGATCTTCGTCCAGACGTGACCGTTGAACGTCCAGGTGTCGTCGACGGGCGCGCCGGTGCCGTTCAGGTCGGCACCGCCGAACAGCACGAACTGTCGGCCGTCCCACGCCATCGACGCGCTCGCGAGGCCGATCGGCCCGCACGGAACGCCTGCCTGCCCGCAGGCCTCGGTCCAGGCCGTCCCGTTGAACACCCAGGTGCTGTTCGCGATCGAGGAGCCGTCGAGACCGCCGAACATCACCCCGACAGTGCCGTTGCCGGCCATCGCCATGAGCGCTCGCGGCCCGGGTCCGCACGTCGCACTGGTGCAAAGGCGTGACCACGTCACGCCGTTCCATCGCCACGTGTCGCCGTTCGGCACGGAGCCGCCGATGTCGCCGGCGAATCCGCCGTAGAGGATCACGCCGCCGGCCGCGGTGGCCAGGCCGTGCCCGTCACGGAGGCCCGGTCCGCACGCGCCCGTCGTGCCGGGCGCGGTCGAACCGCACGTGGGTCTCCACGTTCCGTCGGCGTCGTTCACCCACGTGTCGCCGTACGCGCTCGAGGTGCCCGGCGGCTGACCGCCGTAGAGCACGACCCGGGTACCGGTCGAGTCCCCGGCCGATGCCGCGAAGACCCGACCCGACGCACCGAGCACCGGCGGGGTCTTGACCGGCGCCCACGAGAACGGATCGGTCCCGGCCGCACCCGCCCGACTCCCGCCCCCGATCGCTCCGGCACAGACAAGAACCACGGTCGCAACGCGCGCCAGCCCCGACATCAGACTCCAGCCTGTCGATACCCGGCGCCGGTCACCCGAACGACGGGGCGGCCGCCCGCCGGCCGGCCCCCAGTTCGGCCCGGGGTGACTCGATCGGAGGGTTTCGGTGGCTCCCCGCGCGAACCGCGTGCGCACTTCGATCGAAACCGCCCAGACCTTCGCGACGCTCCCGCGCTCGGCGACCCGATCGTCCGAAACTGTCGTGTGCACGAATCGACGCGTGCGCACGCGTCGCGAGGGGCGTACCGTGAACCGAGTGAGCACACTTCGGCTGCACGTCAACGACTCCGTCATCTACGAAGGTGCCGAGATCGCCGTACCGAGGGTCGGTGAACAGATCCATCACGCGGGCCAGGTCGTGCGGGTCGAGGCCGTCGTCTGGGACTTCAGCGCCACCGACGTGGTGAGTGTCGGGCTCGTGGTCGGCGACCAGCCCTACACGTTCTGACCGCCTGCACGTTCTGATTCTTCGCGCCCTGATCGCACGTCACGGCGCGTGACCGGCGTCGAGACCGCGCACCGACTGGAACCCGAGCTGATGCGCGCCCGCGAAGCGGGCGTCGCCGGCGGGGCCGACGTCGAGGAGATGCAACACGTGGTCGCCCATGTCGACCCGGTCGCCACGCGTCCCGCGAACCAGTCGAACGAGTCGAGCACCGGAGCCCCGCCCGGCCCCGCGTGACGTTTAACGTGCTCGAACTTGTCCACCTCATCGCCGGACTCCTCGCCGAACAGGTGCGCGATCGCGTCATTGAGTCGAGAAGCCGACCAGGCACGGGCGACGCGGAGTACCGGGGGGTGGCAAGCCCGCATGGCGTCCCGGTCGTGATGTTTCCGTGGGTTCCGGGCTCGGAATGGCTGTCGCGGGCACGCGATCGCGTAGCGTCGGCGACTGGATTCCGATGACGACCGCTCAATGAGGCGGTCGCGAGCCAGAATCTCGGCGGCGATGGAAACGAATGACCCTCTTGGAAGCGCGGTGAGCCCCTCACCGCCGTTGTCCCGCCTCGAGCGCGGTCGCCGGCTCGCGGCCCGCGCCCCGGTTCCCGAGGGGACGTTCGCGGTCGGCGCCGGCCTCGTGGTCGCCGGTCTCGCGACCTACGCGTTCCAGATTCTCGCCTTTCGCAACCTGAACAAGCTCGACTACGGCGCCCTCAACACGCTCTGGGTCGTGGTCTTCGTGCTGGCGCCGGGGATCTTCCTGCCGCTCGAGCAAGAGGTCGGCCGGGCGATGGCCGCGCGGCGCGTGCACGGACTCGGCGGGGCTCCCATCGTGCGGCGGGCCAGCGCGTTGGGCGGCGCGTTCGCGATCGTGATCTCGATCGCGGTGATCATCGTCGCCTTCACGACCTCGCTCGTCTCCCGACTGTTCGCCGACCACTCCATGCTCGTCGTGTGTCTCGTGATCGCGCTGTTCACGTTCGGCGTCGAGTACCTGGCTCGGGGCGCCTTCGCCGGCACCGGGAACTTCGGCGCGTACGGCGTGAGCATGGCGGCCGAGGCGCTGTTGCGACTGGCGCCGTGCATCCCGCTCGCGTTGGTGGGCGCGAAGAACCCGGTGTGGTTCGGCCTCTGTCTCGCGATCCCGCCCCTGCTCGCGACGGCCATCGCGTTGCGGGGTCGCAACGACCTGATGATGCCGGGCCCACCCGCGCCCTATCGCGAGATCTCCGCGAACCTCGGGTACCTCCTCGGGGGCTCCTTGTTCGCGCAGGTGCTCGGCTACGCGCCGTTCATCGGAGCGCAGGCGCTCGCGAAGCCGAACCAGCGCACCGCGGTCGCCGACTTCATCGTCGGCCTCTTCTTGTCGCGCATCCCCATCGTGTTGTTCCAGGCGGTCCAGGCCGCACTGCTGCCCGGTCTCACGTCGATGGTCAGTGCGGGTCGCGACGACGAGTTCCGCGTCGGTGTGCGCCGGCTCGTCATCGTCGTGGTCGGCATCGGGACGCTCGGCGTCGTCGCCGGATGGATCGCCGGACCGTGGGCGGGCGGACTGCTCTTCGGCGCCAAGTTCAACCTCGGTCGGGCCGACGTCGCCCTCCTCGCCACCGGCAGCGGGCTCTTCATTCTCTCGCTCACGATGTCGCAGGCGCTCATCGCGCTCTCGGGTCACGCCTTCACGATGTACGCGTGGCTCGTCGGCCTCGTCACCTTCGTGCTCGCGACCGCCGTCGGCAGCCATGAGTTGTTCCTGCGTGTGGAACTGGGCTCGATCGCCGGTGCGCTCGGCAGCCTCGTGATGATGGCGTTCTTCTTCGTGCGGCGGCTGCGCAAGGGCGTCGCGTCGGGCGACCTCGCCTCGCTCATCGACCAGTTGGTCTCGGAACCGCTCGAGATCTGAGCCGGGCGGCTACCGGCACAGATTGCGCAGCGGGCCGGTCGGCCGGGTGACGCTCAGGCGCGTGCCCTGCTCGAAGTACTTGGTCACGGGCGTGCCGTTGGCGTGCACGTCGACCACCACGATTGCGGCGTCGGTCGTGATCGAGACCGGCATCCCGGTCGCGGTGCAGGGCAGCGAGAGCAGCGGCTGTCCTGCGGGCCGTACGACGATCAGCACGTGGTCGTTGCGAGCGGGATCGTCGACGCGGAGCACGGCGGCCCCGGCGATGGTGAGGCGGGTGATCGTCGGTGCGGCGCCCGTCGTCGGCGTCGGGTACACGACCGACGCGGCCCGCACGGTCGTGCCCGTGAAGCTCGTCGACAACACCGCGTCGGAGCCCAGTTGGCCGTGCGTCTGCTCGTAGAGGCCCTGGCTCACGGTGGTCGCCGGAGCCGTCGCCGCGTCGAACGCCATCGCGGTGTCGACGCGCGCCTTGGCCCGCGACCACTCGCCGCCGGCCGGCGTCTGCACGAAGGAGCCGCCGCTCGCCTGGTACGGCGTCGCCGGGATCGCGGCCGCGGGCTCGAGTCCGCGCTGGAAGAGGCCGAGCGCGGGCTGCGGGGCCGTCATCCCGTCGATGCCGCCACCATTTCCGTGGAGGGGCCAGGTGAAGGTCCGGGGCGCGGCCGACAGGACCGCGTCGGCGATGACGAGGTAGCGCTGGTCGACGAACAGGAACCGGCGTTGCACGATGGCCGAGTTCGGGTTCACCAACTCCTGGTAGTCGGCGCCGTTCAGCGTCGCGGGCGGTGTGTACGACGGCGAGCGTCCGTAGATGCTCGTGACGGTCGCGGCGGCGAGGCCGCGCCGATCGACGGTATTCGTGACGTACGCCTCGCCGTCGACCGGTACCGGTGCGCCCGGCGTGGTCGTGAACGCCTTCAGGGCGGGCGTGGCGATTGTCGACGCGGTGTTGGGGTTCCCGGGTGACTCGGGATCGCTCGCGGGGCCGACGAGGATGAGGTTGTGCGCGCTCGGATTCGAGAGCACGCCGTGTTGCGTCCACGTGTAACTGATGTACCCGGGGTCGAGGAGGAGTCGTTCGCCGTACGCGTCGAGCTGGAACGAACCGGGATCGGCGTGGTCGTGCACCGCCGCGAATTGGACACCGGGTTGTCCGGGTGCGGCACCGAACCCGCGTGAACCGCCGTGCTCCGCCTGTACGAACGCGGCGACGGCGCTCGTCGACCAGTCGCCGCGGAACACGAGGTCGCCACCCTCACCCTGGAGTCGATTCGCAGAACCGGACGGGGGCGCCGCCTTCACGTGGTCGTCGAACGTCACGACCTCGTCGGCCGCGAGGTCGACGTTGCCCGTGCTCTCGTACGGCACCGACGCGCTGCTGTTCGGAGTGTTCGCCCATCGCCACGCGTACGCGGCCGCGTCGCGTGACGTCGACGGCAGCGCGCCGAAGTAGTAAGCGTCGTCCACGTTGCTGTCGTCGAACGGTGCAAGCGTGCCGTCGGGACGGGTCATGTCGAGCTCCCACCGACCGATGTCGGTGAACCACTTCGCCGTCCAGATGTCGTCGACGACGGTCGCGGACCGCGTCTGCCAGCTCCGTCCGCCGGCCACCGCGTTGAACGCGCGTGCGAACGGCACGACATTCTGCGACGCGTAGCGCCAGTAGAACGGGCCCTCGCCGTAGGTTCCGTCGCCCGAACCTTCGGTGTAGCGGACCACCAACTGGATGTTCGTCATCGCAAAGTCGAGCCACGTGTCGAGCTGGGCGTTGTCTACTCCCGGCGTGCCCGCCAACGCGATGGCGACGGTTCCGATCGACGCTGCGCCCTTCGCGATGTGGTTGTTGGTCAAGAAGGTGAGGAGTGGTTGGTAATCGGCGTAGAACTGCGCAGTCCAAGTGACAAGGTTGGTGACGATCGCCGATTCCGTCGTCCCGAACGGATAGTGCGCGCCCGCGAGCGTGTCGTATGCGGTCGCCATCTGGATGAGCTCGTTCGAGGTGTTGATATCGCGGTCGGGATCGATGTGCGTCCGGCTCGTCGTGCACGTGTCGACGAGGTAGTCGCGTGCGAGGTCGCCGACCGCCTGTCGCTGTGCGGCGGTAGGGATCACGACCGTGCTCGTCGTGGTGTCCCAGATCCGGTTCACCGCGTACATGAACGAGAGATCCTTGGCCGCGCGCGCCTTGGCCTCTTCGCGGCCGATGTTCACCGAGAGCCCGCAGTCCGCCTGATCGGCGGCCGACGGCGGTGATGTCTGGGCGACCTGCGCATCCATCCGCTGGAGCAGCGTGGAGTACGGAGCGCGCGCGAGGCGCCGATCGACGACCGGGATGTCGGCGGTGCGCAACAGGATGCGGGGGCGTGCCAACTTCAGACGGGCGACGTCGCTCACGACGCGCGGGGCGGCGGCCGCGGTCGTCGTGACTCCCGACGACGTCGATGCCAGCGCGGTCGCGGCTGTCATTGCGGCTACCGCGAATAGGGCGAACCCGCGCACCATCCGATGTGTCGACACAGCCGTCCCCTCCGACGTTGACGGTCAGTTTCGCCTAACGGTGGGAGGTGGGGCCAGACCGGTTGGTTCGCGGTGGCGGGGCCGCGTCCACCGTCGGAGCTGATCGCCGCCTCGATCGAGACGCCCGCCGCGTTGCCCATGAAGTCGAAGCTCTGGGAGGCGAGCGCTCCCGTCGTGCGGTCCTGCACGTAGATGTCGAACGACGCGTTCGTGTCAGTGTCGGCGACCACGTTGCTCGCGGTCTCGAACGTGACGTAGCGGCCGTCGTCGGAGATCGCGGGCTGGTAACTGAGACTGGTTCCCTGCGTGCCGGCGCTGGCGACACTCACCCGGGTCGTGACGGCGGTCGTCCGGTCGCGGACGAAGATGTCTTCTTTGACGTTGGTGTCACCGGTCACGAGGGTTGCTGGCCGTCGATCCGAAGACGACGTAGTAGGAGATATCAGGAACAGCGTGAAGGTGACGCGGCGCGCGTCAGGCCGACGTCACCTCGCGGGCGGAACCGTTGCAACGTTGGTCTCGTTGCGGTGGAGGCGCCAGAGCAATGCCGACGCGGCCGCGAGCACGACGAGGGCGAACACGACCCACCACAACCGCATGCGGTGGTGACTTCTGCTCGACGTTCCCACGGCGAACGCCTTGCCGGCGCCGCTCACGGCTGCGAGCTTCGCCGCGGCCACCGCAGCCGCGGGTGCCCCGCCCTTCGCCCCCGCTGTGCCGGGCCCGCTGCCCGATCCGTTCCCGTTCCCGACCGGAGCATTCAGAACTGCGGGGTGGGGCGGCGCACCACCGGCGCCCGCGCCGGGAGTCGGCGCCGGAGTTCCGACCGGTCGCTGCGTGCTCGGCGTAGTCGGCGTCGCCGCCGCTCCCGTGACGGTGAAGGTCTGCGGCGAGTACGCCGTGGTCGACGGGCCTCCGTTCGGGAAGCACGTCGCCGCGACCAGATCCCAGACTCCGAGTGCATTCCTCGGAACCGTGAAGCGGCCGTTCCACGCGCCGCCGGCCCCGACGGGAATGTCGACCGAGATCGGCAACGTCGCGGACGTGATCTTCACGTGGTTGTGCATCGCGGAGCCGCCCGGCACTGCGGTGCATCCCGTGCCGGAGACGCCGACGACCGTCCCCGGCGGACCGGACGACGGCGACAGGCGGAAGGGTTGCAACAGCGCGCCGGCCTCGTTCACGGAGACGACGCTCGTGCATGCGATCGCGGCAAGGGCGACGAGTGCGAACGGGATTGCCCGGCGCCTCGTCCGGCGGCCCTCGCCGGCCGGGGTCGGGCGGAATTGCCGTCGGTGGTTCATGGTGCTCCTTGCCGCATCGCCCGCGGTGCTGCGTCCCCCGACGATCGGTGGCGACGTCCGCAACAGAGGGTGACGACCCGTTGTGACCACTGCGTTACCGCACGCCTGCGGCCCAGACTGCGGGCGGATGGCGCCGCGACCTTGCCAACCGTGACGGGCGGCGCGAGCGTGTGGGCGAGAACCCCGGAACCGGTACCCAGGAGGCGGCCCGATGGGCGACAAGCACAAGCGCGACAAGCGC
>JBEPUZ010000125.1:0-13158 GCA_041691275.1 Actinomycetota bacterium | reverse complement strand
TGAGTTCGCGACTTCTGAGTTCGCGACTTCTGAGTTCGCGACTTCTGAGTTCGCGGCTTCAGCATCGGCGTCGTCCGACGCGCAATCGGGGCGGCTCTCGCCGCCCCGATCCACGAAGTGCTGCCGGATGTATCAGGCGAGTGCGCTACAGCACGTCTCCACGATAAGCCGGGTGACGACGTACGGGTCCATGTTGGCGTTCGGCCTACGGTCCTCGATGTAGCCCTTCTTGTCGACCTCGACCTGCCACGGAATCCGGACCGAGGCGCCACGGTTGGATACGCCGTAGCTGAACTCGTTCCACGGTGCCGTCTCGTGCGACCCGGTGAGCCGCAGCTCGATGTCGGCGCCGTAGTGAACGACGTGCTCGGCCGCGTTCTTCCCGAGTGCTTCGCACGCGGCGATGATCGGGTCGTAACCCTCGCGCATCGCCTTGGTCGAGAAGTTCGTGTGCGCGCCCGCGCCGTTCCAGTCGCCGCTGACGGGCTTGGGGTCGAGCGTTGCCGTGATCCCGTAGTCCTCGGCGATGCGGTAGAGCAACCAACGCGCGACCCATAAGTGGTCGGAGACGTCGAGCGGGCTCAGCGGGCCAACCTGGAACTCCCACTGACCCGGCATCACCTCGGCGTTGATGCCGGAGATGCCGAGACCTGCGCTCAGGCACGCGTCGAGGTGGGCCTCGACGACGTCACGACCGAACACCTCGTCGGCGCCGATGCCGCAGTAGTAGAAGCCCTGCGGCGCCGGAAAGCCGTGAGCCGGGAACCCGTAGGGCCGGCCTTCCTTGAAGAGCGTGTACTCCTGCTCGATGCCGAACAGCGACTCCTGCCCCGCGTACTTCTCCGCGACGGGCACGAGTAACGAGCGCGTGTTGGTGACGTGCGGCGTCATGTCGGTGAGCAGCACCTCCGACATCACGAGGATGTTGTCGCCGCCACGAATCGGGTCCGGGCACGAGAACACCGGCTTGAGCACGCAGTCGGACGCCTTTCCGGGCGCCTGGTTCGTGCTCGAACCGTCGAAGCCCCAGATGGGCAGGTTCTTCGTGGACTCGAGGATCTTGGTCTTCGACCGAAGTCGCGGCGTCGGTTCGGTGCCGTCGATCCAGATGTATTCCGCCTTGATGGCCACTCTCTCGCTCCGATCTACAGGGCTTCCGCCCGCTGTGACATGGCAGCTTGGAACAACGCGATTTCTTTGCGGTTGCCCGATTGTGAACGCTCTGTTACCGCCCCGTCCCGCCCTCGGGGATCCTAAGGCGGGGCCCCGTAAACTCTCCACATGGAACGCCAGAACGAGTACGTGCTGCGCACCGTTGAGGAGCGCGGGGTGCGCTTCGTGCGCCTGTGGTTCACCGACGTGCTGGGCTTTTTGAAGTCGGTCGAGATCACGCCCGCCGAGCTGCAGACCGCGCTCGAGGACGGCATGACCTTCGACGGGTCCACGATCGAGGGCTACAGCCGGATCCAGGAATCCGACATGCTCGCACGGCCCGACGCGAACACGTTCGAGCTCCTGCCCACCGACGAGGGCGACACCGCGATGGCGCGGATGTTCTGCGACATCTCCACGTTCTCGGGCGAGCCGTTCGAGGGCGATCCGCGGCGGGTCCTGAAGCGCAACCTCGAAACGGCACGCGAGAAAGGGTTCACCTTCTTCGTCGGGCCCGAGATGGAGTTCTTCTATTTCCACTCGGGCGGCACCGTCGAGCCCCTCGACAACGCCGGGTACTTCGATCTCACCGCACACGACCTCGGATCCCGGCTGCGTAAGCAGACCGTCCTGCGGCTCGAGGCGATGGGCATCCCCGTGGAGTACTCCTTCCACGAGAACGGTCCGAGCCAGCACGAGATCGACCTGCGTTACACCGACGCGCTCGAGATGGCCGACAACGTGATGACATTCCGCCTCATCGCCAAAGAGGTCGCGGCCGACAACGGCGTGTACGCCACCTTCATGCCGAAGCCGATCACCGGCGCGTTCGGCTCGGGGATGCACACCCACGTGTCGTTGTTCGAGGGCGACGTCAACGCGTTCCACGATCCCGGCGACGAGTACGGCATGTCGAAGATCGCGAAGCACTTCATCGCGGGCCTCCTCGTACACGCGAGCGAGATCTGCGCGATCACGAACCAGTGGGTCAACTCGTACAAGCGCCTGATCCCCGGCTACGAAGCGCCCGTCTACAAGTGCTGGGCCCTGAACAACCGCTCCGCACTCGTGCGGGTGCCGCTGTCGAGGTCGGGAAAGAACGAGTCGTCGCGCATCGAGTTCCGCGCGCCCGACCCCGCTTGCAATCCGTACCTCGCGTTCTCGTTGATCCTCGCCGCGGGCCTGAAGGGCATCGAAGAGGGCTACGACCTGCCTCCGGAGGCGACCGACAACATCTACGCGCTCACCGACGAGGAACGCCTCGCAGAGGGCATTGGGTCGCTGCCGGGCTCATTGCGCGATGCTCTCGACGCCATGGAACACTCCGAGCTCGTGAAAGAAGCGCTCGGCGACCATGTATTCGAGAATTTCCTTGTCAACAAGCGGAGAGAGTGGGCCGAATACAAGGCCGACGTCACCCCGTTCGAGATCGCTCGCTATCTCGGCACGCTCTAGCGCGCCGACGATGAACGGGCGGGCGCCGGGCGGCGCGAGGATGAGAACGCTGTGAACGAGCTCCTACTGGTATTTCCCGACCCCGCTCCGCCGCTGCTCGCGCAGACGCTCGACCTGTCGGGTGTGCGCTGGAAGTCGGTCGGCAACGCCGCGATCGCGATGCAGTACGAACCGGTCGACGGTTGGACCGGAGCGGTCGTGTGCGCCGACGACGATCCCGAGGGCGCGTTCACGCTGTGTCGCACCTTACGGAAGGGCGACTCTCGCGTGGAGTCGATCCTGTTGCTCATCACAGGCGCGCAGCTGCACGACCTCGAGCACCGCGAAGACCTCTTCGACGACTTCTGTCTCACGCCGTTTCATCCGAAGGAGTTCGAGGCGCGGCTACGGCACCTGATGTTCCGCGCCGGCCGCGCCGGATCACCCGAAGTCGTGTCATACGGCGAGCTCGTGTTGAACTTCGAGACGTACCAGGCCGCGGTGAACGGCAAGCCGCTCGACCTCACGTACATGGAGTACGAGCTCCTGAAGTTCTTCGTGACCCATCCGGGGAAGGTGTTCACGCGCGAGCAGCTGCTGTCGCGGGTGTGGGGCTACGAGTACTACGGCGGCGCCCGGACGGTCGACGTGCACGTGCGTCGGCTGCGGGCGAAGCTCGGCGAGGAGAACGCCAACCTCATCCAGACGGTGCGTTCCGTCGGCTACCGGTTCGGTCAGTCCCGCTGGTTGGGCGCGACCCCGCCGCGCGAGGCCTGACCCGTTCGAGTCAGGAAGGTTTGTCGGCGGCGCGGGCGTCGGCATCGGCCGAGAGCAGCCACCCGGTGAGCGCCGACCACATGCCTCCGACCACGAACAGGCCGATGGGCCCGACGATGAAGATGACGAGCAGCACGAGGATGACGCCGACCACGAGAGAAATGTAACCGGCGGCACCGAACTCGCGGGGAAACGAACTAGCGAGGAACGTACGCCCACGCTTCGATCTCGACTTCGGCACCCGCGGGGAGTGCCGCGACCTGCACGGTCGAGCGGGCGGGTCGATGCTCGCCGAGCACCTCCGCGTAGACCGCGTTCACGGTCGCAAACTCGCCGATGTCGGTCACGAAGATGGTCGTTTTGGCGATATCGGTGAGCGCGGCCCCGCAGTCGCTCAGCACCGCCGTGATGTTCGCAAGGACCTGGCGGGCCTGCGCCCCCACCCCACCCGCGACGATGGCGCCCGAGGCGGGGTCGAGGCCGACCTGGCCCGCGAGCACCAACCAGTCGCCCGCCCGCACCGCGGGCGAGTAGGGCCCGGCGACGGGCGGAGCACTAGGAGTAGGTACGGGCTCGATCGGCATAACTACCTCCTCGACTACCTCCTGGGCGCGGGAAACGTAACGGGTCGGCCGAGCGCGTTCCACGTCGCCGCGGCCACGGCGGCGAACACAGCGTCGGTCGAGTGGGCTCGGGCGGGCGCGTGATCGTCGACGATCGTGACCTCGACCGACGGCATCTCGGCCGGTCGCAACACCCCGAAGGAACGGATTGTGAGGTCGTGGATCTCACCCGTGGCGGCATCGACCGCGAGTCCCTCGCTGGTCACCCAGCCGAGCGCCATGTGCGCGGCGCCGATCGCGTAGGACCGCAACACGATCTCGTCGAGCGGATCACCCGCCGCGATCGTCACGGCCACGCGCACCACCTTGCCTCGTTCGACCTGTACCACCGCCGTCGAGCGCGCACCGCTCGGCGTGACGACCTCGACGTCGCGTCCGAGCGCGCCGGCGACGAGCACGGCCTGTTCGGCCAGACCGACCGCGCGCAGATCGGCACTCACTGGTGGGCCGGGAACGTCGACCTCGGTCCAGCGTGCGCGTACCTCGAGACCGTCGACAACGGGCCAGAGGCGTGGCGTTCCCGCGCCACGCGCCACGACACCGTCGATCTCGATCACGCCGTCGAGCGCGATCGCCACTGCCGCGATCGGTGGCCGCTTCGGGCCGAGCCGTACGACGTCTTCGCGCGCGTAGACGACGCGCACCGTGCGACCGAACCGGTCGGCGAGCTCACGCGCCGCAGCCGGCGCCGCGGAGTGCACCTTGCCCCCGAACGCACCGCCGTTCGCGAGCGGCGAAGCAGATTCACCGCCTGGTGCACACCAAGACGCGTCGGGCTCGAGGTACGCGGGCTCGACCCACTGCGTCGCGAGCCGGACGCCACCCTCGGGGCACGGGGGCATCCGGTCGAGCAAGGGGGGACGGGCATCGGCGGTGGTGCGCCGGCCCTGCACCTTCTCCGCGCGCACGCGCGCTTCGAGCAGCGAGTCGGCGACGACGAACCGGATACCGGCCGCCTCCTCCGAATCGGCGGCCGATCCCGGCGGGAGCGGGACCGCAACGAGCGCGTCGCGGGGCGCGGTGTCGTCGGCGAACGAGCCACCACCGAGCGGCACGTCGCGGTCGACGCGCTGGGGAACACCGCCTTCGAGCGTCGCCCGCCGGGCCGCTGCGACCAGATCGCGACCGGGAACCGCGTCGACCCCCGCGACCGCGCCGCGAATGGTGAGCCAACCCGTGCACCGGCACAGATGCGCGGCCAACGAGCGGTCGACGTCGCGCGCGCGCGTACCCGCGAACCGCATCACGATCCCGGGTGTGCAGAACCCACATTGCGATCCACCGCTCACGACGAACGCGTCCGCGACACTCGCTCGGTGCGACGGGTCGAGGCCCTCGATGGTCGTGACCGCGCGACCGTCGACGCGCGCGGCCGGCGTGACGCACGCCACACGCGGCTCTCCGTCGACGAGCACCGTGCAGCAGCCGCACTGTCCCTGGGGCGCGCACCCGTCCTTGGCCGACGTGACGCCGAGCCGTTCCCGCAGCACGTTCAACAACGACTCGCCGAGATTCGGCTCGGTATCGACGGTCACGATTTCGCCGTTCAGCACGAACGAGATCGGCGTCGCCATCGCGGCGACGGTACTCGCGGCATCTGACTCGGCATCTGACGCGGCTGCGACCTCCGGGCCTCCGGATCTGCGCCCGGGCGCGAAACGGCCCCGCCGGAGCGGGGCCGTCATGCAATGAAACCCGGTTCGTTCAGGAGAACGACTGGCCGCAACCGCAGGTGCGCTGCGCGTTGGGGTTGTTGATCGCGAAGCCCGCGCCCTGCAGGCCGTCCTTGTAGTCGAGCGATGCGCCGACGAGGTGCTGGGCACTGTCGGGGTCGACCACGACCTGCACGTCACCGTAGGACTCGACGATGTCGTCGGCGGTCTTCTCGGTGTCGAAGAACATCTCGTAGGAGAGGCCGGAGCAGCCACCCGGCCGCACGGCGACCCGGAGGTACAGCTCGGACTGGCCTTCGGCCGCAATCAGTTCCTTGACCTTGGTGGTGGCAGTTTCGGTCAGGGCAATCATCTGAGCCTCCGTGAACGCACGATGTTCGGAACTGGTTTCAGGATACTTCTACAGAAACCGTGACCCGGCACGGGTCGCGGTCGTACAACGTCGAGAAGTCCTCGACTCTTCCCCCGCCGACCGAAGAAACCACGCCTTCGCAGATCCCCCGGTGCAGGTTGCAGACCAGCTCGGGGTAGGCCTCGGCCAACTCCCGGAACGGACAGTGCAGAAAGGTGATGTCGGTGTTGCCGCCGGGCAACACCTCGCGCTCGGGATCGAACCCGAGCCGGTCGAGCTCGCCGAACAACGCTTTCACGCACGACTTGGAGTGCGTGCGCCGCCCGGCTTCGACACCCCACGACCGGCCCGCAGCGGTCGCATCGACACCTTCGGCGCCGACCCGCTCGGCCAACATCGCGAGCATTCCCGCGAGCAGGGTGTAGCTCGGCGGGTCGAGACCGAGACCGGGGGCACCCGCGGCCAGCGAATACACGTGCTGGGGCCGACCGACGGTGCCACGGTGTACGGGCTCGACGTCGACGAGGCCGGCCTCCCGCAACCGCTCGAGATGGAGCCGCACCGTGTTGGCGTGCAGGCCGAGGCGCTCGGCGAGCTCCGTGGCCGTGAGGGCCGCCGTGGAGCTGGCGAGCTCCTGATACATGGAGAAACGGGTCTCGTCGCCGAGTGCTTTCAAGACGGCCAACAAGTCCATTTGTTTGACGGTACTTTGCAATCGGGCATATTTTCAAGGTCTTCACTGGTTTTATTCGGTACATGAGCATCCCTGTGGATCAGCCGCGATCCGACCTCCCCATCCCGACGCACCCGATCCCGACCCCCGACGACGTCCGCGGGGTCCTGGCCGGCGTGCTCGATCCAGAGCTCCGGGCGTCGATCATCGAGCTGGGCATGGTCCACGACGTGCGGGTGCAGCCCAACGGCGACGTGATGGTCAAGGTCGCCCTCACGACTGCCGCGTGCCCGCTCCGGGGCCAGATCGGGACCGACGTACGGTCGAAGGTGGCCGGGCTCCCGGGCGTCGGCGAGGTTACCGTCGAGTACGACGAGATGACCCAGGAAGAACGCTCGGTCCTGATGCAGAAGGCGCGCCTGCGGGCGTCGCAGTCGGCACCGGTCACCGAGGTGCCCGCCACCACGCGGGTCATCGCGATCGGCAGCGGCAAGGGCGGCGTCGGCAAGTCGTCGATCACCGCCAACCTGGCCGCCGCGCTAGCGGCGCGGGGATTCACCGTCGGCGTCCTCGACGCCGACATCTGGGGGTTCTCGATCCCCCGCATGCTCGGCGTCAACGGCCGGCTCGCGGGGTCGAAGGCCGCCGACGGCAAGGGCAAGATCGCACCGAACGAGGTGAAGGTCGGCCCGGGGTTGCTCCGGATCGTCTCGATGGGACTCCTCGTCGACAATGAGGACACCGCGCTCATGTGGCGCGGCCTGATCCTGGCCAAGGCGCTCGAACAATTCCTCGTCGATGTGAGCTGGGGCGACCTCGACTATCTGCTCATCGACATGCCGCCGGGAACGGGCGACATCCAGATGGCGCTCTCGCGCCTGCTCCCCCAGACCGAGATGCTCGTCGTCACCACGCCCGCGGTGGGCGCCCAGAAGGTGGCCGCGCGCGTCGCCGACATGGCGCGGCGCTCGTACCTGAAGGTGCTCGGCGTCGTCGAGAACATGACCGAGTTCGTCGCGCCCGACGGCACCCGCCACGCGATCTTCGGTTCCGGCGGGGGCAAGCGCCTCGCCGCGCTCACAGGCGCTCCGCTCGTCGGCTCGGTGCCGATCGAGCCCGCGGTGTCGAGCGACGGCGACGCAGGAACGCCCGTCGTACTCGCCCATCCCGACGCGCCGGCCGCGAAGGCGCTCCACGAGATCGCGGAGCAGATCGTCACCACGCTCCTGCCCCCGGTCGAGATGGCCGGTTGCACTGCCCGGATGTTCGATCTCGTGCAGAAGTTGGCGAGCCCCCGGGATCCGTGAGCGCCAAGGATCCGTTCACACGCCTCGTCGACACCGTGCTCGGTGGCGCCGGGCACCGACCGATGTGGGGTCAACAACAACGGACGATGGTGCGCGGCTTCGACGAACGCAGGTTCCGCAAGGCGCTGCGCACGTACTGGGGTACAGACGCCGACACCATGCGCGTGTCGCTGGTGGTACAAGACGCCGCCTTCGTCGCGGGCGTCGTCAAGACCGTCGGCGAACAGCTGCGACTCGACGCCGACGATCAACGGCGCGTGACCGCCGCGATCGTGCGGCGACGCCTTCTGGGCGAACCCGAGCCGACGCTCGACGACGTCGATGCGGCGTGGCAGGCGTGGTGGCCACCGCCTCCCGGAGATGACGGACGCGTACTGTTCGCGAATTTCCTCCGCGCGTGGCAGGAATGGCTGGCAAGCTCACAACCGTGAGCGCGCCCGACCGGGAACAACGCCTGGTCTTCGGCGAAGTCGCCGAGCAGTACGACACCTACCGCCCGTCGTATCCCGATGCGTTGTTCGACACCATCGTCGAGTTCGGTGGTCTCCGTGCGGGCGATCGCGCCCCTCCACCGCCGGGTCGGTGAAGTGATCGAGCGACACGGTGGCCGCGTCGAGGTCGTCTACGACGTCGAGTGCTATCTCGCCCGGAAGATCAATCTGCGAGCCTGAGCGCGACCGCGGGCTGGATTCGTGACGCGGTGCGCGCCGGAGCCGCGGTGGCCAGCAACGCACAGATGAAGGTGCCCACCACCAAGAGCCCGATCGCCACGAACGGAACGCGGAACGGGAGCGAGTCGCCGAACGCGTCACTGAGCGTGATGGACCACGCGCAGACGAGCGCGAGCACCGTGCCGATCGCGACACCTTCGACCGCGATGAACGCCGACTCGACGACGAACGCCTTACGGACGGCGCCCGCCTGGAAGCCCAGCGCCCGCAGCACGCCGACCTGGTGTCGCCGTTCCCGCACCGCCCGCACCATGATCACGCCGATACCGGCGACACCAACGACGAGACCCAGCGCCAGATAGCTTCGCATCAGCAGGAAGAACTGCTGTTGCTGGGCCATCTCGTCCTGCACGATCCCTCGAATGGTCTCGGCCTTGCCGCCGTTGGCGAGGAAGCGACCGGCGAACGCATCCGCGAAGGCTTTGGGATCGACGACGTCGAGGTACGCACGGTTCGAGACGGCGCGCGAGCCGAACAGGTCGTGCGCGGCGGTCATGCCGAACAGCACACCGTTGCCGGCAACGTCGGGCGTGCTGATCGCCGCGATCGTGAACGTGCGCGATTGGCCGCTCGCCTCATCTTGTGCGGTGAACCGGTCGCCGATCTTCACGACGTCGCTCGGCGGTCCGCCGTCGGCGGCGAGGAACGACGACTCCACGATCGCGAGGTTCGGTGACGCGATCACCGCTTGATACGCGGCCGCGTCGTTCGGATAGCCGCCGTCGTCGTCGAGCTTCGGTGCACCGTGATCGGCGAATCGGGCGTCGAAACCCGTCGCACCCCACTCGCGCGACTTGGCGAGGCCGGGCGCGGCCGTGACCTGCACGTTCTCGCTCGCGAGCGGTGCGACCGCTCGGACGTCGGGATCGCGCACCAACGAGTCGAGCGGAACCGGGTTGCTCGGGTTCGACTGCACGACCACGTTGAAGCCGCCCGACGCATCCCGCGTGAACTGCCCGATCTGACCACCGAACATCGACGCGAAGACGGAGACGAGCACCAAGATGAAGACGACCAGCGCGAACATGCCAAGTGTCATCGAGGTCCGGAAACGCCGCGCGAGCGGGTACGCGAGTCCGAGCCGGACCGACAGCGAACGCTTGGCGACCCGACCGATGCCGTGCCCGATCGCCTGTTGGTGTTGGGCCGTGAGCACGACCGCGGCGCCGACGAGGACGAGTCCCTGCACGACGAACACCAACACGTCGACCGACATGCCGAGCGCGATCGCGACCGGGACGACGGCCACAGCCCACACGAGGACCGCGGTACCGATTCCGGTGTTCACCGCGGTACGGGGGAAGTTACGCGTGAGCATCGGTCCGGTGCCGACGAACACGACGACCGGACCGAGCAGCAGCGCAAGGAACGACGACGTCGCCAGTCCGAGTCCTGTGAGCAGAAGTCCAACAGCTGCGAGCCCAATGCCGAGATAGCTCGAACGGAGGTGGGGCTTGCGATTCGCGGGTTCGGTGATGTCGCGAATGGCCTGGATGATGTTGAAGCGACTGAGCCAGACGCTCGTGATCATCACCGTGGCGATCGCGATCACGAATCCGACGACGAGACCGCGTTCGACACTCGCCCACTTGAAGGCGAAGTGCAGCGCGATACCGGTGTCGTCACCGCGCTTCGCGAACAGCTTCGCGGCTGCGGCCATCAGCGCCCGCCCGAGACCGAGCCCGGCAAAGGTCCCGGCTATCGCGGACAGCACCGCGTAGCACCACCCTTCGGCCGCGAAGGCGCCGATGAGCGAGCTGCGCCGGAGACCGACCGCGCGCAGCATCCCGAGCTCCGACTTCCGCTCGTCGGCGAGCATGAAGAAGATGTTCACGAGCAGGAGGATGCCGGCCAGCACCGCGAACGTCCCGAGCGACGTGTACAAGCGCGACAACGACGCCCCGCTGCGTTCCGCCCGATCGAGCACGGCTTCCTTGCGGTCGCTGACGTTGGCAGCGACTCCGCCGAGACGCGCTTCGATCAGACCCGTCACCGCAGCCGTGTGCTTGGCGCCGGCTTCGACGCCGCCGGTGTTCGAGACCAGCACGATCGACTGCGGGGGTACCGCCGTTGTGGCCGTGCCGCGGGCCACGATGCCCGCGATCGTCCCCGGGCTCACGAAGATGTTGTTCGACGCGGTCTCATCTCCCGACCAGTAACCGGCGACCCCGAGCTTGGGGAGCACCTGTTCGACGCGGAGCTCGACGCGCACGCCGTACGCGAAGGCGTCGATGTGGTCGCCCACCTTGGCCTTGAGCGTGTGCGCGAGGTCACGACCGATGGCCGCCTCGCCCGGCACCGGCGTCGAGCCGGAGATCCCGGTGGCGTGCGCGTCGCCGCCGAACGAACGCGCGGCGGCGAAATCGGTTT
This sequence comes from Actinomycetota bacterium, assembly GCA_041691275.1. Classification (GTDB taxonomy): domain Bacteria; phylum Actinomycetota; class Acidimicrobiia; order IMCC26256; family PALSA-610; genus PALSA-610. The sequence goes on along the minus strand of JBEPUZ010000125.1, from coordinate 2,066 downwards.
CGAGCAGTTGCGCCTTGGGGGCCGCGACCACGGGTGTCGTGACCGATGCGGCCGACGCCGACGTAGTGGTCAGGGCGAGGGTCCCGTCGATGTTCGGGTCGCGCAAACCGCCGAGGCGCGATTGCAGCGCCGACGCCGCGCCGATCCCGTTGGCGGAGACGATCTCGTCGACGGGACCGAGCTGTTCGTACGCCATGCGGCGGATCGATGAGTTGAACGTGTCGCCGACGACGAAGGAACCGGTCATGATCGCCGTGCCCAGCAACGACCCGAGAATGACGAGTGCGGTCTCGCGCGGGCGGCGCACGGCGTTGCGCAACGCGAGTCTCCGCAGCACGGGCTTGCGCACGAGCACGAAGAGGAACGGGAGCGACAGAACGACGACGATGATCATCGGCGCGTCAGAGCACGGGTGTCGTCAGCGCGTCGGCGCCGACCGCACCGGCGACGAGCTCGTCGCTCACGATCTGCCCGTCGCGCATCTTGATCGCGCGATTCGCGCTGCCGCCGACCCCGGCGTCGTGCGTGACCACGATCAACGTGAGGCCGTCGGCGTTGAGCTCCCGCAGGAGTTGCATCACCTGCTCCGCGGTCTCGGAGTCGAGCGCGCCTGTGGGCTCGTCGGCCCAGACGACGCGCGGCCGTCCCGCCAGGGCGCGGGCGACGGTGACGCGCTGCTGCTCACCGCCGGAGAGCTCGGCGGGACGGTGCTTGAGTCGACCGCCGAGGCCGACACGATCCAACGTCTCCGAGGCGCGCCGCCGCGCTTCTTTGGCTTCGATTCCCGCGAGCAGCAACGGAAGCTCGGTGTTCTCGACGGCGCTGAATACGGGGATGAGGTTGTACGCCTGGAAGATGAAGCCCATCGACGACGCGCGGTTGGCGGTGCGCTTCGCGTCGGAGAGCGCGTGCAGGTCGACCCCGTCGAGGAGGACCCGCCCGCCGTCGATGTCGTCGAGACCCGAACAACAGTTGAGCAGCGTGGTCTTGCCCGATCCCGACGGCCCCATCACCGAGACGAACTCGCCCTCGTGGACGATGAGCTCGACACCCCGCAGTGCCTCGACCTCTTCCGCGCCCGTGTGGTACGTCTTGCGGACGCGGTCCGCCACCAACAGCGCGGCGGTCGGATCGGTCACGAGTCCTCCATCGGCAACAGGAGCCCGACCGGGAAAGTTACGGCGAATCTCTGGGCGCTATCGCATCCGAGCGCGCAGCAGCGCCTCCGGCAATTCCTGTGGGCCTCGGGAGCGGAGCGCCGACACCGACTCAGGTACGTCACAGGCTTGTCGCTCCCGTCGTTCCATCGACACGCCGGTCGGATCGCGCAGGATGAAACGGCACCCGTACTCGGTCTCGATCGACATCGACTCGGCCATCGAGCCTTCCTCGACGTCGACGGTAACCCCTTCGTCGCCGGGATACAGCGCGCGGAGGTATCCGGGCGCGTACACAGGGACTCCTGTGACCTCCCCCACCGGTTCGGCGTCGGGGCCGGGCCAGAAGTCCTCATAGAGGAACGGCGCCGTCGACTCACAGCAGCCTGTACCGATCGTGAACACCAGCGCGCCGCGACGATCACGCTTCGCCCGTTCGACGATGCTTGCTGCCGCGGCAGTGCCGGTCACGAGCAAACGTCGTCCCGCATCAGATGTTGCCGCTGAGAGCCGCGAAGTGCAGGTACCCGTTGCGGTCGGTCGCCGTGTTCTGCCACACGTGCTTGATCTGGCGGTACTCGTTGTAGCCGTAGTCGCCGAGCTCGCGCCCGATGCCAGACTGCTTGTAACCGCCGAACGGTTGCGTCGGCGTGACCATGTGGTAGTCGTTCACCCACACCGTCCCGGTCCGCATGCCCGCCGCGACCGAATGCGCGCGCTCGAGGTCCTTCGACCACACACCGCCGCCGAGTCCGTAGATCGAGTCGTTCGCGATCTTGATCGCCTCGTCGTCGGAGTCGAACGGGATGACGCAGAGCACCGGCCCGAATATCTCCTCCTGCGCGATCTTCATCGAGTTGTCGGCCTCGAAGATCGTCGGGAGGTAGTACGCGCTCTGGTCGAGCCCGG
>JBEPUZ010000124.1:0-13332 GCA_041691275.1 Actinomycetota bacterium | reverse complement strand
GGCGTGTTCAGCGTCGGCGATGCGCTGTTCTTCTGTTCTATGTGTGGATCGCACCTGTACCTGCCGATCTTGGGGATGGCGTCGACTCCGTCGGGGAATGGCTACTGGATGGTCGCGTCCGATGGGGGCGTGTTCAGCTTCGGCGACGCGCGGTTCTTCGGTTAGATGGGTGGATCGCACCTGAATCAGCCCATCGTCGGACTGGCCGAGAGCCCGACCGGGCACGGCTACTGGATGGTGGCGTCCGATGGTGGTGTGTTCTCGTTCGGTGACGCGCGGTTCTTCGGTTCGACCGGCGCGATCCGGCTCAATCAGCCAATCGTCGGTCTGGCGGCGACGTCGACCGGCCACGGCTATCGGTTGGTCGCGTCGGACGGTGGTGTGTTCAGCTTCGGCGACGCGGGGTTCTTCGGTTCGACGGGCGCGATCCGGCTCAACCAGCCGATCGTCGGTCTGGCCGCGACGCCGACGGGGAAGGGCTACTGGATGGTCGCGTCGGACGGCGGGCTGTTCAGCTTCGGCGACGCGCGCTTCCACGGCTCCGTCGCGAGCCAATAAGACCCGCCGGGCTCAAGCGACCGAAACCGGCGGGTAGTAGGCGGAGTGGACGAGGGCGAGCCACGCCGCGTCGGAGCATGGCTCGGGAACGTCGGGTATCGCGACGCCCCGGGCGCGGAGATCGTGTTCGAAAATCTCGACCACGTGGTCCGCATCGAGTGCATCCGTCGCGGCGCCGGCCCGGAGGATCTGCGCTTTCCACAGCACTGAGATACGCACGGAGTCGTCGGGGTAGCTCGCCGCGGGGTGGCCCGCGTCCTTGATCGTCCAGCGGTCGTCACCGTGCTCGATCTGTGCGCCCGGCGAGATCGGCGGCGTCGGTTGATCGGGCGCACCGATCCACCCGATCCGGTGGTACATGCGGTCGTTGTCGGCGACCAGCGCAGAGTTGTCGAACGGGCCGCGCGCGCTCTGCATCGGCGCGTGCAAGCCGTCGGGCCAGTAGTCGTAAGCGCCGCCCGCACCGTCGTAGAACCACGCGACCGCGCCCGCTTCGATGATGCGCCACGGCTCGAACAGTCCCGACGTCCCCATCGCCTGCAGGAGTTGCAGCGAATAGTGGTCGCGGTTCGCGCCGCGGAACGACGGGATGTCGATGTGTACCGCGCCGGCCGGCATCGGCGCGTTGACGTTGACGACCACCGTTGTCGGCCGGACCTCCGCGCAGTCGAACAGCTGGTACGCCGCTGCCACGAAGCGCGGGTTGCGAAGGATCGCCTCGGCTCCTTCGACGACTGCGTTCCCGTTCACTGCCCAGCTGCCGCGGAACCAGGGCAATGTCGACTGTGTCGTGCTGGCGTCCTGCGAACCACGGGTCGCGGTCGGCGGGAGGTAGCTCTCCATCGACGGATACGGCCCGTTGCGCTCGACGAGACCGCGTACGGCCGCCGGATCGTCGAACGCGTGCTCGATCTTGATTGCGGGTGCGTCCACGATCAGTGCCTCGTCTCGGCGGCGACGAGGACCTAGCCGGGCGGAGCGAAGAACTCGAGCGCGATGTTGTCGGGGTCGCGGAACGAGAGTCCCGAGCCGTAGCCGGCGTCGACGATGCCGCCGTTGGCGACGCCGAGCTCGTTCAGACGCGTCTCCCACTGCTGCAAGTCGGCCCGGTTCGCACACGCGAACGCGACGTGGTCGAGACCGACGCTGCGTTCGTTGAACGTTCCGCCCTTGCCGTCGGGGAATCCGTGCAGTCCCAACAACGTGCCGCCAATGGCCCAGACCACATGACGGAACGGGCCGGTGTCCTCGTCGAGCACGGGTTTGGCGCCGATCAGCGCCTCGTACCACGGCACGCTCACGCCGAGGTCGCTGACCGTGAGGGCTACGTGGGTGACGGTCGGGAACTCGGGCATGCGAGGCTCCTCGTTTGCGCAGTGCACGAACGTGGTGAGCGTATCCGTGTCGCGCCGACAGCGTCAGGCCGACAGCGTCAGGCCGAGACGTTCAAGGGAGCGCGGACCCGGGGAAACTGCGCATCGGATGCACCTCGTAGTTCGGTCCCGACTTCAACAAGACGAGCGCGTACGCCTTTGTCTTGGAGAGCTGCTCCTGCATGTATTCGTCGGTGATCTCCGTCATGGCGGCGATGGTACGCAACCGGAGTGTTGCGGTTTCTCCGTGCCAGGATGCCCGTCATGGCAGGTGCACTCGACGGCAAGGTGATCATCGTGACCGGTTCTTCGCGGGGGATCGGCAAGGGACTTGCGACCTATCTCGGACGCCAGGGCGCGTCGGTGGTGTGCGCGGCCCGCACGGTGGAGGCGAACACGGGGGAGTTCCCGGGGACGATCCACGAGACGGTCGACGCGATCCGCGAGGCCGGCGGTCAGGCGGTCGCGATCCGTTGCGACATCGGCGTGCCCGAAGACATCCAGGGTCTCATCGACGGCACGATCAAGGAGTACGGCAAGCTCGACGTGTTGGTGAACAACGCGATGACGCCGACGAACGCGCCGCTCGCGACCTCGACCGTCGAGATGTGGGACGACTCGATGCGCGTCAATGTGCGCAGCCTCTACTTGTTCGTGCAGGCGGTGACGCCGGTGATGACGAACAACGGCGGGAGCATCATCAACATCTCGAGTGGGGCCGCCGCGCACGAGGTCAGCGCAATGATGCCGCCGGGCTACGTGATCTATTCGGTGGCGAAAGCTGCGCTCGAGCGCTTCTCCTCTGCGGCGGCCCCTGAGCTGCGCCCGTTGGGGATCAACATCAACGCGTTGCGTCCCGGTGCGGTTCGCACCGAGCACACGACCGAGGAGTTCGGCGCCGACTTCGACTGGACCGGGTGGCAGGAGCCCGAAGACGTCGGTCCGCCCGTCGCCTACCTGGCCGCCCAGATCAACACCGACTTCACCGGCAAGGTGCTCGACGTCTCCGGCTTCGCCAAGACGTGGGGTGACGGCGTCACGGCGTAGTTCGGGCATCACGGCATCACGGCGTCGCGGGCACCGGCCGGGTCGGCGGATCGGTCACGGTGTTCCCGGTCGGACTCGCCAGTGCGCGTTCGAGTCCCGTGAACAGGTTGACCACGTCGGTCGCTTCGAACACTCGGTAGCGCTGACGGCCGGTGTTGCGCTGGCTCAGAATCCCTGCGGCTACAAGCCGGTTCACGGCCTCTCCCGCGCGCATCGCGGAACGTCCGGTGAGTCGGGCCGCGCTGTCGACCGTGAGCAAGGGCACTCCGGGGAGGCGTTCGAGGAGCAGGTCGACGGCCGAGTTTGCTCGAACTCGTCCGAGTTGGCGGCGCCAGCGTGACGTCAGGGCGTCTATTTGCAACGCGTACGACTGCGCGTCGGTGCACGCGCGCGATGTTGCAGTCGCGAACGTTCGGATCCAGGTCTGCGCGGCACTTGCGCGATCGGCGCGGTCGGGCGCGCCCACGTGCCGGAATCGGGTCAGACCGTCGACGTATTCGCCCGCCCAGGTGGCAAGTACGAGACTGACCGGCGGCATGAAGCGCATCGCGACGCCTCGACGTCGAAGCACCACATGAATGAGCGCGCGGCCGGCACGCCCGTTCCCGTCCGCGAACGGGTGGATGGTTTCGAATTGCGCGTGCGCGATCGCGGCTTGCACCAACGGTGCGTGATCGTCACCGTTCACGTACGTGAGTAGGTCGCGAAGAAGCTCGTCGACTTCTTCCGGCGGCGGCGGAACGAAACTCGCCGAGCAAGGGTTGTATCCGCTCCCGCCAATCCAGTTCTGCGTCGTACGCACGACACCGCCGAGCTCCGGCGTCGACGAGTGCTGCATGAGGATGCGGTGGATCTCGAGGAGATCGCCCATCTCGAACGTACGGGTCGCAGCGCCCAGGTCGATCGCCGCCTCCATCGCGGTGATGTTTCCGAGTATCTCGACGGCAACGCGATCGTTCGCGATCCCGCCTTCGGCGAGTGCGACCTCGGTCTCGAGGAGGCGGCGCGGTCCGGCATCGAGTCCTTCGATCTTCGACGAAGCGACCGACTCTGCCCGCAGGAGAAAACGAGCGAGACCCTCGAGGCTGATGTGCGCGGTGTCGGACGCGTTCAATGCTCGGACTGCCGCATCGGCGTCAGCCAGATCGGCGACGAGGTCGGCGGGGAGCGTGAGATTCCAGCCGTCGAGGCGGTCTGGCAGGTACGCGTCGTAGTTGCAGCCGCCTCGGTCGCGACGATGCATGCCCTCGAAGGAGGCTGCCCAACGACGGTGGAGGAGCTGTGCCATAACCGTGACCTTCTGCCGATCTAAGTAACGGTTACATACTAACCGTTATCTAGCTCGGCGGGAGCGAAAGGGGTCACGGCGTAGCGGCGATACCGATCGTCGAGCGGACGGAGCCGACCGGGAACGGGGTCGCTCCGGTCGATCCGGAGAACTTCGCCGAGAACGCGAACACACCGCCGTCGCGCGCTCCCATCCAATAGCCGCTTCCGTCGGGGTCGGCGGCCATGCCCACGATTGGTTGGTTGAGGCGGATCGCACCGGTCGAACCGGCGAACCGCGCGCCGAAGGAGAATACGCCGCCGTCGCTCGCGACCAGCCAGTAGCCGGTGCCGTCGACGTCGGCCGCCATGCCGACGACGGGTTGGTTCAGGTGCATGGCGCCGGTCGAGCCCGCGAAGCGCGCCGAGCCGAAGGCGAAGATCCCGCCGTCGGAGGCGACGAGCCAGTAACCCTTGCCGTCGCGCGCCGCGGCCATGCCGACGATCGGCTGGTTGAGATGGATCGCGCCGGTCGAGCCGAAGAACCCCGCGTCGCCGAAGGCGAAGATGCCGCCGTCGCGGGCGACGAGCCAGTAACCCTTGCCGTCTCGTGTCGAAGCCATGCCGACGATCGGCTGGTTGAGATGGATCGCGCCGGTCGAGCCGAGGAAGCGGGCCGCGCCGAAGGTGAAGACGCCGCCGTCACTCGCCACGGTCCAGTTACCCGGCGCGATCGGATCGAACGCGGTGCCGACGATCGGTCTGTTCAACGCCAGGCCGGCCATCGAACCGCACGCGGGCGCGCCGCCGAACGCGCTGATGCCGCCGTCGTCTCGGAGGAGTGCGTACCCCGAGGTGTGCGGACCGTCGCCGTCGTAGCGCGCGAGCAGCGTGTCGGTGGGCGAAAAGTCGGTGCCGTTGAACGTCTCCGCGGCGCCCCCAATGATGATGTCGTTGCCGTCCACAACTCCCGACGCCGCTTGCGACGAGTTGTACGCCGCGCCCGCGCCATTGCCGAGCGTCTCGGTGAGGACCGACCCGAAACAGCCGAACAACGGGTCGGTCACACCGTTGGCGGAGTAGCGGAACAGCGCCGTGAACCACGTGACGTCGGGGAAGTCGTCGGAGTATGCGGCCTGGCCGATCGCGACGAGCCGGCCCGATCCGTCGAGCGCCATGTCGGAGATGCGGGTGAACTTCCCGACCTGGGCGATGGTCGAGCCGTGGGAGCCGAAGGTGGTGTCGAGCGTGCCATTGGCGTTGTAGCGGGCGATCGCGTTGAACGGCGAGACACCGGTCGGGCCGATGCCGGCGACGATTGCCTTGGTGCCCTGGAGCAGGACCCGTACGGCGAAGACGACCGGCGCACCCGCGGTCGCGACCCGCCCGCCGGTCCCGTAGGTGGTGTCGAGGGTGCCGTTGGTATTGAAGCGGGCGACGAGCGCGTCCGCGGTGCGGTTCGGACCGGTGCCGTCGCCGACGACGACGATTCGGCCGTCGGCCTGGACCGCGACGTCGCCGACGTCGGTCGGGCTGCCGAAGTCGTGGGTCACGAGGCCGTCGCCGGAGAAGGTCGGATCGAGCGCACCGGTCGACGTGTAGCGCGCGATGGCGACGTTCGTGTCCGAACGTCCTGCGACCACGATCGTGCCCGCGGGGCCGAGGGCGACGCCCGACGCCATGTCGACGCTCGACCCGCTGAAGTTGGTGGTCGGGTGCGCGGTCACGAACGCCGGATCGAGCGTGCCGTTCGCACGCAGACGGATGACGAAGAATCCGAGGGTGGTCTGCGTGAAGCCGACGACGACGATCTTCCCGTCGGGTTGCAGCACCGCGTCGGTGACGGTGCCACTGCCGATCGTCGCCTCGGTGAAGCGCCCCGCGTTCCCGAACGACGCGTCGACGGCGCCGTTCGCGAGGTAGCGGGTGACGTCGATCGACTGCGTGCCGTCCGCGCCGGCCAGGTTCGCGACGGTCACGAGCCTGCCGTCGGGCTGGCGCAAGAGCTTGACCGGGAAGTCGCCCTTTCCGTGATCGGTGAGCACGGTGCCGTTGCCGAGATGACCGAACGTGGCGTCGATCTGGCCGGGTGCGGCCGAGGCCGGCGCCGCGAACGAGCAGACGAGGGCGACTGCACCCGCGATGCCGGCGAACGCCCGGGGCGCGTGCTTGCTGCGTGTACGCAACCCGGAACGTGTCATCGATTCACCTCACGCGATCGGGCTTCGCGGTCCGTGGACTGCGATTCGTGTCGTGGAAGTGACACTGCCCGGCGCGCGCTCCACGCACAAGGGCCAAACGGCGGTTTCACCGAACCGGGCGCGCGTGATCGCGTCGGCGATACGGGGCGCGATCTCGAGGAGCGCCGGCAGGTCGCGCTTGGCGATGACGAAGCAGCTGACCTCGGTGAGTGCGGAGATCCGTTGGATCGCGCTGCCGTCCGCACCGGCGGGACCGACCACGCCGCCGGGGCCGACGAGCGCGACCGAATGACCATCCGGGTCGTGACACAGCGCGAGGCCTTGGGTGACGACGAACGTCTCTTGGGTCGGCGCGCACCGCAGGCTCGCGCCCGGGACGAGGTGCACGATGTCGACCGCACGACCGATCACGGGGATCAGGTGGCGGGGCAAGCCATCGAGCAGTGGCTCGGACGCGAGGGAGTCGAGATACCGGTCCCGGAGATGGTGCCTGCGACGGTGACGGCGTGCGAATGTGGGCATGGGTCGACGGTACGGATGGGTCGGGCCGCGGTCATCGTGCCGTAGTCCGCTTCTCGACTCCGACCACGGTCGGATACGGCCTCCGCCTCGGGACCGATGCCCCGGAGCGCAACCCGTTCTACGCTCCCTCTTATGGAGCAGCAGGCGGGGGCCGGATCAGTCGAGCTCGAGCTGTGGCCCCGGCGCACACCGCTGTTCATCGCCGGGATCGCGATCATGGTGGCCGCGGTGGTCGCGGTCGAACCCCGGCCCGGGTTGGCGCTCCCCGTGCGCCTCGCGCTCGTCGCGATCCCTCCACTCGTCTGGCTGGGGTGCGCGATGTCGCGCTCGCTGCCGTTCCCGGTGCGGACCGCGATCATCTTCGGATGCGTCGCCGGGCTCGTGTGGTATCCGGCCCGGTTCGACGCAGCACCGTTCCTCCTGGTGATCCTCATCGGGGAAGCGGCGGTGCGGGCGCCGTCGTGGTCGAGCATCATCGTCGCGGCGGCATCGATCGTGCTGATTGCAGGCTTGGATGTCGCGGGTCGTTACGACGGTGCGATCGTGTGGGTGCTCGCGTTCGCGTTCACGTGGTCGATGATGACACTCCTGGGTTCGCGCATGAGTCTCATCGGTCAGATCCAAGAGCGCGCCGCGGCCGACGAACGACAGCGCATCGCGCGTGAGCTGCACGACGTGATCGCACACTCGCTCGCGGTCACGATGCTGCACCTCACCGGTGCGCGGCTCGCGCTCGAACGGGATCCGGCCGACGCGGCGCGGGCGCTGCTCGAGGCGGAGCGTCTCGGTCGCCGGAGCCTGGCCGAGATCCGGCGCACCGTCGGTCTCCTCGCACCCGACGACGACTCGCCCGCGGCGGCCATGCCCGGCGCAACGGATATCCCCGAACTGGTGAGTGACTTCGTCGCCGCGGGTCTGGATGTGCAGTTCGACTGCGCGGGCGACCTCGCGCGCATGTCGCCGGCCGCGGGACTGAGCGCGTACCGCATCGTGCAGGAGTCGCTCGCGAACGTCGTCAAGCACACGCCGGCCTCGGCGGTGCGTCTCTGCGTGCGCATCGAAGGCGACCGGGCGCGCATCGACGTCCGCAACCCGCTGCCGGTGTCGGCTCGGGTCGGGCGCGGACGCGACGGGCGTGAGGATGGCGGCATCGGTCTCGTCGGCATGCGCGACCGGGCCGAGTTGCTCGGCGGCACGCTGCGGGCCGGGCCCGACGGTGACGACTGGCATGTCTGCGCCGACCTCCCGACCAGCCTCGAATCGTGACGATCCGGGTGTTGCTCGTCGACGACCAGCCACTGGTGCGAGAGGGGCTGCGGCGGATCCTGCACCCGAGCGAGGGGTTCGAGATCGTCGGCGAGTGTGAGGACGGCGACGAGGTCGAAGCGGCCGTCGCGCGCGTGCGGCCCGATGTGGTGGTGCTCGACATCCGTATGCGGCGCGTCGACGGCATCGAGGCGATTCGCCGACTGCGACGGCATGCCGACGCGCCACCGATCCTCGTGCTCACGACGTTCGGCGAGGACGAGGTGCTGTCGGGCGCGCTGCGCGCCGGCGCGTCGGGCTTCCAACTGAAGGACGCGCCCGGCGAGGATCTCATTCGCGCCACGCGGTCGGTCGCGCAAGGAGACGGATGGCTCGACCCGTCCGTCACCGCGCGGGTGCTCGGCGCATACCGCACCGTGGAGAAGCCCGATACGGCTGCGGTTCGTGATCTGGAACGCATCACGCCCCGCGAGCGCGAGGTGCTGCAACGCATCGGCACCGGCGCAACGAATGCCGAGATCGCGGCCGACCTCGTCGTCAGTGAGGTGACGGTGAAGTCGCACATCGGGCACATCTTCACCAAGCTCGGGCTCCGCGACCGCGCCGAGGCGATCGTCTTCGCGTTCGACTGCGGACTTGTCGAGCCCCGGCGCCCGTAAGCGAGCCTGCCGGACGGGCTCGAGCGGCCACTACGAGTCGTATGTCGATCGAAAGGGCGGGGCTGTTGGGCCCCGCCCTTGTCGACGTCGTTGCTCAGTCCATGTTTCAGTTCATGTTGTCGTTACGCAGCCGATCCGTAGAACGGCATGTGCTCGTTGGGCGGGCTGAACGTGAAGATCCCGCCGTCCGATGCGACGAGCCAGTACCCGTCGTAGGAGTTGTTGTTGAGACCGGTGATGACCGGCGAGTTGAGCGTCAGTGCACCTGTCGATCCGTAGTAGGGGGCGTTGAACGAGAACACGCCTCCGTCGGATGCGATGAGCCGGTAGCCACTGCCGTCCGAAACCGACGTCATGTTGACGATCGGCTTGTTGAGGTGTTGGCCACCGGTGGAGCCGTGGAACGCAGCGTCGAAGGAGAACACTCCTCCGTCAGACGCCACGAGCCAGTAGCCGCCGGTCGCGGTGTCGGCGGTCATGCCGACGATCGGCTTGGTCAACGTGATGTTGCCGGTCGATCCGTGGAACGGGGCATTGAACGAGAACACGCCTCCGTCGGATGCCACGAACCAGTAACCACTCCCGCTGGCGGTGGCGGTCATGCCGACGATCGGCTTGTTCAACCGCAGGTTGCCGGTCGAGCCGTGCCAGGGGGCATTGAACGAGAAGATCCCACCGTCGGATGCGACGAGCCAGTAGCCGCCGGTTTGACGGTCGACCGCCATGCCGACGATCGGCTGGTTCAGCGCGGTACCGGTGAGTGCGCCGTAACAGGTTGCGCCACCGAACGCGGCGACGTCACCTGCTCGGTCGACCTCGTAGTAGCCAGTCCCATCTGCGAGGGCAGCCCCGCCGACGACCGTGCCCGCGGGCAGGTGCTTCATGCACGTGGTCTGCACCGGGCCGGGTGTGGCCGGGCCTGCGCCGGGAAGGGTCTGGAACCACAGGTAGGCGTTGGTCGGAACCTCACCGATACCGGCGACGCCGATGCCGCTACCCGCACGGTTCTCCAGTGCCTTGACCGATGCGTAGTTCTTGGCGTGTTCGACCGCGCTCAGGCCCGTCGCGGACGTGACGGGGATGACGATCACATTCCACCACTCGGGCTGGTCGCCGTTGCGGGTGGTCAGCAGGTGATCATGTCCGGGCAGCGAGACGTTCTTCAACGCCGACGCGGGCGCGCCGAGCACGCTCGCGAGCCGAGACAGGTCGATGCTGGAGGGATGATCGATGCAGACGTTCCCGCTCGGGCACTGCGCGTACGCCACGGGGGGCGACGTGTAGAGCGGGACCGGGATGTACAGCGGGTCGATCTGACCGTTGGTCACCGTCGGAGACGGCGCAGTCTGGTCTGACACTCCCGGCGGGACATGGTTCGGTGCCGCGCCCGCTTCGCAGCCAGTCGCCGCTCCGGAGGTCACAGACCGGTCGCAGAAATAGTTCTCGGTGTAGAGGGCGGTGACGTCTTGACCCTCGATCCAGTCATGCGTCACACCGATGTTCTGGCAGTTGGGTGCGGTCGCGTTGCAGTCATTCTTCAAGTTGGTGATCGTGTGCCCTGATTCCACCTGGCTGGCCGGCGGAGCGGCAGACGGGGTCGGAAGCGCAGCACCCGCGGGAGCTGTTGCGCCAAGGTGCGCAGCCTGTGCGGCCGGCACTGTGCCCGGAAGCACCTGGAAGAACAGGAAGGCGTTCGTCGGCGCGGCCACCGCTTGATGGGCCGCTACCGCACTCAGGACTGCGCCGACACTGGTGAGTCTCGCGAACGTCGCGGGGCTCGTCGTCGCGATGATCTGCACATTCCACCACTCCGGCAAACCGCCGTTACGGGTCGCAACGACATGGTTGTGTCCCGGGATGGCAACGTTGTGCAGGGTCGCCGGATTAGGGCTGCCCGGCAACGCGCCGGCGATACCGGAAAGATCCACTGTCGGCGGATGATCAATGCAGGTCGCGTTCCCGACACATTGCGTCTTCGGCGGATTCGCGAAGAGCGGAACCGGGATGTAGAGCGTGTCGCCGTGCGTCGTGTTACCGAGCGACGTTCCGTTGCGCGATGTCTGGTTCTGCGGGTTGGCGGAAGCAGGGGCTCCGGCTTCGCAGCCCGTCGATGCACCCGACGTGACACTGCTGTCGCAGAAATAGTTCTCGGTGTACAGCAGCGAGACGTTCGCCCCGTTGTAGTAGCCGTAGGTCTCGCCGACCTGACCGCACGTCGGCGCGTTGTTGCCGCAGTTCGCGACCAACGGATCGATTGTGGTGCCGCTGTCACCATGCGGCGCCGGGTCCTGTACGGCACGTGTCCCGGAGCCGGTCGCGGGTGCGGCCGGTTGCGCGGCGGCGACGCCGTAACTCCCGAGGACTACTGCGAGCAACGCGGTGAGCACGGCGAAAACCGCACCTCCACCGAGTCGCGATCGCGAACGATGTACACCCATCAAGATCCCCTCTCCGTCGGACCGAACGATGCGAACCGACATGCACAAAGCCGAGGTGGCTGGCTACTTCGTTACGTAACCAGCAGCGAATCCGGATGAATCCGCCTAAACCCGCACGTCAGAGCAGGACTCCCTGTCTGATACAGGCATCGCGCCGGATTTGGCGCGGGAGACCGCCGTCACGATTCCAACCCCGGCGGTTTTTCACGGAATCCCGCGTGAGGGACTCGCGGCCGGCCCGAATGAACAGCTGACGCTCGATCATGGCGGGGGTCGATTCCTCGGATGACGGGGGTCTTCGGGTGCAACGAACGCTCGCCGCCCCTTGCCGTCGACGAGTGACCAGCCATGGTTGGTCTTCAAGTCGTGGTCGTGCGGGCAGAGCGGGTCGAGCGACTCGAGCTTCGTGTGATGGGTTGCCGCCCACGGGTCACGGTGGTCGATCTGCACGAACATTGATGAACACGCCTCGTTCGCACACTTCGGTTTCGACCACAACAGCGCGATCCGCTGCGCCGCGGTTGCACCGCGTCCGAGATGCGTCACGTTCATCACGTCGACACCCTTGGTGATCACCAACTTCAGGATCGACGCACCCAACAGATCCCGCGCCACGCGGACCGGGATCGGCCCGAAGCCGGGGAGCTCGCACGTCTCCTCACCCTCGACGTGCCCGCGCACCAGCGCCTCGAGGTCGATGTGCAACAACGCGGTGTAGCGCGCCTTCGGTGACCGCTTCTTCGCGTCGGCAGGTTCGTCGCGGTCGATGAGACTCATGAGCGCGTCGAACGCGTACGCCTCGCGCGGTTCGTTGCGACCTTCGGCCCGGGCCTTGTCGAACATGGCGTCGACCAGCGGCGCGAGCCCGGCTTCGAACCGCGCCCCCGCGTCGGCGGTGCCACGCGCGCTGAGGCGCCACGCACCTTCGGCATCCTCGGACGTCCGCATGTTCCGGTTCCTCCGGATGCGTTCGTGGGTCGCGTCCGGATCCGGATCGGCTTTCACCTTCGTGCGCAGGCATTCGTCTCGTAGTTCACGCACGTTCGTGGTGGCCGCGAGATCGAGCAAGCGGTCGGTCGCCGACGGATCTGCCGCCGCGGCCGGTGCGATCGCTTCGGCCTGCGCGGGCGACACCGTTCCCTTGCGCATCGCGTCCGCCAACCGGGGGACGTCAGCAACATCCTTCGACGTATCCAACGCCCGCCGCGCCACCCCCGGCGACGTTCCACCCAACTGCGCGAGATGATCCGCCGCCGACCGTGCCCCCGCCCGTTTCCAGTCGCCCGTGTCTTCGACCCGCGCCGCCAACAATGTCTGCGCGTTCGCAGCCAGCCGGGCGATGCCTTCGTATGCGCGCCACAGATCGGTGACGTCCCGCCACGCAACCGTGTCGGGATCCAACTGATCGACCAACGACGCGAGCGCGTGCTCGACGATACGAACCGCCGTCACCCCACCCGATGTTCGCTCGTCGATCGCTACTGCCACCCGACGAGCATGGCAGGAGGGTGTGACAACTACGTCGGCGAGTGCGTTGCGCTACCCGAGTTTGGCTTGCACGGCTTGGATGATCGCCTGCGCCGGCGGCACCGTCTTCACGCCGGCGACGTAGATCAGCCGATCACCGAACACCGCGCGGAGGCCATCGTTCGCGGAGAAGGCCCTGTCGCCGAGGCCGCTCACCGGCGTCACGTTTTCCGTCTTCTCGATCGTGTCCGTCGACAGGGAATTCGTGTACGCCGCGGCTCCACCGACCGTGGTGATCGTGATGCTCATGCCGCCCACGCCCGAATCGGTGAAGTAGTCGCACGTGTAGGCGTTCTCGTCGGCGGCGTCCTGCTCCCGGCTCTTGTCCAGCACGATGCCGCTGAGCGTCGCTATCTGCGCAGTGGGGAACGTGGTGCACACGGCGACGGGCGCGGCGGTCGCCGACCCACCGGTGGAGGTGGTGGTCGTCGCATCCGCGCTGGTCGGGCTACCCGAGGGAGCGGCCGTCGTGCTG
>JBEPUZ010000123.1:0-13357 GCA_041691275.1 Actinomycetota bacterium | reverse complement strand
CGCGCAGCAGGCCCTGGCGTGCGCGCAGCGAATCAACGAGCTCTCGCCTAACGTGGGCGCGCTCGACGCTACCTTCGGTGAGTTCCAGGCCGCAAAGGAGCATTTCGGGTCGACCCGGGTCGACCACGTCGGGCGCATAACGCTCTGTGACGTGTCCTACAGCTACGGCGATCAGCCGGCGCTGCGAGACGTGAACTTCGAGATTCAGGCCGGGGAGCTCCTCGGGGTGGTCGGACCTTCAGGAGGCGGGAAATCGACGCTGGTGCAGGTGTTGCTGCGGCTCCGCTTGCCGACCACCGGCACCGTGCTCGTCGACGGCATTCCTTACGCCGACATCGCACCGAACGACTGGGCCCGGCTGGTGTCGGTCGTTCCGCAGGAACCGAAGCTCTTCGCGGGCACGGTCGCCGAGAACATCGCGTTTCACCGTACTTCCATCAGCCGCGACGAGATCGTCGCGGCGGCTGAGCGCGCGCACATCGCCCGCGAGATCGAACGGTTGCCTGATGGATACGACACCGAGCTGAGCGCGCGTGGCGGCGGATTGTCCGGTGGTCAGCGCCAACGACTCGCGATCGCCCGAGCCCTCATCGGCGAGCCCGACCTTCTCGTCCTCGACGAGCCGACGAGTGCGCTCGACGTGCATTCCGAACGCCTGCTGCAGCAGACCGTCGACGAGCTCGAGGGTCGGGTGACGATGGTGATCATCGCGCACCGGCTCAGCACCATCGCCGCGTGTCGACGGCTGCTCGTTCTCGATCAGGGGGCGATCGGTGCCCTCGGGCCCCGCGCCGAGGTCGCGAGCCATCCCTTCCTGCGCCGCGCCGCGGGCTGATCGGAAGCGCTCCCAACCCCCTCCACGACTGCGGCGCGCGCGGAGCGGCTGTCCTCGCCGAGAGCCGGCGACGCGCTCGTCGACCGCAATCGATCAGTGTTTGCCTCGCCGCTTACTCGCTCCACATCGAGGATCAACGCTGCGGGTCGGCCCCTGCCCAGCAGGAGAGGTCCTTGCCGATCAGCGCGCCGAGTCGGTCGTTCTCTATCTCGAACAACGCATCGAGGTCTCTCATCAACGACGAGTCCGCGGGCGCATGTTCGGTCGGCGCTTTGCCGAGGTTGTACGTGTGGAGTTGCTGAAGAACACGCCGGTGCAGACCCGGGGGGAGGATCCGTTTCGCGCGTTCAAGAAAAGGGTTGTTGCGGCCCTCGAATCCTTGGAGGAAATGATGGAGACGGGGCCAGCGGAGATCGCCTGCAGGGTTCTTGTCATGGTCGGAAAGATCGCCGAACGGGGCATCACCGAGCTCTTGCCCGAGAAACGAGGCGAGCTCGACCCAGGTCGCCGCGGGATCGACGATGAACGAATCGAAGACGACGACGAGCAAGTTCTCGGCTCCGAATTCTCGTTGCCAGGCTTCGATTGGCTCGCGGTACCGGCCGCACCAGAGGTAGCGCTCGCGAACGTCCTCGACAAGGTCGCCGCGTTCAAAGCCTTCGAGCTCGGCGGCGATTGCGGCTTCGAACGTGCGGGTCTCCCGACCGATCTGTTTTCGGGCCCGATACATCGAAAGCGCACGCGCCGACGGTCGCCGTATCGCGACGATCGACTTGGGTGGCTCGGCAAGGTCGAGTGCGCCGATCCGTTTGCGGGCGCCGGCCGAATACAGGTACCAGGGCGTCGCTTCTCCGCGAATTCGGTAACCGGCGGCGCGGGCGAAACAAGCGTCGAGGTAATAGTCGAGGCCCCCCGCATAGGCGCGGTCCGAGTTGAAGAATGCGGGCTCCTTCACCGGTGACATATAGACGCCGTTCGCCCGGCTCAGAGCGTGGTACAAGAATGTTGTACCGGCCCTGGGCGCGCCGATGATGAAGAGGTTCGGCTCGCGCCGCTGCAGTGCGTGTGACTCGCGCCGAGGGTCGCGATGGCGTTTCGGCATCCGAGTGTCAGCCGTCTTCTCGGCGTCGCACCGTAGGAGCAGATCGGCGTGGGGGAGCGGCCGCTCGGGCGCCGCGAACTCGGGCGAGCGGTTGCACGCCTCGAGTCTACGGCAGTAGATCGTTTCTGTACAGATTCGGGCCGATAGGGCCGTGAGAGGTTGCTGACGCGGCCGATGGATGTGCCGCCGATGACGGTGTGGTATCGGTGATGGTTGTAGATATGGATCCAGTGGCCGCGGCCGTGGACCCGCCAGCCGACACCTTTGGGGATCCGGCCCAACTTCTTGATATCGACACGCACGAGCTCACCGGGACGTTTCGTGCCGGGTTCGCGACCCGGACTCGGCTTGCGGACAAGACTCGAACGGTGCGGTCTCGGGCCCGGTCGATCAAGGTCGGGCGCGTCGAGCGGTCAATGATCTGGAGCGTTGCGCGACGTTGACTCGCAAGGTCGCTGCGCAGACTTGTCAACGTGTTGCCGTCACCACACCCGATGGCGCAACCCGAGTGGTGTCACTCCACGACGGTGATGCGCGTCCGATCGTCAAGGGTCGGCCCGGTAAGCCGGTCGAGTTCGGTTAAAAGCACAGATTGTGGACAACGAGGACGGCGTGATCGTCGATCACGAACTGGCCCGAACCTGCCTGAACGGAATCGCCGGAGCAAGAACATGGGTAGGCCACGGGATCTTCAACCACAACCTCGTCAAGATCGCCGGGCTCCTCACACAGCCAGCCCAACACCCGGCTCCGCCCCAGAGTCAGACAGACGCGACCGGCCCCTCACCAACCAACGAGGTTCTTCAGGTCGAAGTAGCTAACGTCGCGGATCGCCCCGCTCGCCGCCGCCTAGGAGCCTCCTCGTGACCGACGCGGTCGTTGTCGGCGCCGGCCCGAACGGGTTGGCGGCCGCCCTCCTCCTCGCTGAGCGCGGGCTCGACGTCGTCGTACTCGAAGCCGCCGACGACATCGGTGGGGGCACCCGCACGCGCGAGCTGATCGTGCCCGGCGTGGCGCACGACCTGTGCTCGGCGGTGCACCCGTTCGCGGTGATCTCCCCCTTCCTGCAGACCCTCGGCCTCGAGCGTCACGGTCTCGTGTGGCGTTGGCCCGAGATCGACCTCGCGCACCCGCTCGACACCGGTAGCTCCGGAGTGCTCGTGCGGTCCATCGACGACACCGTCGCCGGACTCGGTCCCGACGGCGCGGCATGGCGACGAGTCTTCGGCGGGATCGTCCGCACGCTCCCCGCGCTCACGGAGGACGTGTTCCGGCCCGTCGTGCACGTACCGAAGCACCCGATCGATCTCGCCCGCTTCGGAGCGCGTGCATTGCTTCCCGCCACGTTGCTCGCTCGATGCTGGCGCAACGACGAAGCGCGCGCTCTGTTCGCCGGCGTTGCCGCGCACACGATCCATCCGCTGGACCAGCCGTTGACCTCGGCTGTGGGTGTGATGTTGATCGCGGCCGCGCATCACATCGGTTGGCCGGTCGCCGAAGGCGGTTCCCAGTCGATCACGAACGCGATGGCAACGCGGCTCCGCGAGCTCGGCGGCCGGATCGAGACGGGTACGCCGGTGACGTCGCTCGACGCGCTGCCGCGCAGCCCGGTCGTGATCCTCGATGTCGCACCCCGCCACGCCGTCGACATCCTCGGCGCACGTATGCCGGCCCGGGTGCAGCGGGCATACCGGCGCTGGCGGCACGGACCGGCCGCTTACAAGGTCGACCTGGTGGTCGACGGCGGGGTTCCCTGGCGCGACGACGCGAGTCCGCGCGCAGGCACCGTGCACTGCGGCGGGACGCTGGAGGAGATCGTGGTCGCGGAGCGCGACGTGAAGCGCGGCCGCATGCCCGAGCGTCCGTTCGTTCTCGTCTCGCAGCAGTATCTCGCCGACCCCGGTCGTTCCAAGGGATCGTTGCATCCGGTATGGGCGTATGCACACGTGCCGAACGGTTATGACGGCGACGCGACCGCCGCAGTCGTCGCGCAGATCGAGCGGTTCGCGCCCGGCCTGCACGACCGGATCGTCGGCACGAGCGTCCGCGGCGCGACCGACTTCGAAAGCTACGACGCGAACTTCGTCGGCGGCGACATCCTGACGGGCGCGAACGACCCTTTCCAGGTCGCGTTCCGGCCCCGACTTGCGGCCGACCCGTACTCGACGGGCGCGCCGGGAGTGTTCCTGTGCTCGGCGGCCACCCCGCCCGGGGCCGGCGTGCACGGTATGTGTGGATTCAACGCGGCGATGTCGGCATTGCGGTTCCTCGACCGGGGGCGCCAAGATGTCGGCCCGGCGAGGCTTGAGCGCGGACAGGGATGATGAGACGAAGCGAATGGCTCGTGCGGACCGTTCTCGTCTTCCTCGCGTTGTACGGGCTGCTCGCCGTGGGGACCCGCAACCACGAGAAGTTTCCGTTCTTCGCCTGGGACCTGTTCTCGTCTGTGCCGACCGCGCACAGTGCCGACTACTCGGCGCGTCTGATCGCCGCGGACGGGTATTCGCGTCGCCTTCCGGTGTACTTCGAACAGTCGGGCGTCACGGCGGGCGCCCAGGAGATCCAGGGCTACACCGCGTTGCAGGCCTTCGGGAAGGCGATCCGATCCGGGGACAAGACCCGGACGGCGACGCTGCGCCGCAGCTTCGAGGCCACGTACTTCCCGGGTTTGACGCGCGTCCGGTACGAGATCGTGAGACGGACGTTCGACATCCGGGTTCGCGTCACCTGCCTCAGCTGCTACACACAGGAGACGGTCGTTGCCTCGTACACAACACGTTGACCGACCCGAGGTGGAGCGGCCGGCGTGGTCCAGCGGCCCGTTCGCCACGCGCTTCTTGGGCCGCCATTTCTGGAGCAACACTCCGCACGACACCCTCGCCGATTCGGTGGTGGCGCAACGACGCTCCTTCGAAAAGGCGGCCGTCATCGTGCGCGCCTTCTACGCGGTCGGGATCTATTGGACCGTCAGCGCGACGAATCAGTGGCCCGGATACCGGCAGCTGACGCAAGCCCATCCGCAATGGCCGGCGCGTTGGTGGTTTGACTGGTTCGCGGTCCGGACGAGCGTCGACATCATCTACTGCGCGTACCTCGGTACCGCGATACTCGTGCTGCTGATGCCACAGAAGCGACTTCTCCGCGCCGTGTACGCGATCTCGTTGCTCGAGTACATGGCGTTCGTCAACGGTTTCGACAAGATCAACCACGACATGCACGGATGGCTGTTCGTCAGCTTCGTCCTGATCCTGCTGCCCGGAGGCTCGTGGCGGGAACGGCGGTCGCTCGTCGATCGACAGTTCTTCCTGACCGTGTTCTGGGCCGCGCAGACCGTCGTGCTCTTCTTCTACACACTCACGGGTCTGTGGAAGATCAACTTCGCGATCCGCAGCGCGGTCGTAGGTCACAACAGCGCGTTCAACTTCAGCGGCTTCTCGTACATCGTGGCGAATCGCCTGCTGCAGTCGCCCAGCAAGACGGTGCTCGGCAACTACTTCAGCCGCACCGAGTTGCTCGGCTGGGCACTCTTCCTCGGAACGATGTACCTCGAGTCTGCATCCCTGATCATCGCGTTCCGGCCCCGTCTGCAGCGGATATGGGGCGCGTCCCTGATCTTCTTCCACCTGGGCACGCAGCTCGCGATGGGATTTACGTTCGGGCCGAACATCGTGCTCGTCGGCTTGCTCTTCGTGTGCTCGCCGTTCGCGCCCGCTCGCATCGACGTGA
Source organism: Actinomycetota bacterium (assembly GCA_041691275.1). Lineage (GTDB taxonomy): Bacteria > Actinomycetota > Acidimicrobiia > IMCC26256 > PALSA-610 > PALSA-610. The sequence goes on along the minus strand of JBEPUZ010000123.1, from coordinate 7,694 downwards.
GGGCGACGTTCCTCGACCTTCCGGTCATCCATTTCGCCAAGGGCCGATGGGATGCATGGCGTCACCGTCCGCGCACCACCGAAGCCGAACCGTCGCCGCCCCCACAGGCGGAGGCAACTCTCGCCTAGGGCAAACTCTGGCTCAGGGCGTTTGGCTCAGGGCGTTTGGCTCAGGGCGTTTGGCTCTGGCAGGCGACCGCCCCGCACTCGTTCGGGATCACGCCCTTTTCGAGGAACGTCGTGATCTGGGTCAGGAGCATCGAGTTGCCCCGACCGAATCCGTGGGGATCCGAGCCGTACGCACTTCCGTTCGGTGCGAGATTGACGGTCGGTGGGGTCGGCGTGCCGTAGTCCCAGAGCACAAGTCCGGCCTTTGCGGGCTTGGTCTGGTCCAGCTTCTGCAGACCCCATTGTGGCGTCACCGGAGTGTCGAGCCGCGGCGCCGCTCCGAAGAACGACGGGTTGAACGCGGGCTGGTGGTTCTTGGCGCCGATCGTCCGGGCGAGCATCTCGGCGGCCTGGTTCGAGACCTGGTGGTCGCCGTAGTTCTCGATGATGAAGATCTGCTTGGCCGGCGTTCCCGTGTACGGGTGTGACGTGAGGTGCTCGGCGTAGCCCTCGTTCTCGCCGCGGTCCCACAGGAGCTGGGCGAGTTGCAGCACGACCTGCTGGTCGACGGGGTCGGGGTACGCGACGTCGTAGATGGCGGAGAACTCGTTCCAGTCGACCGATCGGTTGAGCAGGAGACCGCCGTAGTTCATGCCGGGCACGCCGAGGATCGCGCGCGTCCATTCCGTCGACAGCGCGGAGACCGCGCCGCCCATGATTCCGCCCTGGCTGTAGCCCATGAAGTGCGCGTCGTGGGTGACGAAGAGCGGGTGACCACCCGACTGGAACGCGGCGTTCGTGACGAAGCCCGACGAGGAGTTGAGCAGACGCCCGAGGAACTGGAAGTTCACGAATCCCTGGAGCATGTGGTCGACTTGCGTGTTGAACGTCGACATGTCCTGGAGGTTGCGACCGACGTTCCCGATGTCGGATTCCGACATCCCGACCCAGTCGGTCGCGCATCCCATCAGATCGTTGCCGAGACCGGCTCGGAACGATCCGCCCTCGACCTCGCCAGCGCTCCCGAGCAGTCCGTGCCCGTACAGGGTCGGTGTCGCGGGACCGGCGCCCTGCACCGTCGACGGGAGCACGCAGATGAAGTTGGCCGTCCACGTCTTGGCGCCGTTGATCGTCGGATTGCCGGCGGCATCGGTCACCATTCCCGACAACGGTCCGGTGTCGCCGAGGAACAACGGGACTTGGAAGGTGCCGTGCACGTCACGCGTGCCGTCGGTGTCGGTGACGGAGGTGACGGTGTACGCGGGCGCGGGGTCGGCCTTCGTGCTGCCGACGACCCGGTTGGTGTCGAGCCACTTGTATGCCTGCGTGCGCATGCTGAGGCCGGGGCCCGCGAGGCTCTTGGCGCTCGCGACCGTGAAGTCCCAGGCCTGATACGGCGTGCGGCCGTGGAGCACCGAGTCGAGGTCGTGGTTGATTACCCAGCGGATGTGGGCGCCTCGGCTCGCAGGCGCGAGCTTTCCCGTGAGTGCCTGGCGCGTCGTCGCGAGCGGCGCGATGGGATCGCTGTAGGTGTCGTACAGATCGCGCAACGCCACTGCGTAGCGATGTCCTTCGGTCAACGCGACCGCGGGGTGGATCAGCAGCAGCTGCTCGGCCGGGTTCGCAGTCTGCGCGTCGAGCTCGGCGAAGTACGGAACCCGTTCATGGGTCACCGTGTCGAGGATGACGATCGGCGCGTTGTTGTTCAGCGAGAGGCCGATGTTCGTCGAGGTCGCGATGCGCGACGACGCGATGCTCAGCTTGGGGACGTAGGTCATGATCAAGGCGCCGGGCGAGAACCCATCGCTCTTGTTCTCCGAGGTCGTGTCGACGTGGACGCCCGCGACGTTCGTCGGGTCGACCTTCGACGAGATGTTGAGCCGGCGGCCGGTGCTCGTGCGTGCCGCGACGGTGAACGCATCGTTCGGCCACGGCAATAGGCAATCGTGTCCGACGGGCGCGTTGAGCAGGACGTCGCAGCCGTTGATCCCTGCGTCGGGCATGTGTTGCGCGGGTCGGTCGTCGCCATGCCTGCCGTCTTGGCTCGGCGACGTCGACGCGAGCGCGGGCACGGTTGCCGTTGCCACTACGGCGGCGACGAGTGCAAGCGCGGCACCGAATGCGACCGGTTTGCGAAGCTGAGTCTTCACCAATTCCCCCAGAAGTTTGACCAGTACGTGCGAATGTATCGTCCGAACCGGGCTGGTGTCTCTTGTCGGTCGGACGAGCGTTCGTGGCCGGCCGACGGGGAGCTACGGCGTGATGCACGCACCCCCGGCTCGGATGCTCCACGGCTTCTCGCTGTTGAGTACCGGGAGGATCAGCGTCACGAAGCGGTTCGTGGGCACCGAGGCTACGTGAACCCAGTGATCGCCGAATCGACGGATGTCGACAGTGAATGCCTTCGTCGACCACAGACGGTAACTCCACGGGCCGGACTCGACCTTGACGAATTGACGGGCCGGCGCGCCGAGCTCAGCCTCGCCGAACGACGTCGGTGCCACGTTCACTGGACGGGCGAGCGGTTGGCATGATGGGCCCTGACGACGGGCACCGAGGTCGAATCGAACGGCTCGGAGGTCAACGAGATCCTGGTCGACCGTTGCGATGCTCGGATGGAAAGGCGAGCCGTATCGCTTCATCAGAGCGCGCGTCTCCTGGGCGGTCCCGTGAGGATTGAAGCGGCTGTAGAACATGATCGGCGTGGAGTCGGGGATGACTTCGGGACCGAGTCCCAGCACGAGCATCGTCCCCTTCGCCTTTTGCCCTTCTACGGTAAATATGGTCGCGTATTTCCGGAGTCCGTCGCGGGCGTCCAGGGCTCGAACGGCACCGAATATGAGCACGACGACTGCGGAGAGGGCGAGCCAACGTCGATTCGTCAGTGGGAACCGATCGGGCCATGTGATGGGGTGGCGTGGCACGACTGCAAGTAGCGCGAATCCCAGAGAAAGATACGCGTAGCGAAATTCCGTAGGGCTCGCGCCGCTACCGCGGCTCGTTACCAGCGCAAGCGGCCAGCCGATCATGGCCAAGGTCCATGCGACGAAGTTCGCGCCAGCGACGCATCCGTGTCGCAACTGCGCGATTCCCCAGACGAGAAATGCGGCGAGAAGGACGACCGCGACGAGTTCGGAACCGAAGGCGACTTGACGAAACGGAGCAAAGAACAGGTCGCGTACGATTCGCACCTTCTGCGAGACACTTACCTTCTCGCTGGTGGTGGCGGCGGGTGCTTCGAGCAGCCACCAGAGCCCGTACAGAGCTGTCGGCACCAGGACCGCGATCCACCGCCGTAACCCTGGTCGAACGAGAGCGTTGTGCACGAGACACGCTCCCGCCACCACGAGGCCGCCTCCGGCCGAGCACAGCGAGAACAAAAGAGCGCCTGCGAGGACTCCGTCAGCGCGTCGGCCTCGGTTGAGCGCCGCCGCGCAGAGGATTCCGCCGGCCAGCGCAAGGAAGTGGTTGAGTGCGGCGGGGCGAAAGTTCGAGCCGTTGAACCAGAGCAGTGGCATCGCGAGGATCGCAGCGACCGGCGGAGAGAGTTGGCGGCGGCTCGTAAAGAAGTAGCTCAGAGGAACCGCGACGAAGCTCAGCGTTCCCGCGATCAGAAATGGCGCGTACGAGAGATCGCCCACCTCCGCGCATGCTCGGTAGACGACCATGCTTACGAGGCTCAAGGCACCGTTATACGGCTTGAACCATCCGCCCAAGGACCCGGCCTGGTGGAGTACCGGGAGATCGTCGGACAACACGAACGAGCCTTGGTTCAGGCGCAGGACGTACCACAGCCAGCCGACGGCGACGAGCGAAAACGCGATTTCGACGGAATGTGCCTTCAGCCATTCATCGGCAACACGTCGTTGATTACTTGTCTGCACGGCATGGTTCTAGCGCGATCGCGGGGCGTGTATCTGTGAGATCACAATTGCATCGAAACGCGACATGGTGCAGATGAGGCACGGAGCTGGTTAGGCGCGGTTGATCGGTGGTAGCTTCACTGCCCGCTGCTAGCAAGGGGGACGATGTCTAATGTCCGGCTATCGCCCCGGCAGTCGCGAGGGCCGGCAGGCGCGTCGAGATGCCCGAGACGGAGCTCGCGGGTCGACGGTCTCACGGCCGCAGGCATCCGATGACTGACGCAGTGCCGCTCAATGATCTGCGGCGTCAGTGGGCGCCGCTGGCGGACCGGCTTGAGAGGGTAGTCACGCGCGTTCTCAGAAGCGGCTGGTTTCTGCTCGGACCCGAGACGGATGCCTTCGAGTCTGCATTTGCCGCATTCTGCGGTGCCGAGGCTTGCGCTGCTGTGGCAAGCGGGACCGACGCGCTCGAGATCTCGCTGCGTGCTTTGGGATGCTCGCCCGGTGACGAAGTGATTGTCACGGCGAACGCCGGCATGTACGCGACCACAGCGATTCTTGCCATCGGCGCTTCTCCCGTGTTCGCGGAGATCGACCCGAGGTCTCTGCTCGTCAGTGCGCCTTCGGCGGCCGAACTGGTGAGCCCGAAAACGACCGCGGTTGTCGCCACACATCTCTACGGCAACGTCGTCGATATCGAAATGCTTCGACGCCAGCTTCCGCCGGGAGTGCCGATCGTCGAGGACGGCGCTCAAGCCCACGGCGCGTCGATCGATGGCAGGCCGGTGGGTTCGCTCGGCGACATCGCCGCGTTCAGCTTCTATCCCACCAAGAACTTGGGAGCGATCGGCGACGCCGGCGCGGTCGTGTCGAACCGGTCGGAGCTCATCGCGCGCGCGAAGGCTCTCCGACAGTACGGCTGGGAATCGCGCTATCGGGCGACGGTACCGGGCGGTATGAACTCCCGCATCGACGAGCTTCAAGCCGCAGTACTCCGAGAGTTCCTTCCCTGTGTACTCGATTGGAATGCTCGGCGCGCGCAGGTTCGTTCGCACTACGTGCAGGCTCTCGGTGATCGCATCGACTTCGTCGGCTCCGACGACGATCGAACCAAACCGGCGACGCATCTCTGTGTCGCTCGAGTCGAAGCGCGCGACCAGCTGCGTGACGGCCTCGTATCGGACGGTGTCGGGTGCGACGTGCACTACCCCGTGCCCGATCACCGCCAGCCCGCCCTCAGCAGGCGGCGTTTCCGGCACGGCGATCTCGCCGGGACCGAGCAGGCATGCCGGGAAGTCCTGACGCTTCCGTGCTTCCCCCTCATCAGAGACGACGAGATGGACCGTGTCGTGGAAAGCGTGCGACGGCGAACGTGAGTACTTCGATGGGGCGAGCCACCGAGCGAGACAGAGACGCGCTCGAGAAACATCCGCAGATGCTCACGATCGTGGTGCCCGTCTACAAGAACGCGGCGTCGATACCAAGCCTGTGCGACCAGCTCGGCGCCATCGAACTCCCGGATGGCGTCTCGTCTCGTGTCGTATTCGTCGTCGACGGCAGCCCTGACGAGTCGGCAAGGGTTCTCGCATCGTGTCTCGAATCGTCGAAGATGCGAGCCACCGTGGTAGTCCTCTCTCGTAACTTCGGGTCGTTTGCGGCGATCAGGGCGGGGCTCGAGCACGCTGAAGGCGATTACTTTGCGGTCATCTCAGCCGACCTCCAGGAGCCGCCCGCGCTTATACCAGCCTTCGTGGAGCAACTATGCGACGGGGACATCGACCTCGTCCTGGGCCGACGGGAGGGCCGAGCCGATCCCCTCTCCAGTCGACTCAGCGCCGGCCTCTTCTGGCGCGTATACCGCCGCTGGGTTCAGCCATCGATGCCGCTGGGCGGCGTCGATGTTTTTGCGTGCAACGCGGCGGTGAGGGCAACGATCCTCGATATGGAGGAAGCCAACTCCTCGCTGGTCGGACAGCTTCTGTGGATTGGCTACCGGCGCGCCACGGTTGGATACGTGCGACTGGCGAGAACGGAAGGCAAGAGTTCATGGACCTTGTCGAAGAAACTTCGCTATCTCTCCGACAGCGTCTTCTCTTTCACAGATCTCCCGATCCGCTTTCTTCTGTTCACAGGTCTGATCGGTTGCCTCGTTGTGGGGATGACCGCTGTTGCGGTCGCGGCGACGTGGTTGCTCAACCTGACCGATGTCCCCGGCTACACCCCCATCATGCTGGCGATCCTTTTCGTCGGATTCGTGTTGATACTCGGACTAGGCATCGTCGGGTCGTACGTCTGGCGTACCTACGAGAACACGAAGCGTCGGCCGCTGACCATCGTGCAGTCCGTTCGTACGTTTCCGGGAGGCGATCGTGAGTGAACCTGTCTTCGTTCACCCGAACGGCCTGTGCGAGTCGGGGACGGTCGGCGAAGGCACCCGGATTTGGGCCTTCGCGCACGTTCTTCCGGGAGCGCGGATCGGGCGGCTCTGCAATATCTGCGACGGGGTCTTCGTAGAAGGCGACGTCATCATCGGTGACCGTGTCACCGTCAAGTGTGGCGTACAACTCTGGGATGGCTTGCGCGTCGGCGACGATGTGTTCATCGGCCCGAATGCCACGTTCGCGAACGACCCGTTTCCGAGGAGTCGCCAACCTCCCGAACGGTTCGCGGTCACGCACATTCATGATGGAGCGTCGATCGGAGCAAATGCGACGATCCTGCCCGGTGTCACCATCGGGCGTGGGGCCATGATCGGCGCCGGCGCCGTTGTGGTCACGGATGTCCCGGCCAACGCGAAAGTCGTCGGAAACCCGGGCAGCATCATCGGCTACATCGACGACCGAACGGTCGAGACCGGCGGCGGGTCGCGCGTGCAGACCCACACGCTGATCGGCCCTCGATCTGATGAAGTGAACCTTCCGCGCGGGGCCCGTCTGATCGACCTTCCGGTACACCGCGATATGCGAGGAGCATTGGTAGCCGGTGAGATAGGCGACACGCTTCCGTTCGTCCCCCAGCGCTACTTTGCCGTATTCGACGTGCCGTCGCGCCACGTACGTGGTGAGCACGCGCATCGTCAATGCGCACAGTTCGTCACCTGCCTGGCCGGCTCGCTCGCCGTGCACCTCGACGACGGTGAGAGTCGCGCGGAGATCCAACTTGAGACGCCCGGTCGCGGTCTGCTCATTCCGCCCATGGTCTGGGCGAGCCAGTTCCTGTACACCGCCGACGCAGTATTGCTCGTGCTCGCGTCCCACGCTTACCGGGCCGACGACTACATTCGCGACTACGAGGAATACTTGTCAGAGCTCCTCCGGTCGTCGAAGGACGACATGGCTCTGTGACCGGAGTCCCGTAGGTTGCCGTGCTCGAGAACTTTGTGATGATGACATCGACAGTGCGGCTGGCGTACGCCGCCGAATTGGGTGACTAGCGTTCAGGGCACGCGGAGCGACGAGCGATGTACGCAAGCGTGCAGCGATGATTCGTCACTCGAAGGCGGTGCTGCTATCGGCTGCGCATGTCGACGGCCGCGCTCGGGCGCCTCGCACCACGCTCTTGGCTAGTGCCGTGACCGGGAACGTTGGTGGTGTCGCGTCCACCACTTGGTGGGCGGGGTCGCGCAGAATCGGTGCATGGCTGAACGAGTGCGCGTGCGGGAGATCACGAGTGTCGAGGGCAACAAGCTTCTTGGGATCGTGAGGCGGGGTTCGGGGTCGGTGGT
>JBEPUZ010000122.1:0-13426 GCA_041691275.1 Actinomycetota bacterium | reverse complement strand
GCGATGCCGAACAGGCCCCGTCGGGGCTCGTCGACGACCTCGAACTCCAGTTCGTCTTCCACGACGCCGAGCCGATCGAGCGCGAGCTCTTTGGCGTCGTCGACCGTCTTGGCGGTGACCTCTATCCAGTCCATTGGGTCAACGCTTCCGTTTCTTCTTGCGTCGGGCCGCGTTCGGCGACGGTGTGCCCTTGGCGGGCGCGCTGCCGTTCGGCTGGCCGCTGCCGTTGGGTTTGGCCTGGTCATCGGGCTCGAGTTCGAGCTCGAGTGTTGTCGTGCTCGCACTCCCGCCCTTGGGCCGCGAATGCTCTTCCTCATACATCTTGTTCAGCACGAAATGCTGCTGGCCGATGCGCCAGGCGTTGGAGATCACGAAGTAGATCGTCGTGGCGGCGTTGAAGCCATAGGAGATCACCCCGAAAAAGATCGGCATGACCTTGGTCACGGCCTGCATCTGAGCATTCGGTGGGGTGCCGCCCGCCTTCGACTGCCGGGCCTGGGTCTGGCGGACCTGGTACCAACCGGTGAAGATCACGGCCGCGAGGACCACGAAGTAGGGAAGCGCCTGAGGGACGCCGGCGGCGATGGCGTTGGCGGCCGACAGGTTCAGGTGCAGACCGAGGAAGTGGAGTGCTGCCGGCGCGTGCTCCTTGACGGCTGTGCCACAGCCCTTCGGGTCGATCTTGGTGTTGCCGCAGATGTCGACGTACAGCTTCGAAAACGCCCCTGACCTGGGAATATGGTACTGAATGCCGGGTCGGCGGAAGGTGTCGAGCACGGCGATACCGATGGGCAGGATCAGCAACAACGGAAGACAACCGGCCAGGGGATTGATCTTGTTCTCCTGGTAGTACTTGAGGAGTTCTTCGTTCTGCTTGGTCCGGTCGTCCTTGTATTTCTGTTGGATCTTCTTGATCTCGGGCTGCACGCGCTGCATCAGGATCATCGAGCGCGTCTGCTTCGCGATCAGCGGGAACTGCACGCACATCACGATCAGTGTGAGCAGGATGATCGAGATCCCGAGGCTGTGCGTCGGGTAGTAGAGGAGCGCGAGCAGCCACCCGACGATCCGATAGAGCGGATCCAGGAAGCTCCCTGCTAACACGAATGTCCTCCTACGTCAGCATGTGGGCGGGTGGGCACCGGATCGAAGCCGTGACCGCCGAGGGGGTGACAGCGACCGAGTCGCCGGGCGGCCATCCAGCCGCCGCGAGCCGCACCGTGCTCGAGGACGGCCTCTCGGGCGTACTCGGAACAGGTCGGTATGAACCGGCAGGGGGATGGTCGGTGCGCTCTCAACTGTTGATAGAAGGTGATCGCACCCACCGCTATTCGCGCGGAGCGTGACTCCTTCATCGGTTCATTCCGCACAAGTCCGTCAAGATCACGCGGAGCGTGGCTGATAGCTCCGCGTATGAGGTCTGTGCCGTCGCCGAAGTCGCGCGGACGAGGTAGCCCCGTCCGGATTCGAGCACGGGCGCGTGCTCACGACACGCGGCTCGGAGGCGCCGGCGGACGAGGTTTCGGGTCACCGCGTCGCCGACGGGCCGACCGACCGAGAATGCGACGCGCGGAGGCGTTGAGGCAGGTCCGAGCAGGGCGCTTCTCACTTCGAGATTTCCCGCGCGGCGCCGTCGCCCACGAGCGAGCGCCTGAAACGCTGATTGGCCACGAACGCGCCAGGTCAGGCGGAGAGGTTGGAGCGGCCCTTGCTGCGCCGGCGACGGATCACCGCGCGTCCCGCTCGGTTCCGCATCCGGAGCCGGAACCCGTGCTTCTTCTTCCGCTTCCGGTTGTTCGGCTGGTATGTCCGCTTCACGCATGGCCTCCTCGAACGCCCAGGCCGAGGTGGGGCCCCGGGGCGGGCACGCGGCTCGGTCGGAGCACGCGCGCACAAGTGAATGGGGGAGTGTACGGCCTGCTCACGGCCTACAGCAATCCACCCACCCCTTTTGCCCTCCCCTTCGGACTCCCGTTCGCCGCGCCGCGCCCGGAGAGGGACAAGTGGTTCTCTTGTGACTTGTTGGCACACTCCGGCTCAGGGCGATAGCGTGCCGCTCCCCCGGTGGGCCGGTCGGCCTCCGCCCCCGGTACTTCCCCGTGGCCACGCCGCCGCAACTCGCGGGAGCGGAACCTAGAGCCCAGGAGCAGCCCCGACCGCACGCCGGCCGTGGCTTCTCCACACGTGTGGACATCGTTGTGGACAATCGGGGAGTCGGGTAGTGGGCACTCCAGCGGCAGATGACCTTTGGGCGAAGGTCGCGGCAGCAGTTCGGGCTCAGCTCTCCGAGGCCACCTGGAACACCTGGTTCCAAGGCGTGCACGCCGTCGACACGACCGACGAGGTTCTGATGCTCGGGGTTCCGAGCTCGGTGGCCGTCGAACGGATCCGCACCAGCTATCTCGGCCTGCTCACCGACGCGGTGCAGGCTCTCACGGGCGTCCCCCACGCCATTGAGCTCATGGTCGACACCGCGCCCCGGGCCGATGCGGACGAGATCCACGATCTCGCGCGCGACGCGCCCATCGACGTGGTCGTCGAGCGGGCCCGCACCCCCGAGCCGGAGCCGGCCAACGCCTGGCCCAGCACCCAGCTCAATCCCCGGTACACGTTCGACCAGTTCGTCATCGGCGCGTCGAACCGCTTCGCCCACGCCGCCGCACTCAGCGTGGCCGAGAGCCCGGCCCGTTCGTACAACCCGTTGTTCATCTACGGCCCGGCCGGTCTGGGCAAGACCCACCTCCTGCACGCCATTGGCCACCACGTGCGCGAGCTCTTCTCGAGCAAACGGATCCGGTACGTGTCGACCGAGACGATGATGAACGAATTCGTCGACGCGATGCGCTCGAAGGGCATGCCCGCCTTCAAACGGCGCTACCGCGAGGTCGACGTGCTGCTCGTCGATGACATCCAGTTCCTCGAGCGCACCGAGCAACTTCAGGAAGAGTTCTTCTACACGTTCAACGACCTGCACGGACGCGGCAGCCAGATCGTGATCTCGTCCGACCGGCCGCCGAAGTCGATCGCAACGATCGAGGACCGACTGCGGAGCCGGTTCGAGTGGGGGCTCATCACCGACATCCAGCCGCCGGAGTTCGAGACGCGCCTGGCGATCCTGCGTAAGAAGGCCGAAGCCGAGCACCTTGAAGGCATCCCGGACGGGGTCCTGGCCTTCATCGCCGACAACGTGGTCGACAACGTGCGAGAGCTCGAAGGGTCGCTGATCAGGGTCGCCGCGTATTCCAGCCTGCACCGGGTGCCGCTGAGCGAAGATGTCGCCAAGGAGATCCTCTCCGACCTGCTGCCGGCCCGCAGCCCGCGGATCATCACGCCGCAACTGATCCTCGAGACGACCGCCAAGATGTTCGGCTGGACGATCGACGATCTGTGCGGGAAGAGCCGCCGCCGACCCCTCGTCAACGCGCGCCAGATCGGCATGTATGTGTTCCGCGAGCTGACCGACTACAGCTACCCGAAGATCGCAGAGGAGTTCGGCGGTCGCGACCACACCACCGTGATGCACGCGTGCGAGAAGATCCGGGGCCAGATGGCGGAGAAGCGGGTGGTGTTCGAGCAGGTCAACGACCTGATCAACCGGATCAAGCACGGCGCAAGTGGATAAGCCTGTGGATACCTGCGGACAACCTCCGGCTCACCGGGGAGAACACCGAGACGGCTCCCAACGCCGTCAATGGCCTGTGCACTTCGGTGGACAGCGCGGTGGGGAGCCGTTCGGGCATCCACCAGGACCGACGCGTGGTTGTCCACAATCCACAGGCCCTACTACTACTAAGACCAAGAATTCAGATTCGAAAGCGTCTAGGAGGACAGTGTGAAGTTCCGGTGCGAGCGTGACACCCTTGCGGATGCCGTCGCGACCGCGCAGCGGACGGTGGCGAGTCGAAGCGGCGCTCTGCCCGTGCTCCAGGATCTTCGGATCTCGGCGACCGCCGACGGATTGGAGCTCATTGGCTCCGATCTCGAGATCACCAACCGTGTGCAGGTCCCGGCCGAGGTCGAGGAGCCTGGGATCGCGGTGGTCCCCAAGCTGCTCGGCGAGATCGTCCGAAAGTTGGAGCCCGGGCCGGTCACCGTGGTCGTCACCGGCGACGAGGCCGTCATCTCGTCCGGTCGGTTCTCGACGTCGCTGCGCCTGAAGCCGGCGGAGGACTACCCACGACTCGCCTCGAGTGAGGGCCAGGGCGTCAAGGTCGACTCGACCCAGTTCGCCTCGGCCCTGCGCCAGGTCGTGCGCGCGGCGTCGAAGGACGATCTCCGACCGATCCTCACAGGCGTCCTCATGACCGCCCACGCGGGCGGTCTACGCCTCGTGGCCACCGACTCGTACCGATTGGCCGTGCGCGACCTCAAGGGCGTCAGCATGCTCTCGGAGGGCCAGCGGGTGCTGGTTGCCGCGAAGGGACTCTCCGAGGTGCAACGGCTCGCCGGTGACGGGGAGATCGAAGTCGTGCTGCGCGAACGCGACGTGGTGTTCCGCACGTCCCGCGCCGAGGTCACGGCGCGGCTCATCGAGGGCGACTTCCCCAACTACGAACAACTCATCCCGAGCGGCTATCCGAACCGGCTGACCGTTGCGCGCGAGGCGTTGATGGAAGCGCTCGACCGGGTGCAGATCGTGGGTCAGAACCGTGACAACGCTGCGGTCCGGATCTCGATGAGCACCGACGGGTTGCAGCTCGCAATGTCGGCCCAGGACGTGGGGAATGCGCAGGAATCGCTCGACGCGAAGTTCGAGGGGACCGAGCTGACAGTCGCGTTCAACCCGGTGTTCCTGCGGGACGGCGTCGACGCACTCGACTCCGACGAGGTTGCGCTCGACACGATCGACCCGTTGAAGCCGGCCACGCTGCGGGCCGCGGGGGGCGACGACTTCCTCTACCTGCTCATGCCGGTCCGCACATCCTGAGCACATCCTGAGCACATCCGACGTCCTGAGCCCGTCCGAGCCTGCAACCAGCGTCGGTCGACTCTGGTTGACTGATTTCCGGTGCCTGGCGCAGGTCGACGTCGAGCTCGCGTCGGGTCTGACGGTGCTGCAGGGCGCGAACGGGCAGGGCAAGACGAGCTTGCTAGAAGCGGTCGGTTGGGTGGCTCGGGCCCGGTCGTTCCGGGGCGTCAGTGATGCGATGCTCGTTCGCTCGGGTGCGACCGAGGCGATCGTGCGGGCTGAAGTGACCACAGGCGGCCGCCAGCAGCTGTTCGAAGCCGAGATCAGGGTTGCGGGCCGTAACCGCATCCTCTGCAACCGCCAGACGGTGACGAGAGCACGGGATCTGCACGGTCTGCTGCGGGTCACTGTGTTCGCCCCTGACGACCTGACCCTCGTAAAGGGCGGTCCCTCGGAGCGTCGGGAGTACCTGGACGAGCTCCTCGCCATGTTGGCGGCCCGTTATGACGCGGCCCGCGCCGACTTCGACCGTGTCTTGAAGCAACGCAACGCACTCCTGCGTGCAGGCGTGCGCGACGAGGAGTCGCGGTTCACCCTCGACGTGTTCGACGACCAACTCGTGCGCGCCGGTGCCGAACTCGTCCGGGGGCGGTTACGCCTGCTCGAACGCCTGGTCCCGACCGTCGGCTCGGCCTACGAGATGCTCGCGCTCGACGCGAGACCCATCGGCGCGACCTATGTCAGTGAGTACGCGGAGGCGCCGTTGACGGCCGCCGACGCCGACGCGATCGAGCAGTACCTGCGCGCGTCACTCGAGCGCCGGCGCAAGACCGAGGTCGATCGCGGGCTCACACTCGTCGGACCTCATCGCGACGAGCTGCATCTGACCATCGACGGTCTCGACGCGCGCTACCAGGCGTCGCAGGGTGAGCAGCGCACGCTGGCTCTCGCGTTGCGCCTCGCCGGCCACATGATCGTGAGAGAGCTCGCGGGCGCGGCACCGGTGCTGTTGCTCGACGACGTGTTCAGCGAACTCGATCCCCAACGTGCGGCCGCACTCGTCCGCAATCTCCCGCCGGGCCAGACGTTGCTCACGACCGCGGGTGAGTTGCCCCCCGACATCGACGCGCAACAGACGCTGATCGTGCGCGCCGGCGGAGTCGGAGCACGCTCATGAACAAGAAGCGCGGCGACGAGCCGGTGCCGTTGCGCGATGCGATCGCGCGGGTCTCGCGCCAGCTCGGGATGGCCGCTCCAGATGTCATCGACACGCTCATAGCGCACTGGCGCGACATCGTCGGTCCGGCGATAGCAGAGCACGCGCAGGTGCGGTCCGTGCGTGACGGCGAGTGCACGATCGCGGTCGACGGGCCCGCGTTTGCGACGCAGCTCCGGTACGCCGCGAACGATCTTGTCGCACGCGTGAACGATCATTGTGGCGAGGGCTCGGTGAGGTCGATCCGCGTGGTCGTTTCCGGGCCCGCGAAGAACCAGTGAACCGGCGTTTTCTGGTACACTGAGTCCACGTAATAAACCCCCTGTGACCAGGGCTTTTGTGTGCCCGGCTCGGGTGTTTTGGGCACGCCGACGACAGGCTTGCTGGAAGGGACTTACGCGTGGCGTACGGCGCCAAGGACATCTCCATTCTGAAGGGTCTCCAACCGGTGCGGGAACGCCCCGGTATGTACATCGGTTCGACCGGCCCATCGGGTTTGCACCACCTCGTCTACGAGGTCGTCGACAACTCCGTCGATGAGGCTCTCGCGGGATACGCGACCCGTATCGACGTCACGTTGCTGCCCGACGGTGGCTGTCGTGTGATCGACGACGGGCGTGGAATTCCCGTCGATCCGCACCCCGAATATCCCGACAAGTCCGCGGCTGAGATCGTGCTCACGATGCTCCATGCGGGCGGCAAGTTCGGGGGCGAGGGCTACAAGATCTCGGGCGGTCTGCACGGCGTCGGCGTCTCGGTCGTGAACGCGTTGTCGCGCCGGCTCGAGATGGAGATCCGTCGAGATGGCGGTCGCTACTCGATGGTGTTCGTCGACGGCGGTGAACCCGTCGCCGGGTTGGAGCGCATCGGCGACTCCGAGGAACACGGCACGTCGATCACGTTCTGGCCCGACTCGACGATCATGGAAGAGGTCGAGTTCCGGGCCCAGACCCTCGTCGAGCGCCTACGGGAGATGGCGTTCCTCAACCGCGGTCTCGAGATCGTCTTTCGCGACGAGCGCGGCGACGAACCGACCGAGCAGATCTTCATGTTCGAGGGCGGCATCGTCGATTTCGTCACCTACCTGAACGCGTCGAAAGAACCGTTGTTCTCGACGGTCATCGATATCAGTGACACCTACGAGAGCGGCGAGGTCGAGATCGCACTGCAGTGGAACACCGGCTTCTACGAGGGCCTGCACTCGTTCGCGAACAACATCGCCACCACCGAAGGCGGCATGCACGAAGAGGGCTTCAAGAAGTCGCTCACGAACGTCGCGAACAAGTACGCCCGGGCCAAGGGGCTCCTCAAAGAGAAGGACGAGAACCTTCTCGGCGAAGACATCCGCGAGGGGCTTACGGCAATCGTCTCGGTGAAGCTGCACAATCCGCAGTTCGAAGGCCAGACAAAGACGAAGCTCGGCAACACCGAGATCCGTTCGTTCGTCGAGCGCGCGACCAATACGAAGCTCGCGGAATGGCTCGAGGAGCACCCGAACGAAGCCAAGGTCATCGTCACGAAGTCGACCCAGGCCGCGAACGCGCGTATGGCCGCGCGGCAGGCTCGCGACCTCACGCGGCGCAAGTCGTTGCTCGAGTCGGCGCTCATGCCGGGCAAGCTCTCCGACTGCTCGAGCCGCAACGCCGAGGAGTCGGAGCTCTTCATCGTCGAGGGCGACAGCGCCGGCGGTAGCGCGAAGAAGGCGCGTGATCCGAGGTTCCAGGCGATCCTGCCGATCCGGGGCAAGATCCTCAACGTCGAGCGCTCCCGGATCGACAAGATGTTTCGCAATGAGGAGATCCAGGCGCTCATCTCGGCGTCGGGCACCGGAATCGGCGAGGAGTTCGATCTCGCGAAGCTTCGCTACCACAAGATCATCATCATGAGTGACGCCGACGTCGACGGCTCGCACATCCGCACGTTGCTACTCACCTTCTTCTACCGGCAGTTGCCGGAGATTGTGAAGGCGGGGCACGTATACATCGCGCAGCCGCCGCTCTACGGCGCCAAGCTCGGCAAGGACGAGCGTGCCTACCTGAAGGACGAAGCCGCGTTGGCCGCGTTCGAAGCCGAGCACGTCGGGCGGAAGATCGAAGTGAGCCGGTTCAAGGGTTTGGGCGAGATGGACTGGCACGAGCTCGGCGACACGACGATGAACCCAGCCACCCGCACGCTGTTGCAGGTGTCGGTCGAGGAGATCGACGCGATCGCGGACAAGACGTTTTCGACGCTCATGGGCGAGGACGTCGAAGCGCGACGCGGCTTCATCCAGACGAACGCCAAAGACGTGCGCTTCCTCGACATCTGATCTGCCGCACTGACGACGAGAGAGCACCATGCCTGACGACGAAACGCCGACGCTCGGCGGCAACATCGAACCGATCGAGATCCAAGAGGAGATGGAACGCTCCTTCTTGGACTACGCGATGTCGGTCATCACCGCGCGCGCTCTTCCCGACGCGCGCGACGGTCTGAAGCCGGTACAACGCCGGATCCTCTACGGCATGTACGCCGAGGGTATGCGGCCCGATCGCCCGCACCGCAAGTGCGCGAACGCGGTCGGCGAGGTGATGGGCAAGTACCACCCGCACGGCGACCAGTCGATCTACGACGCGCTTGCGCGCATGGCCCAGGACTTCTCGCTGCGTTATCCGTTGATCGACGGGCACGGAAACTTCGGATCACCCAACGACCGCCCGGCCGCGGCGCGTTACACCGAGGCCCGGCTCTCGCCGCTCGCGATGGAGTTGCTCGGCGAGATCGACGAGGACACCGTCGACTTCGGAGACACCTACGACGGCCGCAACCGCGAGCCGCTCGTGGTGCCGGCGCGTTTCCCGAACCTCTTGGTCAACGGTGGTGGCGGTATCGCAGTGGGGATGGCGACCAACATCCCACCCCACAACCTCACCGAGGTCATCGGCGCGACACTGCACCTGATCGACAATCCCGAAGCGACCGTCGACGATCTCACGCAGTTCGTGAGCGGGCCCGACTTCCCGACGGGGGCGTCGATCCTCGGTCGAGCCGGGATCGCCGAGTACTACCGCACCGGCCGGGGCTCCATCCGCATGCGCGCCACCGCCGAAATCGAGGAAGACGCCAAGGGCGGCCAGCGCATCCTCGTGTCGGCGTTGCCGTTCCAGACGTCGGTCGAGGCAATCGGCGCCAAGATCCTTGATCTGGTGAGGGACGGACGCGGCGACGGCATCCGGGCCGTCACCGACCTCTCGGCCGGCGACACGGTCGGACTGGTGATCGAGCTCAAGCGCGACGCCAACGCGCAAGTCGTGCTGAACCAGCTCTACAAGCACACGCCGATGCAGTCGAACTTCGCCGCGAATCAGGTTGCACTCGTGGACGGGGTGCCTCGCGTTTTGAACCTCCGTCAGGCTCTGGAGGTGTATGTCGGGCACCAGGTCGAGGTCATCACCCGACGCAGCCTGTACCGGCTGGCCAAGGCCCGTGACCGCGCCCACATCCTCGAGGGACTCCTGAAGGCGCTCGACATGATCGACGCGATCATCGCGCTGATCCGGGGATCGGAATCGGCCGACGCCGCGCGCCAGTCGCTGCAGCTCGCGCCGTACGAGTTCAGCGAGACCCAGGCGACCCACATCCTCGACATGGCGCTACGCCGTCTTGCCGCGCTCGAGCGCCAGAAGCTCCGGGACGAGTACGACGACCTCGCGCAGACGATCGCCGAGCTCGAAGCGATCCTGGCCGACGACGTGAAGTTGCGCGCGGTGATCAAGGAAGAGCTCGTCGTGATCCGCGACAAGTACGGCGATGCCCGGCGCACGACCATCACAACCGATCCCGGCGACCTCGCCGACCTCGACCTCATCGAGGACGAAGAGCTCGTGCTCACGCTGACGCACCGCGGCTACGTGAAGACCGTGTCGGTCGACCAGTTCCGCACCCAGGCCCGCGGCGGGAAGGGCGTGCGGGGCGGAAACCTTCGCGAGGAGGACTGGGTCGAGCACCTGCTCAGTACCACCGCGCACTCGTACCTGCTCTTCTTCTCGAACCGGGGGCGGGTGTACCGCCTGCGCGCGCACGAGATCCCAATGAAGGACCGCACCGCCCGGGGTACCGCGCTGGTGAACCTGATCGCGCTGCAGGGTGACGAGCACATTCAGGCAATCATCGACACCCGCACGTACGAGGACGGCGTCTACCTGTTCTTCGCGACCCGCAACGGGATCGTGAAGAAGACCAAGATGTCGGAGTACGACTCGTCGCTGCGCAGCGGGCTGATCGCGATCAACCTCAACGACGGTGACGAGCTGGTCCGCGTCATTCAGACCACCGGTTCCGACGACGTGTTCATGGTGTCCCGCAACGGCATGACGATCCGGTTCTTCGAGGAGGACGTTCGGTCGATGGGCCGGGCGACCGCCGGGGTCCGGGGCATGAAGCTGCGCTCTGAGAACGACGGCGTGGTCAGCGCCGACCTCGCCCGCGACGACGCCGTACTCCTCTTCGTGTCTTCCAGCGGTCATGGAAAGCGGACGAAGGTTGCCGCGTTCAACCGCCAGGGCCGGGGTGGACAGGGCGTACGCGGGATGCGTGTGAACGAGTCGCGGGGAACGGTCGTCGCGGCGTTCACCGTCGATTCCGGTAACGAGGTTCTGGTCTTCTCTTCGGCGGGGAACATCGTGCGCATGGGTATCGACGAGATCTCCGAACAAGGCCGGGACGCTACAGGTGTGCGCGTAGCCCGCCTGGACGAGGGCGATACGGTTGTCGCCGTGGCATTGGTGCTCGAAGGCGACCAGAACGACGAGTCGGTCCTGGTCGAGGGTGAGGAAGTGGTCGACGACGTTGTCGTCGACGACACCGATGGCTCCGGCGACTCCGCGCCGGACGGCGGCGCAGTCGAGGACGAAGAGAGCTGACCTGTGGCGCGCGCCAAGGCCGTGCTCGAGAGCGTTCCCTCCAAGCTGGAGCCGAACGCGCCTAAAAAGCTGCGGCGTAGGCGGGTCGCGTCGCCTCGTCAGGTCTTCGAACGGCGGTACGTGCAGACGATCCGCTCACTCGACCTGTGGTCGGTGCTGAAGGTCTCGATCTGTTTCTACCTGTGCACGCTGATCGTGATGCTCGTCGCGGGAGTGATGCTCTGGTGGATCGCGTCGGCGGCCGGCGTGATCTCGAGCATCGAAAGCTTCGTCGGGCAGCTCGTCAACAACAAGGGCTTCCGGTTGCTGTCGTGGCAGGTCCTACGGGCGGCGACGCTTATCGGCCTCGTCGTCGTGTGCCTGCTCACCGTGGTCACGGTGCTGGCGGCTGCGTTTTACAACCTGTTCTCGGAGCTGCTCGGCGGGATCGAAGTCACCGTGGTGGAGCAAGAAGAGCTCAGCGGATAGCCGAGCACCGAGCTGGTTTCCGAGTGGGGCTAGTAAGAATCGAAAATACGACCGTGGGGACCCATCTCCGCAGGGGGTCCGCCCCCAGTACCCCCGCGCGACACGAGCGACACGGGTTGCCCTGCTTGCAAACTCGTTCGAACGGACAGATGCGGACACCGTCGAACGCGAAACCGCAGGTCAGCTCACTTTGTGGACGACCGCGAACGAGCCCGAATGACGGCGTCCGCGCGATGGACATAGGTCTCGTCGAACTCGGCGCGCTCAGCCGCGCTCGCGCCGACAAGTCGACGCTCCTTCAGTTGGTTGATCGAGGTACGGGCCATCAGTCCTCCTCCGGGGGCGATGACGCGAGCCGACGCTTGTCGACCACGCCTGAGGGGCGACCGGATTCGCCCGACAGGCTACAAGGCGCGCCCGTCGATCACCTTGTAGAATACCGCCATGGCAACTTCGGGTGACCTACGAGTTTCTTCGCGAGGACAGATGAGCCTGCCTTCAGCGACCCGGCGACGTTGGAGCCTGGGCGAGGGCGGTGAGGTCGGCTATCTCGACTTGGGCGATGCGGTGATCATCGTTCCGGGCGGAGTGAAGAGCCTGAGACGCCAATTGCTGAGCGCGGTCACCGCTGACGACTGGCAACGAGCCTCGGAAGGCTTCGGCGATCCCGAACTCGCAAACGAGTGAGCGTCGCGCTCATCGACGACCAAGCACTCGGCGCGGTGCTTCGGGGAAGTACCCCGCGAGCGTTGCGACGCTTCGACCTCGCGACGACGGGCTACTGGTACGTCAGGCTCTGCCAAGCTGTGCTGGGTACCACTGATCGACCGGGCGTGCTGTCAGGACCATTCGCTGACCTCCCCGCCGATCTCCGCGACCAAGCGGTCGCCGCGGTCCTCGAACTCCCTGACGACATCGCGCTCATCAGCCTCCGCGAGCTCGTTCCCGACATTGGCCGGCTACGGCTGCGGCACTCTCTCAACATTCTCGCTACGGAGGCTCTGGCCGCCGCGATCCGCCTCGACGCCGAGGTCTTCCTCTCCGCTCCGTCACCACATCTTCAAAGCGCCCTCGAGGACGAACAGCGGAGCTATCGCCTGCTGCACTGAGTCGCGACTCACACTCTCGCTATTCCGAGGCAGCCCTGCGCGAACGCGCAGTCAACGCTCGAGTCGACGGATTGCCTCATCAAGGTCAAGAAAGCCCGCGGCCGCCCACCAAAGATGATCCTCCGGGTAGATGCCGTCGCCGCGATGCTCGCAACGCCAATCTCTCTCGTGAAACGACGCCGTCACCGTCGCCAAGTGGCGACGGCCAACATCGCGTTCGACGATCAGTTCCGCTAGGAGCTCGTCGGTATCGGCCGGCATTTCGGTCGCGGCACGATCGAGCCGGTCGGGGCGATCGGGAGCACCAAGGCACCAGGATATTGGGTCTTTGCTCGGGGATGCTTCTCGTGACAAGGGCATGAGCGCCGGGCGCTGGTCTGTCGGCGAAGGTGGGAGTAACTGGACGCTTCTCGAACCGACTCTTCGCCAGACTTTCGGGACGACTCGTTGACCTTGTGTTGAGCCGGCCTTGATGCAACGAGCGGGAGCGGTCGCGTGTCAGGAGGCGGCGTCGATTTGTTCGAGGAGTGTTTGGGCGTGCTGTGCGACGTCGCCGAATCCGCCGTCGACCGCGACGGGAAGTGCCGCGGTTACGAGCGTACGTGCTCGTTCCAGGTCACCGTCCTGCCCGCGGTCGACGAGTAGCGCGGCCCAGGCTGTCTTCGTCCACGCGACGAAGAACGGAGCTTCCATGTGCTCGTGGACATGGAGCGCCTCTTCGAATGACCCGTCGGCATCGTCGTAACGATGCAGCGCGTGTTCGAGCAGTCCTAGTGACCTGAGTCGGAGATTCGTTGGCAGTAGCTCGCGAGGCTGTCGAGGA
>JBEPUZ010000121.1:0-13437 GCA_041691275.1 Actinomycetota bacterium | reverse complement strand
GAACCGGTACCCAGGAGGCGGCCCGATGGGCGACAAGCACAAGCGCGACAAGCGCAAGCCCGACAAGCCGAGCACGCGTCGAGCTTTGCGCGTCGTATCAACGAGCTGGGCTACGAGGTGCGCGACAAGCCCAACGACCGTCGCGAGAAGGCGATCGCCCTCGTGAGTTCCGACTGCTCGGATCTGGAGAAGATGGAGGCGCTGAATCTGCATCGCCTCGACACCCACGACAAGCCCGACATCTTCGACGACTTCTTCAAGGACCACTCGATCGACATCGCCACCGGCGCGTTGTTGGGTCGCTACATCGCCGAGGAGCGCGACACCGCGCGTCGGCGTCGAGGTCCGGTGATCGCCTGTCGTCGCTCGAGCGCAAGGTCGACGATCTGTGCGACACCGTCGGCGACCTCTGCGAGGCGATGGCCGCTTCCGTCCCGGCATCGAACGGCGCGCGTCCGGTCGAGGCGAGCTCGCGGCGGCCCGCGTAAGTGACGAGGTTCTCGGCGCTCCGGGTGTGCGCACGGTCAACGCGGGTTCGCCGCGCTCGTCAGGGCGTGCGCGGCGGTGTCGTCGTCGTGGTCGGGCACGACGTGACCGGTACCGCAGCCGACAACGACGACGGCTCGAGCGGCAGCGGCTTCAGCGCCGCCGCCGGCGCCGACTGCACGGTCGCGAACGCGTTCGGGGAGCGGTCGCCCGGGAAGAAGTATGCGCCGCGCGTATCTACCGGGTCGGAGCAGCCGAGCTGGAAGTTCGCGAGCGCGGCGACTGCGGTCCCCGGCTTGACGTGCAATGCGACCAGCGCCTGGATGACGAGCGCAGTCGAGTCGGGGTCGGACGACTGCCCGGTCGTGGCCAGGAACGGGTAGCCGCCGTCCGCAGTTTGCACGTGGAGCAACGACAGCGCGGTGCGCAGCGCGTTGGGATACACGTGGAATGCGGCGAGGCCCTGCACCGCCATCGAAGTGCTGTTCGTGTCGGGCCCGGCGAACGTGTTCGGGTCGGCCGCGACGCACGGCACTGTCACGTCGGTGCGGTACGACTCCCACAAACCGCTCCCGCACTGTTGGCGCAGGAGCCACAGCGCGGGGAACAGCGCCTTCAACGGTTTCACGTCGGCGGCGGCGAGCGCGGCGAGGGCGACTCCCTGACGGAAGGAACCGTCGTAGGTCGGGTCACCCGTGCCGAACAGGCCGTAGTCGGCACCGGTCGTGCGCTCGGTGGCGAGCAGGCGGGCGACGAGATTGTTCACCGGCTGGCGACCACCGAAGTGGCGCGGGTCCTGGTTGGATGCGACCGCGGCCATGATGACGTAGCCGAGCGCGGCGGGATCGTCCTTTCCGTCCGAGCCGACGAGGTGCGCGACCTGGGTCTTCAGGAACGCGACCGCACGTGCGTTCTGCTTGGCGCCCACACCCGCAGCGTGCAGGCCGAGCACCGCGTACGCGGTGTCGGTGATGTCGGGCGAACCGAACGAGACGATGTGACCGCCGCCTGCGTCGATCTGACGGGCGAGATACCCGGCGCCGGAACGCGTCGACGTGACCCGGGCGGGCGCGGCCGAGGCCGTCGTCGAGATTGATGGCAAGGCGACGAGACCGAAGCCCATGGCAACGGTCGTCGCAAGTGTGATGAGTCTTCTGATGAGCACCTGATCCCCCTAAAAGGCGGGAACGGCGAGAGGCACCCGCGCGGTTCCCGCATCGTGAGAGGGATTCGCCCAGGCTCCGACGCGCAGTCCACGGCGTTTGTACGGAGCCCGTTGCGTGCAGGCGTTCCGGCTCTTCCATCTTGCGATGGACCTACGGTTGCGGGTCAGCGCCGGATTCGGACCGGCTTTCCCTGCGAGCAACGTGCGTTCAGGAACGTAGCACAGGCATTGTTGCTCGCCTATCGGAGCGTGACGCCATGCGAATCCAGACCGGACGAGGGCCCCTGGCCGCCGACGAGATCGCCGCCCATGTCGCGGTGTCGGGGTTGCGGCGCGCGGATCGCGCGCTGGTGCGGCTCAACATGATCGCGTCTGCCGACGGCGGTTCCGCGGTCGCGGGCCGATCGGGCGCGCTCGGCAACGAGTCGGATCATGCAGTGTTCGCAGGACTGCGCGCGCACGCCGACGTGGTCCTCGTCGGGATGAGCACCGCGGTGTCGGAGCACTACCACGCGCCCGCAGCACGCGGACCGGAGATCCTGGTCGTGACGTCGAAACCCGACGTGTCGGGTGACCCCGAGTTGTTCGCGTCGGGACGCGCAACCTTGGTGCTCCCTACCGACGCCGGACCCGCGCCCGAGGGCGTCCGCACACTGCGCGCGGGAACCGGCGGCCATGTCGATCTCGCGCAGATCGTCGCCCAGCTCGCGGGCAAGGTCGTGATGATGGAAGGCGGCCCGACGCTCGCGGGGAACATGGTCTCCGCCGGTCTTGTCGACGAATTCTTCCTCAGCGTCTCGCCGCGCCTCGTCGGCGGCGACTCCGCGCGTGTCGTGCACGGCGCCGACGCCGATCCCGCACTCTGGGTGCTCGTTCACGGTCTCGTCGACGGCGAGGGCTTCGTGTTCTTGCGGTACGCGAAGCCTTAGTCGGATCGCGCGCCGGCGTTGACCGGTGTGATCACGGCGGGAAGACGAACCGCGGCGAACGACGCGGCGACGGCGACGATCGCGCACAATCCGAACGCCGGTGTCAGCGCGCCGGTGGCCACGATGGCGCCGGCCACTCCGGTGCCGAGCGCGACCCCGAGCGTGTCGCAGAGTTGCAACGCCGCGGTCGCGGTGCCCTCGGCGCCGGTTGGCGCCTCGGCGAGCACGACCAGTGAGATCGGCGAGTAGGTGACGCCCATCCCGAGGCCGCCCACGCCCCAAGCCAGCACCGCCGCCGCGGTCGGCAGCCAGCTTTCGGCGACCGCGATCATGAGTCCGATCCCGCACGCGGTTGCGACGAGTCCGACGCGAACGAGGCGTCGCGGCCCCACCTGGTGTACGAAGCGCGCTTGGATCCAGGATCCCGTCGTCCACGTCAGCGTGGCGGCCGTCAACGCGAGCCCACCCAGTGCGATGCTTGCGTTGCGGCCATATGTGACGGTGTACGAGACGTACGCGTCGGTGCCGAAGAACGCGAACGTCGTGAGGCCTCGGATCGCGACGGCCGCCGGGAGACCACGCGCGAGTCGCAGCGTGCCGGAGGGTACAAGTCGTACGAACGCCGGAGCGCCGATCGCGATTCCCGCGACGATCAACACCGGAGCGACGACGACGGAATCCGACGACGCTCCGGCCAACACCAGACCGGCGCCGAGGACGAGGATCAGCGCGCCGAGCCGGCGATCGACCGGATCCGCGCCGCCGGGCGGCCCGAGCGTGAGCAGCCCGCGCGTCGTCATTGCCGCCGCCAAGACAACGAGAGGAAGCAGGCCGAGAAACACCCAACGCCAGCCGAAGGTTTCTGCGATCGCGCCGCTGACCGCGGGTCCGATCAATCCGGGCAGCACCCACGCGGTCGACATGACCGCGAACATGCGGGGCTGCACGCGGCTCGGATAGGCCCGACCGATGACGACGTAGGCGACCGCGGGGATCGCGCCGGCGCCGATGCCCTGAACCCCGCGCGCGACGACGAGCGTGACCATGCCCGGCGCAAGGCCACCGCCGAGCAGCCCGACCGCGAACAGCACGAGCCCGACGACGAACGGCCGGGCCGGGCCCGAGCGGTCGGCTTCGTATCCTGCGGCCACGACGCCGAACAGATTCCCGAGGAAGAACGCGCTGAAGATCCAGCCGATGAACGCGATGTCGTGCAGATCGTCTTCGATGACCTTGAGGATCGTCGTGATCGCGAGACCTTCGAAACCGACGAGCGTGACCGTGAAGACGAGCCCGACTGTCAGCGCGCGCCGCTCCGGTGCCCACAAGCTGTCGGAGGTCTTCGCAGGAGCCGCCACTTGGCCGACAATACGTGCCGGTCGTCAACGCATGGGCATGTGGTCAGGTCTGGTCGGTCACCGTGGTCGTGAACCCGGCGAGCGCGCGCGTCGCGTACGTCGATCCGAGGCTGACGGGCAGGTTTGGGACCAGGAAGTAACGCGTGCGGGTCGAGACGAACGTCTTGGCCACACCACCGGGGCAGTCAGCCGAGGTGGGGTCGGTGCACGGGATGCCACCGGCGGGACCGGTGATCTGGATGCCGTTCTGACCCCACGCGGTGTTGTCGCCGGTGCACGGGAGTGGTGACGCGGGCTTCTGGTCGAGGTAGTACGTCGACGACGTCAGGCCGGTGATGTCGGTCGTGAGGTTGTGCGTCGTGAGCACGGTCCCGACGTTGCCCGACACCATCTGCCAGAGCGCGGAGTGGCCGGCGACGATCGTGTCGGGAACCCCGTCGATCGGGACGTTCGCGTTCTGGTCGTCGGAGTACCGCATGCCTGCCACCGCGGTGTTCATGTCGTCGAAGCCCATGATCTGCGGGATGATGTGCACCCGCAGGTCGGTGATCGAGTCTTCGCGCTGCGGGTAGAAGATGTCGGTCGACGCGGTCCACTTGCCGCTGTTCGCACCCATGTACGACCGGATCGCGCGTACGGGTCCGCTGATGTTGGCGATGAATCCGCCTTCACCGCTGTCGGCGCCGTCGAAGGTGTCTTCGCTGCGACCGCACACGCCGGGCGCGAATTGCGTCCGGCTCCGCTCGAGCATGCTCGTGTTCGCGGGCGTGCCGCTGACCACGGTCTCGCCGTTGTTCAACCAACGGTCGCCGAAGGTTTCGCTGTAGGAGCCGGTCGTGAGCGTGGAGTGCTCGGGGTTGAAGCCCCAGACGTTGTTCGGCGCCAGGGAACCGGTGCCCATCTTGTAGGTCGTCTTGTAGTCACCTGAGTCGAGCGAGAACGTGTAGTGCACGCCCGTCGTTCCCGCACTGCCGCCGCTGAGACTCGCGCTCGTGCTCTCGAACAGGTACACGTAGCCGACTCCAGCCGCGTTCGTCGCGTCGGTCGCCTTCACCTCTTCGCGGATTCCCGCGAGGGTGTTCGCAGGCGCCGCGGTGTCGCCGGGCGCCTGCTTTCCGGTGTCGTTCGAGAGGAAGCTCACCTGGTCGTTGGCGTCGAACAGAGGGTTGGAGTCGGCGCCCACGAATGTTGCCGACGACGTGTAGCCGGCCGCGGGTTGGCTCGGGGTCGTGTACGCGAGGACGAGGTAGTTCGCGCCGTTGACCTTGGGCCAGCTGCCGGTCGGCAGGTTCTCGATCTTGCCCGGGCTGACCATGTCGCGTTCGTCGACCTGGACCGGGACCTGCTGCCAGGCGCTCCCGTCCCACGAGAACCCGACGACGCTCGGGACGGTGGCGCCGATCAGCTTCGGCAGGCTGGTGCCGTCGAGCACGACCGGGTCTTCGGGCCGCGAGACGGTCGCGCCGAAGCGCGTGCAGCCCGCCAACGCGAGAAGAGACGGCACGAGTGCGAGTACCGCCACGTTGCGCAGACGAGTCGTTCCCGGTCGAGTCGTTCCCGGTCGAGTCGTTCCCGGTCGAGTCGTTCCTCGCCGGTTTGTTCCCTGCATCGAATTCTCCCGAGTCGCCGTTCGAGCTTCGATCCATCCGTGAATCGTGCATCGTGGGTACGGGTTTGTACGCGCTGCGGGTACCCCCGTCAAGTTCGTCGGATGACAACGGATCCATGGTCCGGCCTTGGCCGTCCCCTGACAATTCGGGGCGATCCTCGTCGGTATGGCGTATTCGGAACGAGAACGCGTGGCACACGTACTGCGGCGACTGTCGATGGGCGTGCATCCGGAGCTCGCCGCGTCGATGGCTTCGGCGGGCGGTGCGGTCACCCGTGCTCTCGACCTGACGGGTCCCGTGGCCGTCCCGCCCGGGCTCCCACCGTCGGGCGCGGCGGGCGACGCGACCAAGCCTCGACCCCGGGCCGAGTTGCTCCGCATGAGCGACGCACTGACGTGGTGGTTCGGGCGAATGGCGGCACCCGAGCAGATGATCGCCGAGCGTCTGGTCTGGTTCTGGACCGACCACTTTGCGATCAGCATGCAGAAGGTGCGCTCGGCCGATCTCGTGTGGCGATACCACGCGACGATCCGTCAACACGCGACGGGCTCGTTCGCCGATCTCCTGCACGGCGTGGCCAAGAGCGGCGCGATGCTCGTGTTTCTCGACGGCATCAAGAACTCCGCGCACGAACGGAACGAGAACTTCGCGCGCGAGGTCATGGAGCTCCATACGCTCGGCCGCGACCAGTACTCCCAGGACGACGTCGTCGCGGCGTCCCGGTCGTTCACCGGATGGCTCGCCCGACTGCCGTACCTCGCGGCGACCGAACGCACCGCGCCGGAGTCGACACCCGAGTTCGGTTCGTACTTGTCCGAACGCAGGCACGACGCCGGCACCAAGACATTGCTCGGCGCGACGGGCCCGTTCGATCTCGACCGCGCGCTCGACGTGATCCTCTCCCAGCCCGCGACGGCTCGATTCGTCGCCGCGAAGTTGTACCGAGCGCTCGTCGGCCTGACGCCCGACGCCGCGACCGTCGACGCGCTCGCCGCGGGCTTCCGCGCGAACTGGTCGATCACCGCGCTCGTCCACGCGATTGTGGAGCGTCCGGCGTTCGTCTCCGACGCCGCGGTACGCACCATCGCGCGGTCGCCGCTGGAGAAGCTGGTCGGCCTGGCCCAGGCGACCGGGACCGCGAAGGTGAAGGTGGGTCCGGCGCTCACCGCGCTGCGCACGCTCGGATATCTCCCGTTCTTCGCCCCGAACCCGGCCGGATATCCCGCCGGTCCCGCGCTGTACGGCCCGCAGCAGCTGTTGCACAGCTTCGACCTCGCGTTCGCGGTCGGGGAGACCGTTCCCGGCCCGCCCGCAGACGTGCTCGCGCGCTTCGGCGTGTTCGACGCGTCGAGCACGACACGTGAGGTGGTCGAGCGCACGACCGACGCCCACCGGCGCACCCTCCTCGCGCTCGGTTCGCCGGAGTTCTGCCTCCGATGACGCAGCGCCGCATCTCTCGACGGGAGTTCCTTGCGGGGCTCGGCGTGACCGGAGCCGTAGTTGCCGCGGGCGGTTACGGCATCACGACGTGGACCGGGCACGGCTCGCCATCGGCGAAGTCGGTCGCCGGTTCGCGACCGTCGACGACGAGCGGTGGGGCCGCGCCACCGCGCACGTTGATCCTGCTCGAGCTCGCCGGTGGAAACGATGCGTTGAACATGGTGGTGCCGACGGACGCCGCGTACCGCGCGTTGCGACCGACCCTCGGCGTGACCGATCCAATCGCGCTCGACAGTGCGATCGGTCTGTCGCCGAAGCTCACGACGATGGCCGCGCAGTACAAGGCGGGCCGGCTCGCGATCATCGAAGGTGTGGGGGTCCCGAACCCGAACCTCTCGCACTTCGCGTCCCTGCAGCGCTGGTGGACCGCGGACCCCGACTTCCACGAAACGACGGGATGGATCGGGCGTTATCTCGACCGGGCCGTGGGATTGGGGGACCCCATCGCCGGCATCGCGATCGGGCCGGGGCCGTCGCCGGTGCTGAGCGGCGCGACGTCGTTCTCCACCGCGATCAGCGACGCGCGCGGGCTCCAGCCGGCGCGCATCGACGCCGACGTGCGCGACGCGCTGCTCGCGGCGTGGGCCGATCTCGTGCCCGCGCAACCGGCGGCAGATCTGCTCGGGGTCATGCAGCGCGCGATCGCGGAGACCCTCGACGCGCGTGTACGAATCGCACGAGATCTCGGGACCGCGTCGGCCGGCGTGCCGACGAATACCGATCCGACGAACGACGCCTCGGATTCGAACAAAGCCCTTGCCGATGCGCTCGATCTGGCGGCGCGGCTCGCGGGCTCGCCCGACCACCCTCGGGTCATCCACGTGCACGTCGACGGCGATTACGACACTCACGCCGACGAGGCGCAACGGCATCCCGCGCTCATGACCGAGCTCGACGGTGCGATCGCGAAATACCTGAAGACGCTCGAGGACGTGGGTGCAACCGATCGAGTCGTGCTGGCGAGCATGTCGGAGTTCGGACGCCGCGCCGCCGAGAACGGCGCCGGCACCGATCACGGGACCGCGGCTGCGCACTTCGTGCTCGGTGCGCCGGTGCGGGGCGGCCGCCACGGCGAACCGCCGTCGCTCACCAAGCTCGACCCCAACGGCAATCTCGTCGTGACCGTCGACTACCGCGACTACGACGCCGCCTTGCTCGAATGGCTTGATCCCGCCGTCGACGTCGAGGCGATCCTCGGCGCCCGCAATCCCGTGCCGAGCCTCTTCACGTGATCCTTCCACAACGCCGGTAGAACGCCGGTAGGTTGCGGTCGTGACCTCCGCAGTGCGACGGGCGACGTCGGACCGGGCGGCGCTCGGCGGCGTGATCGGACCGATCGTGTTCGTCGGGACCTGGGCGATCGCGGGACTGGTGAAGGCGAGGTACTCGCCGTTGCACGATCCCATCAGCGAGCTCGCGGCCGTACACGCGTCTACCCGCATCGCCATGTCGACTGCGTTCGTCGTCTTCGCGATCGGGATGTGCTCGTACGCACTCGCGCTACGAGGCGCGCCGGTCGGTCCGGCGTGGGTCACCGCAGCGGTCTCGGGCCTCGCCACCATCGGGGTGGCGGCGTTCCCGCTGCATCATTCGGCGACGGTCGATCGTCTGCACGGCGTGTTCGCTGGCACCGGCTACGTGACGCTCGCGGCGACGGCGCTGATCGGCGCGGTCTTTCTCCGTCGAGTCGGCGCCCGATCACTGGCGTTGCTCGCGGCGGTCGCCGGATTCGGGTGCGCGATGTCCCTCGGTCTCACGCTCATCGGTTCGTTCGAAGGTCTCTTCCAGCGCGTCGGTCTCACCGCGGGCGACGTGTGGGTCGTGGCCAGCGCGGTCGCGCTGCGGCGCGGCGCGCTTTCCGGCTGACCCCCACCTCAGGTGAGGCGGGCCCGGTACGCGCCGATCGCCTCGGCGTGCTCCACGAGCTTGCGGGGATAGCCGACGCGGAGGCGCTCGTCGTCGGGCGGATCATGGATGGTTTCTTCAGCGACGTCGGTGAGCTCGGTGACGTACCGGCGGATGTACGCACCGTCGGCGTCGAACCGCTCCGACTGCCGGATCGGATTGAACACGCGGTGCGGATTCGCGTCGGTTCCGGTGCCCCCGACCCACTGCCAGTTCAGCTGGTTGTTCGCGACGTCGCCATCGACGAGATGTTGCATGAAGTGGCGCGCACCCAACTGCCACGGGGCGTCGAGATCCTTGGTCAGGAACGACGCAACGACCATGCGTGCGCGGTTGTGCATGAAGCCCTCGCGCTGGAGCTGACGCATCCCGGCGTCGACCAACGGATAGCCCGTCTCGCCCGCGCGCCACGCGTCGAAAGCGGCATCGGCACGGCCCGTCGGGCGCCCGCGCGCGCGAAGGTCCTCCCACGCGAGCTCAGGTCGTGAAGCGAGCAGCTGATGGAAGAAGTCGCGCCAACAGAGTTGTCGTATGTACGCCTCGCCGCCGGGCCGGTCCCGGAACCGCGTCGCGACCTCGAGCGGTGAGAGGCAGCCGAAATGGAGATACGCCGAAGCGTGTGACGTGGCATCGGCCGCGAGTGCGTTGTGGTTGTCGGCGTAGTGCGCGAGACCGCTGGTTGCCCAGGATCTGAGTCGCGCGAGCGCGAGCGTCTCGCCGCCGCGAGCGACGTCGGGCCCGGGTACCTGATCGGTCAGATCGGTCAGCTTCGGGATGCTCCCCCGACCGATGCCCTCGGGCATGGTGATCGACTTCGGTGGCGCGATCGCGCGACGCCAGAGCGCAGCCTTCCAGCGTCGGTAGAACGGCGTGAACACCTGATACGAGGTGTGCGAACCGGTCTGCAGCTCGCCCGCGGGCACGATCGTCACGCCCGGGTGCGTGACGACGGCGAATCCCTTCTCGGCCGCGCGCGCCCGCAGCTGCTCGAGTCGTGTGCGCGCGAATCCGGAAACGTCGTCGGCGAGGTGCACGACGTCGGCACCGGTATGCGCGACCGCCTTCACGACCTCGTCGACCCATGCGCCCCGGCGGACGACGAGTGCGCCGCCCAACCGCCGCAGACCGTCGTCGAGGTCGACAAGTGAGTCGAGGAGGAACTGCAGCCGATTCGCTCCGAACCGGAGATCCCATACGAGGGGGTCGTCGACAACGAAGAGAGGGACGAGGAGGTCGGCTCGGCATCCGGCGGCGAGCGCCGGGTTGTCCCGGGTCCGGAGATCACGGGTGAAGACGACGATCGCGACCGTCATCGAGCGGACGTCATGGGGTTGGTCCGAATGGCTTCCATAGAAGAGTCGGCAGTTTAGTGCTAAACTACGCTCCAGCGAAAGGACCCCCTGTGGCCGGTTATCAAGCGAGCATTCAGACCCGGGCCGATGCCCGGTTCGTCTTCACCTACCTGAGTCGGTTCGACCGGGCTGCCGACTGGGATCCCGGAGTCTCGGCGGGCGCGATGCTCACGCCCGAGCCGGTCGGGATCGGGTCGCGTTTCCGGCTCGACGCGACGTTCTTCGGCCGCACGCTCCCGCTCGTCTACGAGATCACCGTGTTCGACGCGCCCCGGCGCATCGTGTTGACGGCCGACGCCCCGACCTTCCGTTCGACCGACACCATCGTCGTCACGGAAGCACCAGAGGCCGACGGCCCGGGAGCCCTCGTCGTCTACGACGCGGTGCTCGAGGCGAAGGGTCCGCTCCGGATCGCAGGTCCGTTGCTCGGGCTCCTGTTCCGGCGCATCGGCGATCGGGCCGCGGCGGGTCTTCGGGAGCGCCTGAACCAGGTTCCGCCGTCGTTGGGAGCGCCGTCGTGACCGTTCTCGATCTCGCCCGGCGCGCGGCCGACGCCGCGTTGGAGGTCACCGTCGTCGGCGGCTTCAGTCGACTCGGCTACGAGGCGCGCCGTTCGCTGTTCCACTGGGACGCGCAACCGGCGCCCGATCTCGGGGGACAGGTCGTTCTCGTCACAGGTGCGACCGGAGGTCTCGGCTTTGCGGCGGCCGACGCGTTGGCCCGTCGCGGCGCGACGCTGTGGATCGTCGGGCGCGACGCCGACCGCACCGACGACGCGCGCGACCGCATTATCGACGCGACACCTGGTGCGAGCGTGTCGGTGATCGTCGCCGACCTGGCATCCCTCGACGACGTGCGCGAGTGCGCGGAACGCGTGACCGATCAGGCATCGCGCCTCGACGCGCTCGTCCACAACGCCGGTGCGCTCACGCACGAGCTCCGGTACACCCGCGACGGCATCGAGCTCACCGCACAGGTGCACGTGGTCGCGCCGTTCCTGCTCACGACGCTGTTGCTGCCGCTCCTGCGCGGCACCGCCGGTGCGCGCGTGGTGACAGTGTCATCGGGCGGCATGTACACCCAAGCGCTGGATCTGCCCGGTTTGGTCGTGCCGCGCGCGCCGTTCAATGGCTCCCGTACCTACGCGAACGCGAAGCGTGCGCAGGTGGTCTTGAACGCACTCTGGCCGACCCGAACCGAGGCGGCCGGGGTCACCTTCCACGCGATGCATCCGGGTTGGGCCGACACGCCCGGCGTACAGGCGTCGCTGCCGCGCTTTCACTCGATCATGGGGCCGTTGCTGCGGACTCCGGCCGAAGGCGCCGACACGATCGTCTGGCTCGCGAGCGGCTCGGAACCGACTGGGGACAACGGAGGTTTCTGGCTCGACCGGCGCCCGCGCGCGACGAGTCCTCTCCCGTGGACGCGCACCGCGGCCGCCGACGCCGAGAAGTTGTGGGACTGGTGCGTCAAAGAATCCGGGCTCGCGGGGGATCGGGGCGTTCCGGCGTGAAGATCGCGATCGTCGGAACGGGTATCGCCGGCCTTGTCGCCGCGCGTCAGCTCGGCGCCGACCACGACCTCACCGTGTTCGAAGCCGACGCGCGTGTGGGTGGTCACGCCAACACGATCGATGTGGATGTCGACGGCGTGGAGCACGCGGTCGACACCGGTTTCATCGTCTACAACGAGCGCAACTATCCCGGCTTCGTCGGGCTCCTCGACGAGCTCGGCGTCGACACCCAGCCGAGCGAGATGAGCTTCGGCGTGTCCGACGCTGAGACGGGTTTCGAGTACCGCGCGTCGAACCTCAACTCGATCTTCGCCCAGCGGCGCAATGCCGTGAACCCGCGCGCGCTGCGTCTCTTCGCCGACATCGTCCGTTTCAATCGCGCCGCGCGTGCACTCGTTCGAAACGAGCCCCGATGGTCGGGCCCGGATCGGCTGTCGGCAATGACGGATCCGGGCGACGAGTCGATTGCGGAGTTCGTCGAACGAGGCAGGTATTCGCGTGCGTTCGTCCGTAGTTTTCTCGTGCCGTTCGGCGCGTCGATCTGGTCGGCGGATCCCGAGTCGTTCACCGACTTTCCGATACGCGCCTACGCACGGTTCATGGAGAACCACGGACTGTTGGCGATGCGGGCACGCCCGCAGTGGCGGACGGTGACGGGCGGCTCCCGGTGCTACGTCGAAGCCTTGGTCGCGCCCTTCGCCCATCGCATCCGGCTCGCCGCGCCGGTGCAGAAGATCGTCGAGCGGCCGACGCCCGCAGGCGAACCCGTCGTGGAGTTGCTCACCGAGCGCGGCCCCGAGACGTTCGACCGCGTAGTCGTCGCGACGCACAGCGACCAGGCGCTGCGCCTCTTGGGCGCGGCGACGCCGGCCGAGCGCTCGATTCTCGGCGCGATCTCCTACCAACCCAATACCGCGACACTGCACACCGACGCGCGGATGCTGCCGGCGAACGCCCGGGCGCGAGCGAGTTGGAACTACGCCGTCGGCCGCGGTGGGGGACGGTCGACCGTCACGTATTGGATGAACCGGCTGCAGTCGATCGAGAGCACCCGACCGTTGCTGGTCACGCTCAACCGTCGGGACGAGATCGACGACCGCCATGTGCTCGCGGAGATCGAGTACCAACATCCGGTCTTCGACGTCGCCGCGATGTCGGCGCAGCGCCGGCGTCACGAGATCCAGGGCACGCGCGGCATCTACTACGCCGGTGCCTACTGGGGCTACGGCTTCCACGAAGACGGCGTGCAGAGCGGTCTCGAGGTCGCGACCGCGATCGGCGCAGCCCGATGACCATGACCGTGCGCCCCCGCACGCGCTTGATCCCGACGCGCGGGCCCGGTTCGTCGATCGGCATGTACACGGGCACGGTTCGGCACCGCCGGCTCGGCGCGCACGAGCGGGCTTCGGCGCGCGAGTTCGCGCCCAAGCTGTTCCTTGCGTACCTCGACGTCGACGCGCTTCCCGCGTCGCTCGACCCCGTTCCCTTGTGGTCGGCGCGGCGCACCGCGCCGGTACGCTTTAGCCCTGTCTCTTATACACAAATCCGCCCCAACCAGACGGACTCCTATCGCGTATGACGTCATCAGCTTGAAAAAAAAAAGGGGGGGGGGGGGGGGG